>NZ_JBJQMA010000018.1:0-108905 GCF_046486065.1 Escherichia sp. WS547 | reverse complement strand
TCCCTGACAGCCTACAAAACGCAATTGAAGAACGCGAGGCATCGTCTTAACGAGGCACCGAGGCGTCGCATTCTTCAGATGGTTCAACCCTTAAGTTAGCGCTTATGGGAGCAATCCCCGCATATCCGGTTGTCAGGTCAGGATGGTAAGGCACCTGCTTTACACTTTCGCCCGCGGTCAGTAATGGCTGCGGCGAATCGTACCAGATGTTGTCAATTAATCGTGTTGGCACAGCGTTATGACTATTTTTTCTTTTATCTGCCAGTGCACAGCAAACTGCTCATCCTCTAGTCGAATGATGATCTGCTGTTTATTCCAGCTAATTATCTGATAATCCAGAAAACCTTGAGCGGCCTGTATCTTGCTTGCCTTAAATGCGCTCTCTTTGGCGGAAAATGCCAGTGTCAGCGCCAGAGAAAAGGTTAAACCGCATTCTGCGAGTCGCTCGTGTTCTGCTGGTGTAATAATGTTGTCTGTCAATTCTGCCGCTGTTTGCGCAGAAAAAATTTCTTCAATATCAATGCCAATCGGTTGACGAGATACCACGGCTAATGCCGTAGCCCCACAGTGGCTAATACTGCCGTATACCCCCGCAGGCCACACAGGTTGGCGTAGCTCGCCGATTGCGGGCACACATTTATAGCCATATTCCCGCAGCGCATAAACTGCAGCGATCCGTCCGGCTAAATGCTCTGTTTTACGTTTACGTCCAGCGTGTTGCAGTTGCGCGTAGTGTGGCAGCCAGAGTAAATCCTGCTCACAAAAACTCGCCGGATCGAACTTAACAAAATGCAGCGTATTTCCGGCAAAGGGGAGGGCGGTATGCGTAGTTTTCATGTCGACCATATTAGAGACTGATGACAAACGCAAAACTGCCTGATGCGCTACGCTTATCAGGCCTACGTGGTCCTGCAATATATTGAATTGGCAAGATTTTTGTAGGCCGGATAAGGCGTTCACGCCGCATCCGGCATGAACTACGCGCACTTTGTCAACAATCTGACGTTAGCATCAGAAGTGAGTATTAATGCTCATATACCACGTACGTCCCGGCTCGTTATAGGTATACGCCCCGGCACCGGCGATATAGTTGGCTCCTGCCAGATCGCCCGTGGTCTGGGCATTACCTGCACGCCACAAACGTTTGTCGAACAGGTTGTCCACGCCGCCGGTCAGACTGACATTCTTCGTCACATCCCAGGTCGCGCTCAGACCCACAATGCTGTACGGACTGATTTCTTTGGTTTCCGGTCCAACCGCTGGCTGACCTTTATAGTTGTACTTCTTCGGCTGCTGCTTGCCGTACCAGGTGAAGGTTGTTTGCATCGACAAATCTTCCCGTGCCTGCCAGCTCAGCGTTGAGTTCAACGTATACTCCGGGATGATCGACAAACGGTCGCCCGTGGTTTTGTTTTCACTCTTCAGCATATAAGTGATGTTATTGGTCCACATCACCGTTTCGCTAACCGGTACGTTTAACGATCCTTCCAGACCTTCAACCACCGCTTTCGGTACGTTATCCCACTGATAGAGATCGGTGCCGACTGCGTTTTGCCCTACAGCCACATAGCCCGCTTCAATCTTATTGCGATAATCGTTACGGAACCAGGTCACACCCGCCAGCCAGCCGTCGCGTTTGAACTCCAGACCAATCTCTTTGTTGATGCTGGTTTCCGCTTTCAGGTCATCATTACCTTGCAGATAGCAGCCGCCCGCGCTGGCATAGCAGCCCTGACCTTTACTGTAGAGAATGTAGTTTGGGTTAGTCTGGTACAGACTCGGCGCTTTATAAGCACGGGCAATGCCCATTTTCAGCGTGAAGTCATCGCCTAAACCTTGCGATATGTTTAGAGCCGGACTCCAGTTATTGCCAACAATGCTGTGATGATCGAAACGCAGCCCCGGCGTTACGATGGTGCTGTCAGTCAGCTCCATATTGTTTTCGGCAAACAGCGAGAAAATTTCTGCTTTTGAATACGGGCTACGGTCGGTGGCACTCACGCCATCAATAGCGCCGCCGGTATTCGTCCCGGTGAGCGCCTGGGTGTTGGAACTCAAGTCCTTCATCCGCTGCTGATTCCACTCCGTACCCAGCGTCAGCGTCTGGTTAACGAGGAAATCAATCGGCAGGTTAACTTCGCTGTGCAGCATCACGTCATCGAGATCGATATCGACGAAATCCTGTGTCGCTTTTTCGTTAAATTTCCCTTCGGTACCGCCCGCCAGACCTTCCGGAATACGCGAGTTACGGGTGTGTTCGTACTGCACCCAGTTGCTGGTGGTCACGCCGTTATCCCAGCCGCCGTTCCAGGTCAGCGAGTAGTTCTGGCGATACAGACGGTTGGTTTCATCGCCATATTTCGAGCGGGTATAGGAGTCAGAGTTGGTGTTCTGGGTATCGCCCGCATACAGGTTACCCTGGCGGCTGTAACCTGCTTCCAGTTCCAGCGATTGTAATGGTGCGAAGTCCCAGCGCACCACGCCGTTAATATCTTTATTGATCACCCCTTCGCGCCCGGCTGGTAACGTCGTGGCATACGTTCCGGCACGCGCGGACTGATGGCCCTGGTTGATATCCCACGCGTCAGCCTGAGTTTTGTCGAGGTTGCCATACAAGCGGAAGCTGAATTCGTCGCCCAGCGGACCGGTGAGGCTAAAGTTAGTGCGTTTGGTGGCACCTTCCTCTTTATGTTCTGGCGCATTGAAATATGCGTCCCACGAGCCGTGCCACTCACCACTGCCTTTTTTGGTAATGATGTTAACCACGCCGCCCGCCGCGCCGTTGCCATAACGCGCAGCTGCCGGACCACGCAGAACTTCAATACGTTCAATCATTTCAGGTGGCACCCAGGAGGTATCACCACGGGTATCGCGCTCGCCACGCCAGCCCTGACGCACCGAGTTACGGCTGCTTACCGGTTTGCCGTCAATCAAAATCAGCGTGTTTTCCGGACCCATGCCGCGAATATCAATCTGGCGGTTATTACCACGCTGACCACTGGTGGAGTTGCCGGTCAGGTTAACGCCTGGCATGGTACGGATGATCTCCGACACATCGCGGGCAACCGGGTTTTTGCGGATTTCATCTGCGGTGATGGTCGAAACGCCAGGTGCCTGCAAGTTCTGCTCGGCGGCGGTAACGACAATGGTATCGTCATGTGAAACAGGAGTATCGGTCGGCTCTTGTGCCTGCGCTACCCCATAAATCCCCAGATTGACCAACAAGGCCAGGGAATGAATCTTCTTGTTCATTGTTTTATTCCTGCATTTTTGCCACGAATTGCAACTGTCGGGCATGGTCGTCATCAACACGACGCATCCCGCTACCGCGAAAACCTTTGATCCTGAAAGACACGCAGTGCAGTTGGTTAATTAATGTCCGCGCTTCCCACGGCGCGCCATTACGCTATTGCAAATGCAAATAGTTATCAATAATATTATCAATATATTTCTGCAATCAATAAAAAATTGCACAGTAAACATGGGGTTATGGTGTGACGGCGTTAAAAGTAGGAAGTGAGAGCTGGTGGCAGTCGAAACATGGCCCGGAATGGCAGCGTCTGAATGACGAAATGTTTGAGATCACTTTCTGGTGGCGTGATCCCCAGGGTTCTGAAGAATACTCGACGATAAAGCGCGTATGGGTCTACATCACTGGTGTGACCGATCACCATCAGAACAGCCAGCCCCAGTCGATGCAGCGAATTGCAGGTACCAACGTCTGGCAGTGGACGACACAACTTAATGCCAACTGGCGCGGCAGCTACTGTTTTATTCCCACCGAACGCGATGACATTTTTTCTGCACCATCCCCCGATCGCCTCGAATTACGTGAAGGCTGGCGAAAACTATTGCCCCAGGCGATAGCCGATCCGCTGAATCCACAAAGCTGGAAAGGCGGGCGAGGGCACGCTGTTTCTGCACTCGAAATGCCGCAAGCGCCCCTACAACCGGGATGGGATTGTCCGCAAGCGCCAGAAACGCCTGCCAAAGAAATTATCTGGAAAAGTGAGCGGTTGAAAAATTCACGCCGTGTATGGATTTTTACCACCGGCGATGCAACAGCAGGAGAACGCCCGCTGGCAGTTTTGCTCGATGGCGAATTTTGGGCGCAGAGTATGCCTGTCTGGCCTGTGCTGACTTCGTTGACCCATCGTCAGCAACTTCCTCCCGCCGTGTATGTGTTGATCGACGCTATTGACACCACGCACCGCGCCCACGAACTGCCGTGTAATGCGGATTTCTGGCTGGCAGTACAGCAAGAGTTATTACCCCTGGTGAAAGCTATTGCCCCTTTTAGCGATCGCGCCGATCGCACCGTAGTCGCCGGGCAGAGTTTTGGTGGGCTTTCCGCGCTGTATGCCGGACTGCACTGGCCTGAACGCTTTGGCTGTGTATTAAGCCAGTCAGGATCGTACTGGTGGCCGCATCGGGGCGGGCAGCAAGAAGGTGTTTTACTTGAGCAACTTAAAGCTGGTGAAGTTAGCGCCGAAGGTCTGCGCATTGTGCTGGAAGCGGGTATTCGCGAGCCGATGATCATGCGGGCCAATCAGGCGCTGTATGCGCAATTACACCCCATAAAAGAATCCATTTTCTGGCGTCAGGTTGACGGCGGACATGATGCGCTTTGTTGGCGCGGTGGCTTGATGCAGGGGCTAATCGACCTCTGGCAACCACTTTTCCATGACAGGAGTTGAATATGGCATTCAGTAATCCCTTCGATGATCCGCAGGGAGCGTTTTACATTTTGCGCAATGCGCAGGGGCAATTCAGTCTGTGGCCGCAACAATGCGCCTTACCGGCAGGCTGGGACGTTGTGTGTCAGCCGCAGTCACAGGCGTCCTGCCAGCAGTGGCTGGAAGCCCACTGGCGTACTCTGACACCGACGAATTTCACCCAGTTGCAGGAGGCACAATGAGCCAGCATTTACCTTTGGTCGCCGCACAGCCCGGCATCTGGATGGCAGAAAAACTGTCGGATTTACCCTCCGCCTGGAGCGTGGCGCATTACGTTGAGTTAACCGGAGAGGTTGATGCGCCATTACTGGCCCGCGCGGTGGTTGCCGGATTAGCGCAAGCAGATACGCTGCGGATGCGTTTTACGGAAGATAACGGCGAAGTCTGGCAGTGGGTCGATGATGCGCAGACGTTCGAATTGCCAGAAATTATCGACCTGCGAACCAACATTGATCCGCACGGTACTGCGCGGGCATTAATGCAGGCGGATTTGCAACAAGATTTGCGCGTCGATAGCGGTAAACCACTGGTCTTTCATCAGTTGATACAGGTGGCGGATAACCGCTGGTACTGGTATCAGCGTTATCACCATTTGCTGGTCGATGGCTTCAGTTTCCCGGCCATTACCCGCCAGATCGCCAATATTTACTGCGCATGGCTGCGTGGCGAACCAACGCCTGCTTCGCCGTTTACGCCTTTCGCTGATGTAGTGGAAGAGTACCAGCAATACCGCGAAAGCGAAGCCTGGCAGCGTGATGCGGCATTCTGGGCGGAACAGCGTCGTCAATTGCCGCCGCCCGCGTCACTTTCTCCGGCACCTTTACCGGGGCGCAGCGCTTCGGCAGATATTCTTCGCCTGAAACTGGAATTTACTGACGGGGAATTCCGCCAGCTGGCTACGCAACTTTCAGGTGTGCAGCGTACCGATTTAGCCCTTGCGCTGGTGGCCTTATGGCTGGGGCGATTGTGCAATCGCATGGACTACGCCGCCGGATTTATCTTTATGCGTCGACTGGGCTCGGCGGCGCTGACGGCTACCGGACCCGTGCTCAACGTTTTGCCGTTGGGTATTCATATTGAGGCGCAAGAAACGCTGCCGCAACTGGCAACCCGACTGGCAGCACAACTGAAAAAAATGCGTCGTCATCAACGTTACGATGCCGAACAAATTGTCCGTGACAGCGGGCGAGCGGCAGGTGATGAACCGCTGTTTGGTCCGGTACTCAATATCAAGGTATTTGATTACCAACTGGATATTCCTGGTGTTCAGGCGCAAACCCATACCCTGGCAACCGGTCCGGTTAATGACCTTGAACTGGCACTGTTCCCGGATGAACACGGTGATTTGAGTATTGAGATCCTCGCCAATAAACAGCGTTACGATGAGCCAACGTTAATTCAACACGCTGAACGCCTGAAAATGCTGATTGCCCAGTTCGCCGCGGATCCGGCGCTGTTGTGCGGCGATGTCGATATTATGCTGCCAGGTGAATATGTGCAGCTGGCGCAGATCAACGCCACTCAGGTTGAGATTCCAGAAACCACGCTGAGCGCGCTGGTGGCGGAACAGGCGGCAAAAACACCGGATGCTCCGGCGCTGGCAGATGCGCGTTACCAGTTCAGCTATCTGGAAATGCGCGAGCAGGTGGTGGCGCTGGCGAATCTGCTGCGTGAGCGCGGCGTTAAACCAGGCGACAGCGTGGCGGTGGCGCTACCGCGCTCGGTATTTTTGACTCTGGCGCTACATGCGATTGTTGAAACAGGTGCGGCCTGGTTACCGCTGGATACCGGCTATCCGGACGATCGCCTGAAAATGATGCTGGAAGATGCGCGTCCGTCGCTGTTAATCACCACCGACGATCAACTGCCGCGCTTTGCCGATGTTCCAGATTTAACCAGCCTTTGCTATAACGCCCCGCTTACACCGCAGGGCAGTGCGCCGCTGCAACTTTCACAACCGCACCACACGGCTTATATCATCTTTACCTCTGGCTCCACCGGCAGGCCGAAAGGGGTAATGGTCGGGCAGACGGCTATCGTTAACCGCCTGCTTTGGATGCAAAACCACTACCCGCTTACAGGCGAAGATGTCGTTGCCCAAAAAACGCCGTGCAGTTTTGATGTCTCGGTGTGGGAGTTTTTCTGGCCGTTTATTGCCGGGGCTAAACTGGTGATGGCTGAACCGGAAGCGCACCGCGACCCGCTCGCTATGCAGCAATTCTTTGCCGAATATGGCGTAACGACCACGCACTTTGTGCCGTCGATGCTGGCGGCATTTGTTGCATCGCTGACTCCGCAAACCGCTCGCCAGAATTGCGCGACGTTAAAACAGGTTTTCTGTAGTGGTGAGGCCTTACCGGCTGATTTATGCCGCGAATGGCAACAGTTAACCAGCGCGGCGTTGCATAATTTATATGGCCCGACGGAAGCGGCGGTAGATGTCAGCTGGTATCCGGCTTTTGGCGAGGAACTGGCACAGGTGCGCGGCAGCAGTGTGCCGATTGGTTATCCGGTGTGGAATACGGGCCTACGTATTCTTGATGCGATAATGCATCCGGTGCCGCCGGGTGTGGCGGGAGATCTCTATCTCACCGGTATTCAACTGGCGCAGGGGTATCTTGGACGACCCGATCTGACCGCCAGCCGCTTTATTGCCGATCCTTTTGCCCCTGGCGAACGGATGTACCGTACCGGAGACGTTGCCCGCTGGCTGGATAACGGCGCGGTGGAGTACCTCGGGCGCAGTGACGATCAGCTAAAAATTCGCGGGCAGCGTATCGAACTGGGCGAAATCGATCGCGTGATGCAGGCACTGCCGGATGTCGAACAGGCCGTTACCCACGCCTGCGTCATTAACCAGGCTGCCGCAACGGGAGGCGATGCGCGTCAGTTGGTTGGGTATCTGGTGTCGCAATCAGGCCTGCCGCTGGATACCACTGCATTGCAGGCGCAGTTGCGCGAAACATTGCCACCGCATATGGTGCCCGTGGTTCTGCTGCAACTTCCGCAGTTGCCGCTTAGCGCCAACGGCAAGCTGGATCGCAAAGCCTTACCGTTGCCTGAACTGAAGGCACAAGCGCCGGGGCGTGCGCCGAAAGCGGGCAGTGAAACGATTATCGCCGCGGCATTCTCGTCGTTGCTGGGTTGTGACGTGCAGGATGCCGATGCTGATTTCTTTGCGCTTGGCGGTCATTCGCTACTGGCAATGAAACTGGCTGCGCAGTTAAGTCGGCAGTTTACCCGCCAGGTGACGCCGGGGCAGGTGATGGTCGCGTCAACTGTCGCCAAACTGGCAACGATTATTGATGGTGAAGAAGACAGCTCCCGGCGCATGGGATTCGAAACCATTCTGCCGTTGCGTGAAGGTAATGGCCCGACGCTGTTTTGTTTCCATCCGGCCTCCGGTTTTGCCTGGCAGTTTAGCGTGCTTTCGCGTTATCTCGATCCACAATGGTCGATTATTGGCATTCAGTCGCCGCGCCCTCATGGCCCCATGCAGACCGCGGCAAACCTGGATGAAGTCTGCGAAGCGCATCTGGCAACGTTACTTGAACAACAACCGCACGGCCCTTATTACCTGCTGGGGTATTCGCTGGGCGGTACGCTGGCGCAGGGTATTGCGGCGCGACTGCGTGCCCGTGGCGAACAGGTGGCATTTCTTGGCTTGCTGGATACCTGGCCGCCAGAAACGCAAAACTGGCAGGAAAAAGAGGCTAATGGTCTGGACCCGGAAGTGCTGGCGGAGATTAACCGCGAGCGCGAGGCCTTCCTGGCGGCACAACAGGGAAGTACTTCAACGGATTTGTTTACCACCATTGAAGGCAACTACGCTGATGCTGTGCGCCTGCTGACGACAGCTCATAGCGTACCGTTTGAAGGTAAAGCGACGCTGTTTGTTGCTGAACGCACACTTCAGGAAGGTATGAATCCCGAACGCGCCTGGTCGCCGTGGATTGCGGAGCTGGATATCTATCGTCAGGATTGTGCGCATGTGGATATTATCTCTCCAGGGGCGTTTGAAAAAATTGGGCCGATTATTCGCGCTACGCTAAACAGGTAAATTAATATTATCCATAAACCCATAATTACAGGAAATGATTATGGGTTTATCATTTATTTAATTTATAAGTTTGGTGGGTATTTCTCTTAAATAGAGTGAATGTTGCATTCAGTGGAAGGAATTTACAAACTTCAGCTTCGGATAATTCTCACCAACTGGTAAAGTGAGCGCCGTGGAGATTTCCCCCTATTGGACTCATTTTCAGGTTATACCCCATGTCATCACTGAATATTAAACAGGGAAGTGACGCTCATTTTCTCGAGTATCCTCTGGCGTCGCCCAGTAATAATGAAATTGATTTACTTAATCTAATCGCAGTTTTATGGCGGGCCAAAAAAACGGTCATGGCGGTCATTTTTGCATTTGCCTGCGCAGGTTTACTGATCTCTTTCATCCTGCCGCAAAAATGGACCAGCGCGGCGGTTGTCACGCCTCCAGAACCTGTTCAGTGGCAGGCGCTTGAGAAAACATTCACTAAGCTTCGTGTGCTGGATCTGGATATCAAAATTGATCGTACAGAAGCATTTAACCTGTTTATCAAGAAGTTTCAGTCGGTTAGCTTGCTGGAAGAGTACCTGCGCTCAACACCTTATGTGATGGACCAATTAAAAGAGGCGAAAATCGACGAGCTGGATTTGCATCGCGCAATTGTCGCATTGAGCGAAAAAATGAAAGCGGTTGATGACAATGCCAGTAAGAAAAAAGATGAACCGTCACTGTATAACTCCTGGACGCTAAGTTTTACCGCGCCAACCAGTGAAGAGGCGCAGACCGTTTTGAGAGGGTATATCGATTATATCTCTGCGTTGGTGGTGAAAGAGTCGATAGAAAACGTCCGTAATAAACTGGAGATCAAAACCCAGTTTGAAAAAGAAAAACTGGCTCAGGACCGCATTAAAACGAAAAATCAACTTGATGCAAACATTCAGCGCCTCAATTATTCACTCGACATTGCTAACGCGGCAGGAATTAAAAAGCCCGTTTACAGTAATGGTCAGGCCGTTAAAGATGACCCCGATTTCTCTATTTCTCTCGGCGCAGACGGTATTGAACGCAAACTGGAAATTGAAAAAGCGGTTACTGACGTTGCGGAACTGAACGGTGAATTACGTAATCGTCAGTATCTTGTTGAGCAGTTAACAAAAGCAAATATCAACGATGTGAATTTTACGCCGTTTAAATATCAGTTAAGCCCGTCATTGCCAGTGAAAAAAGACGGTCCGGGTAAGGCGATTATTGTGATCCTTTCTGCGATGATCGGCGGGATGGTGGCTTGTGGTGGCGTGCTGTTGCGCCATGCGATGGCATCCAGAAAACAGGATGCCGTGATGGAAGAGCACTTAGTTTAAATCTTGGCGGTTGAAGGTGCCGTTCGTCCGAGCGGCACCACGAGCGGAGTTCCGGCTACCGGATCGTCAATAATCATGCAGCGCAGACCATAAATGCGCTCGATCAATTCAGCAGTGACAATCTCCTTCGGCGCTCCCTGAGCAACAATTTTCCCTTCCCGCAATGCAATCAAATGGCTGGCGTAACGACAGGCCTGATTAAGATCGTGCAGCACTGCCGCCAGGGTATAGCCTTTCTCGCGGTTCAGTTCGCTTAACAGTTCCAGGAGATCAATCTGATGACTGATATCCAGCCAGGTCGTTGGTTCATCGAGCAGCATAATTGCCGTTTCCTGGGCCAGCACCATCGCGATCCACGCTCGCTGGCGTTGCCCACCGGAGAGGGTATCCACGCTTTGATCCGCCAGATGGGTGATTCCCGTGGCCTGCATCGCTTTTGTGACGGCCTCTTCATCTTCTTTGCGCCAGCGGGTAAACAGCGGTTGATGCGGGTAACGCCCACGCGCCACCAGCTCCTGCACGGTGATATCTCCCGGCGTGGTGGCGTTTTGCGCCAACAGGCCAATCCGGCGTGCAACCTCTTTACTGGCGTAATGTTGAATGTGCTCACCATCCAGCCAGACATGCCCGTGAGCAGGCGTCATCAGGCGGCTTAAGGTACGCAGTAACGTGGATTTACCGCAGCCATTTGGCCCGATAATTGCCGTGAAGTGACCATCAGGAATTTCTACAGTCAGATTTTCCGCAACGGTATATTTGCCATATCCGAGGGTTAACTGTTCGCCACGCAAACGGGCTACTGATTCGGTCATTTTTTGCGAGACTCCTGAATTAACAAGACGATAAGGTAAATACCACCGAGGCTGACGGTAACGACGCCAACCGGAAGTTGATACGGCATAAACAGTTGTTGGGCGCAGAGATCGGCCGCCAGTAATAACAACGCCCCGCACAGCGCCGCCTGGGTCAGCCCCCAGCGAGCGGTGCCGCTAATGCGTCGGGCAATGTGCGGCGCGACTAAAGCAATAAAGGAAATCGGCCCGGCAAGCGCTGTTGCCGCAGCGGTAAGCACCACTGCAACCAGCATCATTAACAGCCGCGAACGTTCGACGCTGACGCCCAGCGCACACGCGGTATCATCGCCCATTTCCAGCAAGCGCATCCGGCGTACCAGTAAGGCGGCGGCAATGAGCATCAATATAATGATGGGTGCGGAAGGCGAGGTTTTTGCCCACGTCAGGCCGTTGAGCGATCCGGCATTCCACAAACCTGCTGTTAGCGCCGTTTCTAAAGACGCTTTCAGCAACAGCCAGGTATTAAAGGCCACCAGCATGGCGCGAACGCCGATACCAATAATAATCAACCTAAAGGTGTCGATGCCGTTACGCCATGCGAGCAGCCAGACCAGCAGCGAGGTGACAATGCCGCCCGCCATTGCTGCCAGCGCGATAGCCGTCAGGTCCTGACCAAACAGCACCATCGCCACCAGCACGCCGCTCCACGCCCCGGTGTTAAAGCCCATTACGTCAGGACTGCCGAGTGGGTTACGCATCAGCGACTGAAAAATCGCGCCGCTGACGCCCAGAGCCGCGCCAATTAACAGCGCCATCAGCACGCGTGGTAAACGCCATTCGGTGACCACCATCGTCATACTGCGCGGCGCATCGCCCATCAACGCGGCGAATATCTGCGAGGTTTCCAGCGTGACGGTACCGCTGCGTAATCCCCAGATACCTGCAACCACACAGGCGGTAATTAGCAGCAAACAGGTGATGATTAATCGGCGAGAGACGTAAATCATGCGCCACCTCGCGTTTTACGTCGCACGAGGAAGATCAGCACCGGTGCGCCAATAAAGGCACTGACTACAGAAACGCGCAGTTCGCCGGGCACAATCACCCGCCCGATGATATCGGCAAACAGCAGCAGGGCAGGGGTAGCAAGCAGTGTGACGGGCAGCGACCAGCGATGATCGGCACCCACCAACCAACGTGCCATATGCGGCATCATCAGGCCAATAAAGGCAATCGGGCCAACTACCGCCGTTGCACTACCGCAAAGCACGGTAATCGCCAGCAGACCAATCAACTGTGTGCGCGCCACGCGACTGCCCAGCGCCGTCGCGGTGTCACTGCCAAGGCTTAAACTGTTCAGTGCGCGGCTCAGTAATAGCGCGGTTACTCCGGCGATCAGCACCGGGATCAGCACTACTTTTAAGGTGTGTAAATTACGAATATCCAGCGAACCGGCTTGCCAGAAACGCAGTTGATCGTAGACGTCAGGATTAAGCAGGGCGATGCCGCTGGTCAGCCCTTCCAGCACCGCCGCCAGTGCCACGCCCGCCAGGGTTAAACGCACCGGACTTAACTGCCCGCCGCCCTGGCTGCCGGTAAAGGCAACAATCAATGAGGCCACCAGCGCCCCGGCGAAGGCCATCGCCAGTTGTTCCTGCGCGGATGAGTAACCAAACAGCGCCGCACCCAGCACAATGGCAAAGCTGGCTCCGGCGTTTACGCCAAGCAAGCCGGGGTCGGCAAGTGGGTTTCGGGTGAGGGTTTGCATTAACGCCCCGGCAAGCCCAAGCGCACCGCCTGCCAGTATACCGGCAAGGGTGCGCGGCAGTCGCGCGTCGAGCACGATGGTGCAGTCGGCGCTCTGGCAGGTGCCGGAGAGGGCCTCCAGCACTACGGAAGCGGGGAGTGATTTTGCCCCAATGAGCAGGCTTAATGCCGTCGCGATAATCAGTAATAACAGCAATCCGGGCACGGCAATGGCGCGTGTCACGACAACAGAACCAGACATACGAACTTCCATGATAATGAAATTAATTATCGTTATCGATCTTATTTGGATATGTTAGCATGTGCAGCCTAAGAATAGGTATTTAAAATATTTGATGGCAAGGCATTGTAATGAATAAACAATCCTGGCTGCTTAACCTCAGCCTGTTGAAAACGCACCCGGCGTTTCGCGCAGTATTCCTCGCTCGTTTTATCTCAATTGTGTCTCTGGGTTTGCTCGGCGTCGCGGTACCGGTGCAGATCCAGATGATGACGCATTCTACCTGGCAGGTGGGGCTTTCGGTGACGCTGACCGGCGGCGCGATGTTTGTTGGCCTGATGGTCGGCGGTGTGCTGGCGGATCGCTATGAGCGCAAAAAAGTGATTTTGCTGGCGCGCGGCACCTGTGGCATTGGCTTCATTGGACTGTGCCTGAACGCGCTGCTGCCGGAGCCATCTCTATTGGCAATCTATTTACTCGGTTTATGGGATGGTTTTTTCGCATCGCTTGGCGTTACGGCGCTACTGGCGGCGACACCTGCACTGGTTGGGCGTGAAAACTTAATGCAGGCCGGGGCGATCACCATGTTGACCGTGCGTCTGGGGTCGGTGATTTCGCCTATGATTGGCGGTTTATTGCTGGCGACCGGCGGCGTAGCCTGGAACTACGGGCTGGCGGCGGCGGGCACGTTTATTACCTTGCTGCCGTTATTAAGCCTTCCGGCGTTGCCACCGCCACCGCAGCCGCGTGAGCATCCGTTGAAATCATTACTGGCAGGATTTCGTTTTCTGCTCGCCAGCCCGCTGGTAGGAGGGATTGCGCTGTTGGGTGGTTTATTGACGATGGCGAGCGCGGTGCGGGTACTGTATCCGGCGCTGGCTGACAACTGGCAGATGTCGGCGGCACAGATTGGTTTTCTCTATGCGGCGATCCCGCTCGGCGCGGCTATTGGCGCGTTAACCAGCGGTAAGCTGGCACATAGCGCGCGACCAGGGTTATTGATGCTGCTTTCCACGCTGGGATCGTTCCTCGCCATTGGTTTGTTTGGCCTGATGCCGATGTGGATTTTAGGCGTGGTTTGTCTGGCGCTGTTCGGCTGGCTGAGCGCGGTTAGTTCGTTGCTGCAATATACAATGCTGCAAACGCAAACCCCGGAAGCGATGTTAGGGCGGATTAACGGTTTGTGGACGGCACAAAACGTGACGGGCGATGCCATAGGCGCGGCGCTGCTGGGCGGTTTGGGCGCGATGATGACACCGGTTGCTTCCGCAAGCGCGAGCGGTTTTGGTTTGTTGATTATCGGCGTGTTGTTATTGCTGGTGCTGGTGGAGTTGCGGCGTTTTCGCCAGACGCCGCCGCAGGTGACAGCGTCCGACAGTTAATGCTTAAAACAGCGCCTTAAGCCGTTCCAGCACTTGCATGGCGCTGTAGTAATCCAGACGGAACGTCTCGGTTCCCAGCGCATAAACCTGCTTGTTTTGTACTGCAGGCAGGTGCGCGAGCAGCGGATTAGCATAAATAGCATCGGCATCTTTCTGATCACCGGCGAACAGGAATAGTGACTCGCCATTTAACCCTGCAGCCAGATTTTCCCCACCAAGCTGAACGATATCATGACGTTTGCCCTGGCTTTGGCTGGCGTTTAACCCTGCGGGCAATTTCGCCAACGTAAAGCCGAGTTGTTCCAGCATCTGCCCTTGTGCTGATTCAGGCGTCCAGAGATTGGCACTGTGTGCAGCGGCGGTATAGACAATGGCAGTGACCGGCTGCGGCGGTAATTTGATTTGCTCTTTCGCCGCCGCCAGTTGCTTATCAAACTGTGCAATCCGCTCTGCCGCTTGTTTCTCATGCCCGGTAATTTCGCCAAGTTGCGTTAACAGCGCCTGCCAGCTTTTGTCGTCGTAATTGATGATTAATGTTGGGGCGATGGTAGAAAGCTGATCGTACAGCGCCAGCGCCGAATCCCCGCCAGTTGCGCTAATTAAAATCAGATCCGGCATTTGCGCGGCAACGGCTTCGGCGCTCGGTTCGCCGATATAGAGCCGTTGCAGTTTGCGTTCTTTCGCCACCTTGCTCCACTGGCGTAAAAAGCCCTGGTCATCCGCGACGCGGTTATTCGGCGTGGTCGCGCCGCTGGCAATCACCGGAGCATTAATCGCCAGCAGTGAGCCGGTCAGGGTGACGCTGGTGGAAACAATACGCTGCGGCTGGCTTTCCAGGGTATGAGTGCCCCGGCTGTCAGTAATCTGACGCGGCCAGTCGGCGGCCTGAACTGCGACTATTCCTGAAAGCAAAAGTCCTGTTAATAGAAGGGCGTTGCGGTAGAGCGGGGCGAGTCTCACAAGTCAGCTTCCTGTTATTAATGAAGTTAATGCTTCTCATTTTCATTGTAACCACAACCAGATGCAACCCCGAGTTGCAGATTGCGTTACCTCAAGAGTTGACATAGTGCGCGTTTGCTTTTAGGTTAGCGACCGAAAATATAAATGATAATCATTATTAAAGCCTTTATCATTTTGTGGAGGATGATATGGATACGTCACTGGCTGAGGAAGTACAGCAGACCATGGCAACACTTGCGCCCAATCGCTTTTTCTTTATGTCGCCGTACCGCAGTTTTACGACGTCAGGATGTTTCGCCCGCTTCGATGAACCCGCTGTGAACGGAGATTCGCCCGACAGTCCCTTCCAGCAAAAACTCGCCGCGCTGTTTGCCGATGCCAAAGCGCAGGGCATCAAAAATCCGGTGATGGTCGGGGCGATTCCCTTCGATCCACGTCAGCCTTCATCGCTGTATATTCCTGAATCCTGGCAGTCGTTCTCCCGCCAGGAAAAACAAGCTTCCGCACGCCGTTTCACCCGCAGCCAGTCGCTGAACGTGGTGGAACGTCAGGCAATTCCGGATCAAACCACGTTTGAACAGATGGTTGCTCGCGCCGCCGCACTTACCGCCACGCCGCAGGTCGACAAAGTGGTGTTGTCACGGTTGATTGATATCACCACTGACGCCGCCATTGATAGTGGCGTATTGCTGGAACGGTTGATTGCGCAAAACCCGGTTAGTTACAACTTCCATGTCCCGCTGGCTGATGGTGGCGTTCTGCTGGGGGCCAGCCCGGAACTGCTGCTACGTAAAGACGGCGAGCGTTTTAGCTCCATTCCGTTAGCCGGTTCCGCGCGTCGTCAGCCGGATGAAGTGCTCGATCGCGAAGCAGGTAATCGTCTGCTGGCGTCAGAAAAAGATCGCCATGAACATGAACTGGTGACTCAGGCGATGAAAGAGGTATTGCGCGAACGCAGTAGTGAGTTACACGTTCCTTCTTCTCCACAACTGATCACCACGCCGACGCTGTGGCATCTCGCAACTCCCTTTGAAGGTAAAGCGAATTCGCAAGAAAACGCACTGACTCTGGCCTGTCTACTGCATCCGACCCCCGCGCTGAGCGGTTTCCCGCATCAGGCCGCGACCCAGGTTATTGCTGAACTGGAGCCGTTCGACCGCGAACTGTTTGGCGGCATTGTGGGTTGGTGTGACAGCGAAGGTAACGGCGAGTGGGTGGTGACCATCCGCTGCGCGAAGCTGCGGGAAAATCAGGTGCGTCTGTTTGCCGGAGCGGGGATTGTGCCTGCGTCGTCACCGTTGGGTGAGTGGCGCGAAACGGGCGTCAAACTTTCTACCATGTTGAACGTTTTTGGATTGCATTAAGGAGTGAGGATGAGCATTCCATTCACCCGCTGGCCGGAAGAGTTTGCCCGTCGCTATCGGGAAAAAGGCTACTGGCAGGATTTGCCGCTGACCGACATTCTGACCCGTCATGCCGCAAGCGATAGCATCGCGGTCATCGACGGCGAGCGGCAGTTGAGTTACCGGGAGCTGAATCAGGCGGCGGATAACCTCGCGTGTAGTTTGCGCCGTCAGGGCATTAAACCTGGTGAAACTGCGCTGGTACAACTGGGTAACGTCGCTGAACTTTACATTACTTTTTTCGCGCTGCTGAAACTGGGCGTTGCGCCGGTGCTGGCGCTGTTCAGCCATCAGCGTAGTGAACTGAACGCCTATGCCAGCCAGATTGAACCGGCGTTACTGATTGCCGATCGCCAGCATGCGCTGTTTAGCGGAGATGATTTCCTCAATACATTTGTTGCAGAGCATTCCTCCATTCGCGTGGTGCAACTGCACAACGACAGCGGTGAGCATAACTTGCAGGATGCGATTAACCATCCGGCTGAGGATTTTACTGCCACGCCGTCACCTGCTGATGAAGTGGCCTATTTCCAGCTTTCCGGCGGCACCACCGGCACACCGAAGCTGATCCCGCGCACTCATAACGACTACTACTACAGCGTGCGTCGTAGCGTCGAGATTTGTCAGTTCACACAACAGACGCGCTATTTATGCGCGATTCCGGCGGCGCACAACTACGCCATGAGTTCGCCGGGATCGCTGGGCGTCTTTCTTGCCGGAGGAACGGTCGTTCTGGCGGCCGATCCCAGCGCCACGCTCTGTTTCCCATTGATTGAAAAACATCAGGTGAACGTCACCGCGCTGGTGCCACCCGCAGTCAGCCTGTGGTTACAGGCGCTGACCGAAGGCGAAAGCCAGGCGCAGCTTGCCTCGCTAAAACTGTTACAGGTCGGCGGCGCACGTCTTTCTGCCACGCTTGCGGCGCGTATTCCCGCTGAGATTGGCTGCCAGTTGCAGCAGGTGTTTGGCATGGCGGAAGGGCTGGTGAACTACACCCGTCTTGATGATAGCGCGGAGAAAATTATCCATACCCAGGGCTATCCAATGTGTCCGGACGATGAAGTGTGGGTTGCCGATGCTGAAGGAAATCCACTACCGCAAGGAGAAGTTGGACGCCTGATGACGCGCGGTCCGTACACCTTCCGTGGCTATTACAAAAGCCCGCAGCACAATGCCAGCGCCTTTGATGCCAACGGTTTTTACTGTTCCGGCGATCTGATCTCTATTGATCCAGAGGGGTACATCACCGTGCAGGGGCGCGAGAAAGATCAGATCAACCGTGGCGGCGAGAAGATCGCTGCCGAAGAGATCGAAAACCTGCTGCTGCGCCATCCGGCGGTGATCTACGCCGCACTGGTGAGCATGGAAGATGAGCTGATGGGCGAAAAAAGCTGTGCTTATCTGGTGGTAAAAGAGCCTCTACGCGCGGTGCAGGTGCGTCGTTTCCTGCGTGAACAGGGTATTGCCGAATTTAAATTACCGGATCGCGTGGAGTGTGTGGATTCACTTCCGCTGACGGCGGTCGGGAAAGTCGATAAAAAACAATTACGTCAGTGGCTGGCGTCACGCGCATCAGCCTGAAGGAGAGAACACGATGGCTATTCCAAAATTACAGGCTTACGCACTGCCGGAGTCTCACGATATTCCGCAGAATAAAGTCGACTGGGCCTTTGAACCGCAACGTGCCGCGTTGTTAATCCATGATATGCAGGACTATTTTGTCAGCTTCTGGGGCGAGAACTGCCCGATGATGGAGCAGGTGATCGCGAATATTGCGGCACTACGCGACTACTGCAAACAGCACAATATCCCGGTTTATTACACCGCCCAGCCGAAAGAGCAAAGCGATGAAGATAGGGCGCTGTTGAATGATATGTGGGGGCCTGGCCTGACCCGTTCGCCGGAACAGCAAAAGGTGGTGGATCGCCTGACGCCAGATGCCGACGACACGGTGCTGGTGAAGTGGCGCTACAGCGCGTTTCATCGTTCCCCGCTGGAGCAAATGCTGAAAGAGAGTGGACGTAACCAGCTGATTATTACCGGGGTATATGCCCACATTGGCTGTATGACCACCGCAACCGACGCATTTATGCGCGATATTAAACCGTTTATGGTGGCAGATGCGCTGGCCGATTTCAGCCGTGACGAGCATTTGATGTCGCTGAAATATGTGGCCGGACGTTCTGGCCGGGTGGTGATGACCGAAGAATTACTGCCAGCACCTATCCCCGCCAGCAAAGCGGCGCTGCGTGAGGTGATCCTGCCGTTGCTGGACGAGTCCGATGAACCGTTCGATGACGACAACCTGATCGACTACGGTCTGGATTCGGTGCGCATGATGGCGCTGGCGGCGCGCTGGCGCAAAGTGCATGGCGATATCGACTTTGTCATGCTGGCGAAAAACCCGACCATCGACGCCTGGTGGAAGCTACTTTCCCGCGAGGTGAAATAATGGATTTCAGCGGTAAAAATGTCTGGGTAACTGGCGCAGGGAAAGGTATCGGCTACGCCACGGCGCTGGCGTTTGTTGAGGCGGGAGCGAAAGTCACTGGTTTTGATCAAGCGTTCGCTCAGGAGCAATATCCCTTTGCGACCGAAGTGATGGATGTTGCCGATGCTGCGCAGGTGGCGCAGGTATGTCAGCGACTGTTAGCTGAAACGGAGCGACTGGACGTGCTGGTCAATGCGGCGGGAATTTTGCGCATGGGCGCGACCGATCAGCTCAGTAAGGAGGACTGGCAGCAGACTT
Organism: Escherichia sp. WS547; assembly: GCF_046486065.1. Classification (NCBI taxonomy): domain Bacteria; kingdom Pseudomonadati; phylum Pseudomonadota; class Gammaproteobacteria; order Enterobacterales; family Enterobacteriaceae; genus Escherichia; species Escherichia sp. WS547. The sequence continues at coordinate 89,485 of NZ_JBJQMA010000018.1, read as the reverse complement.
TTGCGGTCAATGTCGGCGGTGCGTTTAACCTGTTCCAGCAGACCATGAACCAGTTTCGCCGTCAGCGGGGCGGGGCGATTGTTACTGTTGCGTCCGACGCCGCACACACGCCGCGCATTGGTATGAGTGCTTATGGCGCGTCGAAAGCGGCGCTGAAAAGCCTGGCATTGAGCGTCGGGCTGGAACTGGCGGGTAGCGGGGTGCGCTGTAATGTGGTTTCGCCAGGCTCCACCGACACCGATATGCAACGCACGCTGTGGGTAAGCGATGACGCCGAAGAGCAGCGTATTCGCGGCTTTGGCGAGCAGTTTAAACTCGGCATTCCGCTGGGGAAAATCGCCCGTCCACAGGAGATCGCCAATACGATTTTGTTCCTCGCCTCTGATCTCGCCAGCCATATCACCCTACAGGATATTGTGGTCGATGGCGGCTCAACGCTGGGGGCATAAGCATGATCTGGAAACGCCATTTAACGCTCGACGAGCTGAACGCCACCAGCGATAACACAATGGTGGCGCATCTGGGAATCGTTTACACCCGTCTGGACGATGATGTGCTGGAAGCCGAAATGCCGGTTGATACCCGTACTCATCAGCCGTTTGGCCTGCTGCATGGCGGCGCGTCGGCGGCGCTGGCGGAAACGCTGGGATCGATGGCCGGATTTATGATGACTCGCGACGGACAGTGTGTGGTGGGCACAGAACTTAATGCAACACACCATCGCCCGGTGTCTGAGGGAAAGGTACGCGGTGTCTGCCAGCCGCTGCATCTTGGGCGGCAAAATCAGAGCTGGGAAATCGTCGTTTTCGATGAACAGGGGCGGCGTTGCTGCACCTGTCGGCTGGGTACGGCAGTTTTGGGATGAACCCGACAGAATTAAATGAGATTGCAGGAAAACTCGGTTAACGGAGTGATCGAGTTAACATTGTTAAGTTAAATATTGGTTTCAACTCCGATTTACATGGTTGCTGTGTTGTTAAATTGCACAAAGATGTTATAGAAACAAAATGTAACATCTCTATGGACACGCACACGGATAACAACTATGAACAAATCAGGGAAATACCTCGTCTGGACAGTGCTCTCTGTAATGGGAGCATTTGCTCTGGGATACATTGCTTTAAATCGTGGGGAACAGATCAACGCGCTGTGGATTGTGGTGGCGTCGGTCTGTATCTATCTGATCGCTTACCGTTTTTATGGCCTGTATATCGCCAAAAATGTGCTGGCAGTTGACCCGACGCGTATGACGCCAGCTGTGCGCCATAACGACGGGCTGGACTATGTGCCGACGGACAAGAAAGTGCTGTTCGGTCACCATTTTGCGGCCATTGCCGGAGCTGGCCCGCTGGTGGGGCCGGTACTGGCGGCGCAAATGGGTTACCTGCCAGGGATGATCTGGCTGCTTGCCGGGGTGGTTCTTGCCGGTGCGGTGCAGGATTTCATGGTGCTGTTTGTTTCCACGCGCCGCGATGGTCGCTCGCTGGGTGAGCTGGTCAAAGAGGAGATGGGGCCAACCGCCGGGGTGATTGCGCTGGTGGCCTGCTTTATGATCATGGTCATTATCCTTGCCGTGCTGGCGATGATCGTGGTGAAAGCCCTGACCCATAGCCCGTGGGGAACGTATACCGTTGCGTTCACCATTCCGCTGGCGCTGTTTATGGGGATCTACCTGCGCTATCTGCGTCCGGGGCGTATTGGCGAAGTGTCGGTCATCGGCCTGGTGTTCCTGATTTTCGCCATTATCTCTGGCGGCTGGGTGGCAGAAAGTCCGACCTGGGCACCGTACTTTGACTTTACCGGCGTGCAGCTGACCTGGATGCTGGTGGGTTACGGTTTTGTGGCGGCGGTGCTGCCGGTGTGGCTGTTGCTGGCCCCGCGCGACTACCTCTCAACCTTCCTGAAAATCGGGACCATCGTCGGTCTGGCGGTAGGCATTTTGATTATGCGCCCGACGCTGACCATGCCTGCGCTAACTAAATTTGTCGATGGCACTGGCCCGGTATGGACCGGTAACCTGTTCCCGTTCCTGTTTATCACCATCGCTTGTGGCGCGGTGTCTGGCTTCCATGCGCTGATCTCTTCCGGTACCACGCCGAAGATGCTGGCGAACGAAGGGCAGGCGTGTTTTATCGGCTACGGCGGGATGTTAATGGAATCCTTCGTAGCGATTATGGCGCTGGTTTCCGCCTGTATCATCGATCCGGGTGTGTACTTCGCTATGAACAGCCCGATGGCGGTGCTGGCTCCGGCAGGTACGGCGGATGTGGTCGCTTCTGCAGCGCAAGTGGTGAGTAGCTGGGGATTTAGCATTACACCAGATACGCTCAACCAGATTGCCAGCGAAGTGGGTGAACAGTCGATCATTTCCCGTGCGGGCGGTGCGCCGACGCTGGCGGTGGGGATGGCCTACATTCTGCACGGCGCGCTGGGCGGCATGATGGATGTGGCGTTCTGGTATCACTTCGCCATTTTGTTTGAAGCACTGTTTATTCTGACGGCGGTGGATGCAGGTACGCGTGCTGCGCGCTTTATGTTGCAGGATCTGCTGGGCGTGGTGTCTCCGGGCCTGAAACGGACCGATTCACTGCCTGCTAACCTGCTGGCAACGGCGCTGTGCGTGCTGGCGTGGGGCTACTTCCTGCATCAGGGCGTGGTCGATCCGCTGGGCGGTATTAACACCTTGTGGCCGCTGTTTGGTATTGCCAACCAGATGCTGGCAGGGATGGCGCTGATGCTCTGTGCCGTAGTGTTGTTCAAAATGAAACGTCAACGTTACGCCTGGGTGGCGCTGGTACCAACGGCCTGGCTGCTGATTTGTACTCTGACCGCAGGCTGGCAGAAAGCGTTTAGCCCGGATGCGAAAGTCGGCTTCCTGGCGATTGCTAACAAGTTCCAGGCAATGATCGACAGCGGCAATATTCCGTCGCAGTATACTGAGTCACAACTGGCGCAACTGGTATTCAACAACCGTCTGGATGCCGGGTTAACCATCTTCTTTATGGTGGTCGTGGTGGTTCTGGCGCTGTTCTCGATTAAGACGGCACTGGCGGCATTGAAAGAGCCGAAGCCAACGGCGAAAGAAACGCCGTATGAGCCAATGCCGGAAAATGTCGAGGAGATCGTGGCGCAGGCGAAAGGCGCGCACTAAAGTCAGAGTGAGGGGGGATGTGCTGAGCGTTCCCCTTACTCTCAGCCCGAGCGTGTTGATAGCAATTAAGCCCTCTTAATTCAGGAGGGCATTTGTATTACCGGAGGTTTAGATGTTTGATTCACTGGCAAAAGCCGGAAAATATTTAGGTCAGGCGGCGAAGCTGATGATTGGTATGCCTGATTACGACAACTATGTCGAACATATGCGGGTTAACCATCCCGATCAAACGCCGATGACCTACGAGGAGTTTTTCCGTGAGCGGCAGGACGCGCGCTACGGTGGAAAAGGCGGCGCGCGCTGCTGCTAAATGTGTACGTCAGGCTTTAAACGATTCCACTTTTTCGAACGCTGCACGCAACGTATCCGGTGTCAGCGTGACCGGCAGGTAATGAATGGATTCCACCGGGCGCAAGGTGTGGGCAATCACTTTGTCGATCTCCGCCTGATTATTGATATCCACTTCCAGCTCCGCCAGCGTAGTCGGCAGATGAAAACGCTGATACGCCTCTGTTAATTGCGCCAGCACATCATCCTGACCCAGCAAGGCGCTTTGCACCAGAATTCCGTAGGCGACTTTGGTGCCGTGAAGAAACTTCTCGGTTTGCGGCAGCACGGTCAGACCGTTATGCACGGCATGGGCCGCCGCCACACGCGTAAAACGATCGCCCAGACCACCGACCATTCCACCTCCGGCGATAATCGCATCCACCACATCGCAAAATGATTGCGTTAACTGGTGATTTTGCTGATCGGCAAGCGCCTGTTCGCTACTGTTTAACAAGACGTCGCGAATGGCCTGCGCATTATTGATCCCCAGTCGCACGGTTAGCGGCAACGTTTCTGGTTGCGGGGCCAGCACCACCGCTTCATACCATTTCGCCAGCGTGTCACCGATCCCCGCCAGCAGATATTCTTGCGGCGCATTGAGGATAATCTCTGGCTCCACCAGCACCATAAAATTGGCGTCGTCGAAAATCTCATAATGCAGCGCCTGTCCGGCATCGTTATACCAGACGGAGAGCGGTGTCCAGGCGGCGCAGGTGGCGGCGATCGTCGGAACGGCAACAAACGGCAGACCGAGACGGCGGGCGAGGGCTTTCGCGGTGTCGAGCAGTGCGCCGCCGCCGACGCCAATCACCACGCTGCGATCGTCACCGGACTCAGCCGCCAGTTGTTGTACATCGCTTTCGCTGCAATGGCCGCGAAACAAAATATGCTTTGCCCCTGGCAGTTCAAACGCTGGCGGAAGTTTTGTTTGCGCCGCAGCAATGGCGCGTTCGCCGTAGATCCACACCGCGCGAGAAAGTTGTTCATCAGTGAAAAAATCGTGCAGGTGATTGAGACTGCCGGGATGTGAAAAGTAGTTAGCCGGGCCGACGACCACGCGGATAGGATTGTGAGGCATGTTGTGTTGTCCTTATTGTTTTATTTAGACATCTAAACGTCTTGATTGCCAAATACTAGCATCGTGTTATAGTGCCTTCAACACAACTTCGTCAGGCACAATAAAAAATGACAAATAACCCTCTGATTCCACAAAGCAAACTTCCACAACTTGGCACCACTATTTTCACCCAGATGAGCGCGCTGGCGCAGCAACACCAGGCGATTAACCTTTCGCAAGGCTTTCCTGATTTTGATGGTCCGCGCTATTTGCAGGAGCGGCTGGCGTACCATGTTGACCAGGGGGCAAACCAATACGCGCCTATGACTGGCGTGCAGGCCTTGCGCGAGGCGATTGCTCAGAAAACGGAACGTCTGTATGGCTATCAACCGGATGCCGATAGTGATATCACCGTAACGGCAGGGGCGACGGAAGCGTTATATGCAGCGATTACCGCATTGGTGCGCAATGGTGATGAAGTGATCTGCTTTGATCCCAGCTATGACAGTTACGCGCCCGCCATCGCGCTTTCGGGGGGAATAGTGAAACGTATTGCACTGCAACCACCGCATTTTCGCGTGGACTGGCAGGAATTTGCCGCATTGTTAAGCGAGCGCACCCGACTGGTGATCCTCAACACCCCGCATAACCCCAGTGCAACTGTCTGGCAGCAGGCTGATTTCGCCGCTTTGTGGCAGGCAATTGCCGGGCACGAGATTTTTGTCATTAGCGATGAAGTTTACGAGCACATCAACTTTTCACAACAGGGCCATGCCAGCGTGCAGGCGCATCCGCAGTTGCGTGAGCGGGCGGTGGCGGTGTCATCGTTTGGCAAGACCTATCATATGACCGGCTGGAAAGTGGGTTATTGCGTTGCGCCAGCGCCCATCAGTGCCGAAATTCGCAAGGTACATCAGTATCTGACCTTTTCGGTGAATACCCCGGCACAGCTGGCGCTTGCCGATATGCTACGTGCAGAACCTGAGCATTATCTTGCGTTACCGGACTTTTATCGCCAGAAGCGCGATATTCTGGTGAATGCCTTAAATGAAAGCCGGCTGGAGATTTTACCGTGCGAAGGTACATACTTTTTGCTGGTGGATTACAGCGCCGTATCTACCCTGGATGACGTTGAGTTTTGCCAGTGGCTGACGCAGGAGCACGGCGTAGCGGCGATTCCGCTATCGGTGTTTTGCGCCGATCCCTTCCCACATAAACTGATTCGTCTCTGTTTTGCCAAGAAGGAATCGACGTTGCTGGCAGCAGCTGAACGCCTGCGCCAGCTTTAGCTATTTAACCGTCCAGGCGCGGGAATATTGACGGTCGGCAAACAACTCTTGCAGGCCGTTAATTTGCTTCAGGCGTAGCACTTCGTCGCTGTCCATTCCCAGCTCTTTGCCAATTTTATTATCGTCCCATCCCAACTGGCTGAGTTCACGGACGATTTCTGACATGGCAGTGATTTGGTGACGTCCACGAGCGCGGTTATGACGAATAGTCGCGGCGATGCGTTGATTACGCGTACCTTCCAGACAGGTCACCGGCAAATAACCTTTTAAGCGTAATTTTAACGATGATGAGCCTTTACCAATTTCATGGCGGTGAAAACCATCCACGATTTCCAGGGCATTTTTATCCGTATGCGTGACCACAATGGGTTGGGTAAAACCATCTATTTCAATGGATTTTTTCAGCAGTTTTTTTTCGGGTGGTGCCACGTTGTTTGGGTTGTAATCATTAGGCATAAGTTGGCTGTTTTTAACCCACAGAACGCAATCCACTGGCTCTTCTCGAAAGGGGCTAACCTGATGGATCGCCATGCGGATTTCATTAATCGCTTTGATGCGATCGTCTTCCGGCAAGCTGGCGAGAAATTGGGTTAAATCCTGCGTTAATCGTTGTTGCATAGTATCCCCCATTCCTGACGTTTTCCTTTTATTCGTTCGTTATAACGCTGATAGTTCTTCGCTTTGGTCGGGCTAAATGATAATGCCCGACACCAGTAATCGTTATTGAGTAAAACTTTGCATATTCGCCGCCAGGAGGGGATATCTTTCGCGCCAATGTCCCCTTGCTGGGTTTGTGGAACCTCGATGCCTTTTTTCTGATACCAGTGCAAATAAATGGCGATTTTATTGCGATAATGCTCAGCTGTTTTCTCCGGCATGCTGTTGAGTAGCAATAATGCATACTCCTGCCAGTCTAAATGTTCGGGCTTGAGGATTTTCCGATGACCATAAAAATGGTTGTCATGTCCGGCGTAAATGCCGCCACTTTTTACCCCGCTGACTCGTGCGCACATAGCAGCCCAGCGATCCGGTTCGATAACGTGATAGAGCCATAATCCTTGCCGTTGTTCCGGACCAAAAGGTTCGCAAATTCGCATATGACGTAGAGGAACGCCTGCCTGATACATTATATTATACAGTGGGTTACAGAGGCGTTGATGGCTAGCATACCAGGTCCAGATATCAGCGACTTTCCAGTCGTAGATGGGGTAAATGTACCAGCTATGACCGCCTGGTGCGGCAGTAGTCCAGGGCTTATCATCGGCAAAACGTTGTTTATTTAAACTGGCGATGGCGACAAAACGGTTGTAGGACTCATCCGCACGGATGCCGATCATCATCGCCGCCGGACGTTTTTGCGAAAACCATTCGGCAAACTCACGCACAAATTGTTCGAAGGTCATGCCAGGCTGGTAAAAGGAGAAAAAGTCAGGATCGGTTATCGCATCTTGCGGGGGCTGACGTACCCATTCGACATCAGGTTCCCAGCACTGCCATTCGGGTTGGTATTGTGATAGGGAATTTTGCGTTGTAAGCGGGAGCGCAATCCAGTAAAACTCTTCGATGACATCGGTGTACAACTCGCGCAGAGACTGAACATAGTTAATGGTGCAAGAGAACTGAGCTTCCCAGTCGATAAATAAAACACAAATTTTTTTGCCCATTTGTCGGGCAAGTTCGGCGGTCAGATGCAGCATTAATCCGGAATCTTTACCACCCGAAAAAGAAACGCAGACGCGGGGTAGGGTGTTAAGTGTCCAGGTAATACGTTCTTTTGCAGCTTCCAGAATATTCAGTGGAAGCGGGATTTTATAAATAGACATCTGAAAACGCTCTCTGAACGTTACGGGGTGACTCGTGAGATGAATCCGTTAATTATAGGGTAAACGAAGCAAGATAGAGCACATTATTTTATATTCACACAATGAATTAATTGATGCGTAATATAACATTTATCCGTGGTAATAAATCAGAAGCTATCATTTAAACGATCTATGAATCGTGAGAAGACAAGGTTGTTCAACGAAGCCTTGTTATAGGAAATATAAAGTTTAACCGCAGGAAGTGGTCGTTCCAGTTTTATCTCTTGTAACTTCAAAAAATCACGATGTAAATCGTACAGTTCGGTGGGCACAATGCCCAATAAGTCAGTAACAGAAATACTATTAATTATCGTCAACAAAGAAGAACTGCGAAATGAAACTTTACGGTTCATAAAACGTTCATCTATGTCCATTTGAATTTCGTCAATCCCTGCTGATTTAGATATCAACAAGGTGAATTCTTCGGCGATAATTTGTTCATAGTTACTGGTATCGGTAATACGAGGATGTTTGTTGCTACATATAAGAGAATTGCGAATAGTATGTAACGGCATGCAGATGACAGAGCGGCTAATTACTGGTTGTAGTGTAATTGCCAGGTCAGTTTTGCGTTGAACCAACAGTTCTTCGGCATTTTCAGCTGAAAGCAGTATGTCATGGCATTCTATATCGATTGAAGTATCTTGTCTAAGACAGCGGATTAGCATGTTGTTATTAGTACAAGAAATAAGCTGAGGACCGTAGATAATAAAATTTTTCTTTAGCTCAGACTTATTAACAATATTGATCGTTTGTTCAATGCCTCTGAGATTTTTCTCAAGATGATGATGCAGATTTAACCCTGTCGTAGTCGGCGCGATACCTTTCCCTGAGCGAATGAATAACGGGTCATTAAATTGCGCACGTAAACGTTGTAACGACTGACTAACAGCAGAGGGCGTTATATATAATGATTCTGCCGCTTTACTAATGCTGAGATGTTGATAAATACACTCAAATATGACCAGTAAATTCAGATCAAATTTTTTTAGGTCATAAAGATTCGCCATAACATACTCCGTTATATTATCTCTTCTATAAATCATTCATTTGTTCAATAATGTTGCTGTTGTATTTATTTGTATTATGTTTTTTTGCTTAACTCAGAATTAAGTTTTTCTAAAATAGCACAGCCACTTAGGGCAGAGCGAGCAATTCATGCTTTTTTAGGATGGTTGAAAAGCAGAGATATATTTCAACCATCCATGAGTTATCTTTTATTTATTCCCCATAATGATATTAAGCGTTTTCTGATCGGGCAACCCCACGGCCTGTTGCAGTGTATTTTCCTTACTCATGTAATAGATAGCTGGCGTGACATTTGCCCCCAGATCGTCCATCAGTTTCTCGTTGTCGCTTAACACTTTCATTTGCTCTGTACTTACGTTTGCAGGCACGTTTAGCTTAAGCTTGCCACCAGAGGCTTCATATTCTTGCCAGGTTTTTGCGGGATCTTTGGAGGCAAGAATTGCCGCTGTTGTCGCCGGGCTTTCTGGCTTGATAACGCCAACCAACAATGTTCTTAATTGCACTTTGCCAGAATCAACCCACGGGCGAGCCTGCTGCCAGAACTGTTTACAATATGGGCAGAACGGATCGGCGAAGACGTAGACAATGACCGGCGCGTCTTTTTTACCGTCGAGGAGCCAGTGGGATTGTTCCATCCGTTGCCACATTTCGCGCCCGGCTGGTGCGTAAATTTCTTTTTCGATAAGTGTGTTACTCAGGTTTTCACCTTTCTCGTTGTACATGTAACCGGAGATAGCGTGCTTACCATCTGGAGTCAGGTAGATGGTGACGCCCATATCCTGATACTTGCCGAGATAACCTTTCATTCCTCCGGGAGCATCGAACGTTTTGATGATTGTAATGCCCTGTTTTTCAATCGCTTTTACTGGATCAGGAAGTTCCTCTGCGAAGGCGATTGCAGGAAGCAGAGCCAGTAAAAGTATCTTTTTTAACATTAATTTGTCCTTTTCAGTCAGTGCAAAAGTCGGGTAAAAGGCATAACCTATCACTGTCATAGGTAAGAGCTTAGATCAGGTGATTGCCCTTTGTTTATGAGGGTGTTGTAATCCATGTCGTTGTTGCATTTGTAAGGGCAACACCTCAGCCTGCAGGCAGGCGCTGAAGATACCAAAGGGTAGTTCAGATTACACGGTCACCTGGAAAGGGGGCCATTTTACTTTTTATCGCCGCTGGCGGTGCAAAGTTCACAAAGTTGTCTTACGAAGGTTGTAAGGTAAAACTTATCGATTTGATAATGGAAACGCATTAGCCGAATCGGCAAAAATTGGTTACCTTACATCTCATCGAAAACACGGAGGAAGTATAGATGTCCTTGATTAACACCAAAATTAAACCTTTTAAAAACCAGGCATTCAAAAACGGCGAATTCATCGAAATCACCGAAAAAGATACCGAAGGCCGCTGGAGCGTCTTCTTCTTCTACCCGGCTGACTTTACTTTCGTATGCCCGACCGAACTGGGTGACGTTGCTGACCACTACGAAGAACTGCAGAAACTGGGCGTAGACGTATACGCAGTATCTACCGATACTCACTTCACCCACAAAGCATGGCACAGCAGCTCTGAAACCATCGCTAAAATCAAATATGCGATGATCGGCGACCCGACTGGCGCCCTGACCCGTAACTTCGACAACATGCGTGAAGATGAAGGTCTGGCTGACCGTGCGACCTTCGTTGTTGACCCGCAGGGTATCATCCAGGCAATCGAAGTTACCGCTGAAGGCATTGGCCGTGACGCGTCTGACCTGCTGCGTAAAATCAAAGCAGCACAGTACGTAGCTTCTCACCCAGGTGAAGTTTGCCCGGCTAAATGGAAAGAAGGTGAAGCAACTCTGGCTCCGTCTCTGGACCTGGTTGGTAAAATCTAAATTTCCTTCGTCTTTCGCGCTACCAACTCCGGCGCGAAATACTTCGGAAATTCACCTAATTCTTCGGGTGCTGCGGCACCCGATTTTCTTCCCCGCACCATGATGCAAGCTGCATCCAGGTAGCCGCAGAGGCCGCTTGCATGATGATGTTTAAAGCCCAGGAGATAAACATGCTCGACACAAATATGAAAACTCAACTCAAGGCTTACCTTGAGAAATTGACCAAGCCTGTTGAGTTAATTGCCACGCTGGATGACAGCGCTAAATCGGCAGAAATCAAGGAACTGTTGGCTGAAATCGCAGAACTGTCAGACAAAGTCACCTTTAAAGAAGATAACAGCTTGCCAGTGCGTAAGCCGTCTTTCCTGATCACCAACCCAGGTTCCAACCAGGGGCCACGTTTTGCAGGCTCCCCGCTGGGCCACGAGTTTACCTCGCTGGTACTGGCGTTGCTGTGGACAGGTGGTCATCCGTCGAAAGAAGCGCAGTCTCTGCTGGAGCAGATTCGCCATATTGACGGTGATTTTGAATTCGAAACCTATTACTCGCTCTCTTGCCACAACTGCCCGGATGTGGTGCAGGCGCTGAACCTGATGAGCGTACTAAACCCGCGCATCAAGCACACTGCAATTGACGGCGGCACCTTCCAGAACGAAATCACCGATCGCAACGTGATGGGCGTTCCGGCAGTGTTCGTAAACGGGAAAGAGTTTGGTCAGGGTCGCATGACGTTGACTGAAATCGTCGCCAAAATTGATACTGGCGCGGAAAAACGTGCGGCAGAAGAGCTGAACAAGCGTGATGCTTATGACGTATTAATCGTCGGTTCCGGCCCGGCGGGCGCAGCGGCAGCAATTTACTCCGCACGTAAAGGCATCCGTACCGGTCTGATGGGCGAACGTTTTGGTGGTCAGATCCTCGATACCGTTGATATCGAAAACTACATTTCTGTACCGAAGACCGAAGGCCAGAAACTGGCAGGTGCGCTGAAAGTTCACGTTGATGAATACGACGTTGATGTGATCGACAGCCAGAGCGCCAGCAAACTGATCCCGGCAGCGGTTGAAGGCGGCCTGCATCAGATTGAAACAGCTTCTGGCGCGGTACTGAAAGCACGCAGCATTATCGTGGCGACCGGTGCAAAATGGCGCAACATGAACGTTCCGGGCGAAGATCAGTATCGCACCAAAGGCGTGACCTACTGCCCGCACTGCGACGGCCCGCTGTTTAAAGGCAAACGCGTAGCGGTTATCGGCGGCGGTAACTCCGGCGTGGAAGCGGCAATCGACCTGGCGGGTATCGTTGAGCACGTAACGCTGCTGGAATTTGCGCCAGAAATGAAAGCCGACCAGGTTCTGCAGGACAAACTGCGCAGCCTGAAAAACGTCGAAATTATTCTGAATGCGCAAACCACGGAAGTGAAAGGCGACGGCAGCAAAGTCGTTGGTCTGGAATATCGCGATCGTGTCAGCGGCGATATTCACAACATCGAACTGGCCGGTATTTTCGTCCAGATTGGTCTGCTGCCGAACACCAACTGGCTGGAAGGCGCAGTCGGACGTAACCGCATGGGTGAGATTATCATTGATGCGAAATGCGAAACCAACGTGAAAGGCGTGTTCGCAGCGGGTGACTGTACAACGGTTCCGTACAAGCAGATCATCATCGCCACTGGCGAAGGTGCCAAAGCCTCTCTGAGTGCTTTTGACTACCTGATTCGCACCAAAACAGCATAAGAAGAAGTAAGATTCACCTGCAATTGCTTAGCCGCCGGGGTCAAACCTGGCGGCTTTTTTATGGCAATAAAAAGCCCCGCCGGGATGGCTCCGGGCAGGGCGGGATATTTATTCTGGCAATTAACGCACAACCAGCACCGGCAGATTGGCGTGGCGGATCACGCTCGAGGCGTTAGAACCTAACAGATGGGTCGAAATCGATGGGTTGCGAGAACCGATAACTACAACATCAGCCCCCAGTTCTTCTGCCAACTCATTGACTTCATCCCGCACGCTACCAAAACGGACATGTTGCTTAATGCGGGAAGGATCGATGGTGAAGTGGCTGACCATCGTTTGCAGACGTTCTTCTGCTTCATGTTGCAGATGCTCTTCAAAACGACGCACATCAGCGGCAAAACGGTGCAGGCTCAGGCTGGCTGACCCCGGTAGTACGTGAAGTAGATGAATAACTCCGTCATCCTGGGCGAGGAATTCAGCGTGGCGAACCGCTTTGTCGCTCAATTCCATTTCGAAAACATCCACTGGCATGATGATTGTTTTGTACATAAGCATTCTCTCCTTGTTTTTGCATGTATACATAACAGCACATTATTGGTTATGAATCTATGATTTGCGAGGCTGATTTGATCTGAATTTGCTATTGAGCTGGAAAATAAATAAAACCAGGCGCTACCAGCGTTGTTCAAGGTATAGCACTGCAGCAACAATAATTGCTGCTATGAATATATAAAATGCAGTGATACCGAGAGCTTCGCTCATATGAGGTTCCGCAGATGAATAACCAGTTCAGATTAGAATGCTGCGCTTAAGAGCAAAATGATAAATCTGGTTGATATTTGAGCGGAAAGAGGATGCGAGTGCATCCTCTGGGCAAAGCGAGTTATCGCTTGTGCAGATGGGATTAAAGCAGGTAGTCGCCAGCAGCTTCTGGCTGGTATTCGAGTTCCAGCACTTCAAGGTGAGTTGCAACGCCGCCCGGAAGTTCCCAGTGAATGGAATCGCCAACGCGCAGCCCCAGCAGTGCAGCACCTACCGGAGCCATAACGGAAAGCTGAGTATTGCTGTCGGTCATTTTTGCCGGATACACTAGCGTGCGCACACGCACTTCGCCATCGCTAAGATTGCGGAATTTAACCCGGCTGTTCATTGTCACCACGTCGTGTGGCATCTCTTCTGGCGAACACATTTGGGCGCGATCCAACTCTGCGTTTAACGCGTCGGCGATTGGCAAACCAGCATAGGCGGGTTGCTCCAGCAGAATATCGATGCGTTCGGCATCCAGGTCGTTAATGATGATAGTTGGTCTGGACATTTTTACTCCATGTCGTCGGTACTGCGAGTGTCGCAGATAAACATACCCAAAAGAAAACCCTCACCGTCAGGCGGCGAGGGTTTAACTCACATGATGATACTGACTGTTGCTCACTCTTTGAAGTGATTTGCGTCACATTCAGGGAATTCCTCAATGTAGCGCATTATGTATAAATCTTAATCGTCATGGTTTATGGAAGACGAATTAGCGTGTTTTGTAAATCAGAGGATTAATAACCTGCTTTATCAATCACAAAGATTTTGCCACAGTTGCCTGGGTGTGGTTGTGGCAAGAATGAGTTGGCAGAAAGCGGAGCGTTGATGGCGTCAGCTTTGATCGAGATCTGAATTTCAGTCAAATACGCAGGGTTACCCTGGCACGTTAGCTTAACTGCTTTCACGTTCTCTTTTCCCCAGCTTTTGGCAAAGGCGGCATCAAAGTCACGGCGGCTCACTGTGTTACCGTAGTTATCCGCAAGGAATTTTCCGGCTTCGCTCTCTTTAATTTCTTGATTCAGGCGTACCATCGTGCCGAAGTATGCGTCTGGATCAAAACCAAAGCAGGCACCGTGTTTGGCATATTCGTAGCGTTCCAGGCAGGAACGTCCGCCAGCTCCTGGCATGACTTCACTTAGTTTAGCTGCCGTTTCCAGCGATAACCCGGTTTCCGGCGATGAACACATCCGGCTGGCACGTGCTTCTGGCAGATTCGGGATTGGGCGAGTAGCGCAACCGAAGCGCATCCAGCGGCGTTCATCAACACCACGGGCAGCAACCGATTTAGGCAATCCTGGCCACAGACCATGTACGGTCAGAAAATCAGCTTTGTTGGTCGTTTCGGTTTGCAGGCGACATTCATCTCGTTCGTTACGATTTCGATCGTGTTGACTCTGGCAAAATCCGGTTTGCCAGGAGAGGGCCAGGACATAGCGATCAAAATCGCCATACTGTTTTGCCTGCAACGCCACGGCGTTGGCAGAAGAGAAGGGAAGCAGAGAAACCGCGAGCAACGCGGCGTTACGCCAGAATGCTTTCATAATGGGTGTGGAACTCATACATATACTGAATACTATCTATTAAATCATAAAAAAGCCCGCCAGGTGGGCTTACCTGGCGGGCGTGATGATTTATTCAGCGTTTGGCGAACGTATTAGTTCCACATGGCGAGAATCGGCCAGCCAACCAACAGCAGCATAGAGATGTAAATCACCCCGAAGATTGCACCAAGTCGCCAGTAATCTTTTGATTTCACATAGCCACAGCCGTAAATAATCACCCCAGGACCGGTTGCATACGGCGTCAGACAGCCCATGATACCGATAGACAGCACCAGCAGGATACACAGTTGTTCCATTGGTACGCCCGGAATACCTTTACCGACGGCCAGAATAACCGGCAGCATGGTTGCGGTGTGCGCAGACAGGCTAGCAAACAGGTAGTGTGCAAAGTAGAACACCAGAACCAGTACAATCACCGTTGCGTTTGGTGAGAATCCTTCCAGGTGCGTACTCATGGTACCGGCGAACCAGTCAATAAAACCAGAACGAGTCAGGCCATTAGCCATCACAACCAGAGTTGCCAGGTTGACCAGTGTGTTCCATGCGCTGTTATAGCGGGTAATGTCTTTCCACGGCACAACGTGCAGGGCCAGCATTAGCGAAACTGCCAGCAGACCTACCGCAGTAGCATTAATGACTTCACTGCCAAATACCCACAAACCTAAGCTGAGCAATACAAGACCAATCAGCGTCCACTCTCTGCGCGTCAGCGCACCCATGGTTTTTAGTTCATCACCCGCCCAGGTTGCCACTTCTTCACTGTGTGTGATTTCCGGTTTGTACAGCACGTAGGAAAGCCACGGCGCAATGATAAGCAAGATAACCCCAACCGGCAGGAAGCAGAGGAACCACTGCAACCAGCTAATCTGGATACCGGCAATTTTGCTGACGAACTCCAGACCCAGTACGTTTGGTGCCGCACCGGTGACAAACATGGACGAACTCAGACTGGTACTAATGACCATCATCCACATCAAATAGCCGCCAATACGACGCGCGGACGGATCGTTCGGGAATGATTTAAACAGCGGCGGCAGGTTTTTAATGACCGGAAAAACCGTACCCCCGGTACGCGCGGTGTTGGACGGTGTAAACGGTGCCAGCAGAATGTCGATAATGACAATCGCATAACCCAACGTCAGCGTGCGTTTGCCCATGAATTTCACCAGGAAAAGGGCAATGCGACGACCTAACCCGGAAACTTCATACCCTAATGCAAAAATAAATGCGCCAAATACCAGCCATACCGTGGTGCTGGAAAAACCAGCCAGACCCCATTTCAGCGCCTGTTTTTGCGCATTAAACGCTGGGTCAGCTAATTCTTTGGCATCAAAGAGCAGGTAATTACTGCCAATAACGCAAATAGTAACCGCAATAAAACTGATCGCCGTTGCCGGAATTGGCTCGAGGATCATGCCGACAATCATTGCCACAAACACTGCAAAGTAATGCCACGCCTGCGGCGGCATACCGTCAGGTACAGGGATAAGAAACATGACACCCATCACCACCAGGGGCGCCAATAATTTCCATATATTATCTTTTGCTAAAGACATACGGGTTCTCCGACAATTAATATTCCAATTTTATCAAGTGCTTAAATAATTAAATCTGTGCTAAAAACCAAGTAAGGATCAGCAGGTCGGCACTGCCGCCTGGACTGAGATTTCGTTCGATACACTCTCTGTCGAACTGCCGGAGATAATCGAGATCGGCGGGGGTTCGGATGCCCCCTTTTTGCAATAATGTTTGCGCCTCGCGCTGTAGCCAGCGCAGGCCCCCCTCGCCACCGCGCGATGCAACGTTGGTATCGCCGTTGATCGCCATCAGTAGGAGTAAGGTATCGAGCAGTGCCAGTTCAGGATCTAACCCCTGATCCAGCAGAGTGAGGTAATGCGGCAGGGCGTGGTTGATCACCAGTGGATAACCCGCTTCGGCTTCACCGCGTGCGCCGGTAAGGCCAAGCTGCTGGTACAACCGTTGACCTGCCGTCAGTTGTGAATTATTGGTACGCAGTTCGCGATCGGTCAGGCCACGGCAGAAACTTGCCGCCGTCGCACAAATTGTTATTGGCGTTATCGACTGGTTGAGTTGAAGCAAACGGCCAATTGCCGCACACAGTAGCCCTAAAGAAAAAATGCTGCCTTTATGCGTGTTTACGCCCGCAGTGGCGCGGAACATATCACCTTCGCAAGCCATACCTATTGGGCGTAATCCGTGGAGTACCTCTTCTGGTGCCATTTCAGCACTACAGGCACCAAATTCAATGAAACGGGGTAACCAGCCCTGAATCGCCAGCGCGCTGCGGTGGAAATCTTCCAGCGCCATATCTTTATGCGCACCGCAGTTAATCCGATCCACGAGGCCTGGTTTCGGTGACAGATTGACTTCAGTCAGCATGGCGCGCCAGCCCAGCAGGGCGTACTCATCGATTAATGACGTCGCAAGCTTTGTGTTTTTAGTTGACGTTGCAGGCATCGACATCGTTCAGCAGCGCCTCCATGCGGTTGAGTAAATCGGTCAGTTGATGGGTTTTTCCACGCGCGCAAACAGCTGCGCTTTGCTCGCACAACAGGCAGCGGCGAGGCGGCAGTGAATAGTCGCGGCGGGAGAGAATTTCGCCTTCGGGTGTCAGGACATCGATATCCCATAACCGCCCGAGAGGATGACTATGTTCAAGCTCAATGGTGGCGAGCTTGAGGTCGCGAGCCGGGGCGGCAATGCTCAACATGCCCTCCGGCCCGCTGGCGGAAACCAGTGCAACCTGCTCCTGAATTTGCCAGCCCTGTTTTGCGGCTAAGGCACGCAAGGCTGTCACGCCATGATTAAAAATTCGGCGTGTGACCTCGCTGTCTTTAATCGGCCCAGGCGCAACCACGGTAAAGGAGACCAGTGGAACAGGATGGCGCTTGAGCCAGGCGTGTTGCCGTGCTTGCCTTTCATCCCGGCTGACGAGCAGCTCGGGAATTGACACCGCATGGTGGCTGGCGAGTTCAGGAAGCAGGTGCATGGCTTATTCCTTCACCTGATGCACAACATCGATCACCGAGCCATCGCGGTAACGCACAACGGCAACGACGCGGTCGGTGAATTCAATCGGCTGTGGTTCACCGGTCAGCAGACGCGCACGTTCACGCAGCCACTCAATGGAAACCACTTTAATGCCCGCTTCCTGCAGACGTTCTGCCAGCTCCGGACGTGCCGGGTTAACTGCGATACCGTGGTCTGTGACCAGAATATCGACACTGGAGCCCGGGGTGATGCAGGTCAGCACGTTATCCACCAGAGTCGGAATACGGCCGCGTACCAGCGGCGCGACGATGATGGAAAGCGCAGAGGCAATCGCGGTATCGCAGTGACCACCGGAAGCACCACGCAGTACGCCGTCAGAGCCGGTCAGCACGTTAACGTTGAACTGGGTGTCAATTTCCAGCGCGCTCAGTACCACCACGTCGAGACGATCAACCGATGCGCCTTTTGAACCCCAGTTAGCGTACTGGTTGGCGCTGATTTCGATGTGATTGGGGTTACGGGCCAGCGATTGTGCAGCGTGGCTGTCAAAGCTCTGTACATCCAGCAGTTTGCGGATCAGACCTTTTTCGTGCAGATCAACCATCGTTGCGGTAATACCGCCAAGGGCGAAGTCGGCGCGAATATCGCGGCTACGCATTTTGTCTTCCAGGAAACGGGTTACCGCCAGCGATGCGCCGCCGGTGCCGGTCTGCATGGAGAAACCTTCTTTGAAGTAGCCAGAGTTGACAATCACATCCGCAGCGCTACGGGCAATAAGCAGTTCGCGCGGGTTAGTGGTCATACGGGTCGCGCCAGCGCCGATTTTCGCGGCATCGCCAACGCGATCAACTTTGACGATCAGATCAACCTGATCTTGCTCAATGCTTGCCGGATTATGCGGATAAGGCAGCAGTTCTTCAGTGAGCATCACAACCTGTTTCGCGTTGTCGGCATCAACCATTGCATAGCCGAGGGAGCCGCAGCAGGCTTTACCGGTGTAGCCGTTGGCATTACCGAATTCATCACAGGACGGGACGCCGAGGAAAGCCACGTCTATATTCAGTTCGCCGCTCTGTACCAGATGCACACGTCCGCCGTGAGAGTGGATTTGCACCGGTTCCGCCAGCAGACCACGGGAGATTTCTTCCGCCAGTGGACCGCGCAGGCCAGAGGTATAAATGCGGGTAACCACGCCCTGGCGAATGTGTTCTACCAGCGGCGCATGGCAATCACTCAGGGAGCTGGAGGCCAGAGTCAGGTTTTTAAAGCCCATCTTCGCGATGACGTCCATCACCATATTGACGGTCAGGTCACCGCCACGGAAAGCGTGATGGAAGGAAACCGTCATACCGTCCTGTAAACCCGAGCGACGAATCGCTTCTTCCAGGTTGGCGCACAGTTTGCGATCGCGCGCTTTTTCAGCCTGGTAGGTTTGCTTTGGCGAGTTCTGGAAAGCGGCAAGATCGCATTCAGCGCGACGATTCCAGGCCGCTACCCGTTCTTGTCGTTGAGATTGTTCAATTTTCTGCGTCATTTTGATTGCCTTATTCTTCGCGGATGCCGGAAAGTTCTGCGCGGGAGAGCACCAGACGGGCGCGATCGATAACCGGACCGTCCACCATCTTGCCATTCAGGGAAACCACGCCGAGGCCTTCGCGAGCGGCGGCTTCAGCGGCTTCTACGACGCGGCGGGCGTGATCCACTTCTTTCTGGGTCGGTGCGTAGAGGTTATGCAGCAGATCAATCTGACGCGGGTTGATCAGCGATTTGCCGTCAAAGCCCAGCTGTTTGATGTGGGCGGCTTCTTGCAGGAATCCGGCTTCGTTGTTAGCGTCGGAATAGACGGTATCGAACGCCTGAATACCCGCAGAGCGCGCGGCCTGCAAAATGGAGCAGCGAGCGAACAGCAGTTCAATTCCTTCCGGGGAGCGTTCTGTACGCAGGTTGCGCACATAGTCTTCTGCACCGAGGGCGATACCGATCAAACGCTCGGAAGCGTGAGCGATTTCCACTGCGCGGGTAATGCCCAGCGGAGATTCAATCGCCGCCAGCAAGCCGGTACTGCCGGGTTCACGACCACAGGCTTTTTCGATACGCAGGATCTCTTTTTCGATATCCAGAACATCCTGAGCGGTATCGGTTTTCGGCAGACGCACAACGTCCGCACCACCGCGAACGACGGCTTCCAGGTCGTTAACACCCCATTCGGAATCCAGCGCGTTTACACGCACAATGGTTTCAATATCGCGATACAGCGGATGTTGCAGCGCGTGGTAAACCATGCGGCGGGCGGTGTCTTTTTCACGTAATGCCACGGAGTCTTCGAGGTCAAACATCAGGGCATCAGCCGGGTAGATGAAGGAGTTGCTGACCATCGCGGCATTGGCACCAGGCACAAACAACATGCTGCGGCGGGTGCGAGTTTTACGTTGTTGCAGCGAAGCGGAAATCATTGGCAATCCTCCCATGGCAGAGCCGGGATACCGCTGGCGCGTGCCAGCAGGGCTTCCAGTCGTGCACGTAAAATGCAGTCCAGTGCGCCTTTGTCATCGACATTCAGCTGTACGCCGCGCACGTTGTAGCGGGCGAGAACGTCCAGAATGGTGGTGCGAATTGCATCGCCAAACTGTTTCTCAACGCTGCTGTTGATTTGCAGATCGATATCCTGCGTATCGAGTGGGGCGATGCGTATCATCACATCCCCAGACTCAAGGGTGCCTGCAACGGCGGGCTGGTTTATTTTCATTTTTCACCTGTTTCTCATGCGGGGGTCTTTTGACGAGCTGCCGCGTCCTGGCGGGAGTGCTCAAGCAGGTTCTGCAAATAATGCAGCGTGACTGCAGGGACCAGCGGCGCGATAGCCGTGAGATCGTTTTTCGCCAGCAGTTGACGTACCCGGGAAGCGGATATCGGCATCTCCTGGTAACGCAGCCGCTCAATTTCAACCAGTTCGATGGGCGGTGCGGAGATAGTCGGCGTTTCCAGCCAGTAGCGCATATCCTGGTTGTACTGGGCGGTAACGCGACAAAAGGGTTCAGTACCGACAAAGCGGTGAGTTACACCCAGCGCGGGAGCGAGGTACTGACGGAAAATCTTCAGATCAATTTCGGTGTAACAATGGTTAATGACGCTCTGTTCTTTAATGAAGTAGCAAGGGAACGTAGCGCGGGAGATGATGTATTCGGAGCCGCGATGCACAGTCAGGCGTGGAATATCGGCGGTGCCTTTTAACACCAGATCCAGCCGGTCTTCATAGGGAAAGCGTGAAGAATCTTCTTTAACTAAAAACAGATGCAACCAGTCGCACTGTGCTGCAGCCTGTTGAATCAGATAACGGTGACCATTCGTAAAGGGATTGGCGTTCATCACAATGCAGCCAATCTTGTTCCCTGGATGACGAAATTTTTTCAGCGATTCGGCATAGCGTTTCAGTCGCGTGGCGCTGTTTTCCATCAGCACCATCACGCCGGGTACACTGGTCAGCGTGGAAAAACCGCACTGGCGGAACAGCGCCTCGTATTCGGTTTTGGTATAAATAAACAGATGCGTGCTGTGCCGCTCATAGGCGAGGTTTATCAATTCAGTGGCTAATGTCAGCGCCAGTCCTTCACCGCGAACGGATTCACTGATAGCAACGCATTTAATAATATTTCCGGCAATTCCACCGCACGCGATAAGCTTTTCATCGCGGGTTACGGTAATAAATACTTCGACTGTGGTGTCAACGCTCAAATCATTTTCATGCAGGAATTGGGCGATTTCCGCCATTTTTTTATTTTCTGAACGTTTTACACGGGTGAAAATATCATTGCCGAACATAATAAATAGTATCCTGAAGGTGCATGTTGTTATCGATTTGCAACGAATGTTGTTCGATGTTGCAAACTGATAACCTTTTATTTTCACTTGGGAGAAAGGGGGGCGATCGAGGTATATCTTTTTCTCCTTTCGCTATACATCCTAAGGAGTATTGCAGCGTGAAATTTTGATTTATTTCACATAGAGTTAGTGGTTTTTTATTTATTTAATGGTTTTAAGTTTTTTAATTAATGTAATTACGAAATGACCCGCAGGTTTAAGTGATTTAATTGATTTAATGAATAAAATTTGCCACGATTATATTTAATATCTATGTATTTTGATTCAACATTTTAATTACATCCGTCAAAGAGGCTCGGGACAACCCGCAAGGAAAACAATGTTGCAGCTTAACGAGAATAAACAGTTTGCATTTTTCCAAAGACTGGCATTTCCGCTGCGTATCTTTTTGCTGATTCTGGTGTTCTCAATATTTGTCATTGCAGCCCTGGCGCAATATTTTACGGCCAGTTTTGAGGACTATTTAACGCTTCATGTGCGCGACATGGCAATGAATCAGGCAAAAATTATTGCTTCTAATGACAGTATCATCAGCGCAGTGAAAACGCGTGACTACAAGAGGCTGGCGACCATCGCTGACAAATTACAAAGAGATACTGATTTCGATTATGTGGTGATTGGCGATCGGCACTCGATTCGTCTTTACCATCCTAATCCGGAGAAAATTGGTTATCCTATGCAGTTCACCAAACCGGGCGCGCTGGAGAAAGGGGAGAGCTACTTCATCACCGGGAAAGGGTCAATTGGCATGGCGATGCGTGCCAAAACGCCAATCTTTGATGACGATGGAAAAGTCATCGGCGTGGTGTCGATTGGCTACCTGGTGAGTAAAATTGATAGCTGGCGGGCTGAGTTTTTATTACCGATGGCTGGCGTGTTTGTCGTGCTGTTAGGGATTCTGATGTTGCTGTCGTGGTTCCTGGCCGCGCATATCCGTCGGCAGATGATGGGCATGGAGCCAAAGCAAATCGCACGCGTGGTCCGTCAGCAAGAGGCTCTGTTTAGTTCGGTTTATGAAGGGCTCATTGCGGTGGATCCGCACGGTTACATTACCGCCATCAATCGTAACGCAAGAAAGATGCTGGGGCTGAGTTCCCCCGGACGGCAATGGTTGGGTAAACCCATTGCTGAAGTGGTCAGGCCCGCCGATTTCTTTACCGAACAGATTGATGAAAAACGTCAGGATGTGGTGGCGAACTTTAACGGTCTGAGCGTTATTGCCAACCGGGAAGCTATTCGTTCTGGTGATGATTTGCTGGGGGCCATTATCAGCTTTCGTAGTAAAGACGAAATATCCACCCTCAATGCGCAACTGACGCAAATTAAACAATACGTCGAGAGCCTGCGCACATTGCGACACGAGCATCTCAATTGGATGTCGACGCTCAATGGTCTGTTGCAGATGAAAGAGTATGATCGCGTGTTGGCGATGGTGCAGGGGGAGTCTCAGGCCCAGCAACAGCTTATTGATAGCCTGCGCGAGGCGTTTGCCGATCGCCAGGTGGCGGGGCTGCTTTTTGGTAAAGTGCAGCGCGCCCGCGAACTGGGGCTAAAAATGGTCATCGTCCCCGGAAGTCAGCTTTCGCAACTGCCGCCAGGACTGGACAGCACCGAGTTTGCAGCCATTGTTGGCAATTTACTTGATAACGCCTTCGAAGCCAGCCTACGTAGCGATGAAGGAAACAAGATCGTTGAATTATTCCTCAGCGATGAAGGCGATGATGTGGTGATTGAAGTCGCCGATCAGGGCTGCGGCGTTCCAGAGTCTCTACGAGACAAAATATTTGAGCAGGGTGTCAGTACGCGTGCTGACGAGCCCGGTGAACATGGCATTGGGTTGTACTTGATTGCCAGCTACGTAACGCGCTGCGGTGGTGTTATCACTCTCGAAGATAATGATCCCTGCGGTACCTTATTTTCAATCTATATTCCGAAAGTGAAACCTAATGACAGCTCCATTAACCCTATTGATCGTTGAGGACGAAACGCCGCTGGCAGAGATGCATGCGGAATATATTCGTCACATTCCCGGATTCAGTCAGATATTACTGGCGGGAAACCTGGCGCAGGCCCGAATGATGATCGAGCGTTTTAAGCCGGGGCTAATCTTGCTCGATAACTATCTTCCTGACGGTAGAGGGATTAATTTACTGCATGAACTGGTGCAGGCGCATTATCCCGGCGACGTGGTGTTTACCACTGCAGCCAGCGATATGGAAACGGTGTCTGAAGCCGTACGTTGTGGTGTATTTGATTATCTCATTAAGCCAATTGCCTATGAACGGCTGGGGCAAACGCTAACCCGTTTCCGCCAGCGTAAACATATGCTGGAAAGTATTGATAGCGCCAGCCAGAAGCAAATTGATGAGATGTTTAATGCCTATGCTCGCGGTGAACCCAAAGACGAACTGCCGACCGGCATTGACCCCTTGACGCTAAACGCGGTGCGAAAACTGTTTAAAGAGCCTGGTGTGCAACATACGGCAGAAACGGTGGCGCAGGCACTGACTATCAGCCGCACCACTGCCAGACGTTATCTTGAATATTGCGCCAGCCGCCATCTGATTATTGCTGAAATTGTTCACGGCAAAGTTGGCAGACCGCAACGCATATACCACAGTGGGTGACATGATAAAGCCGGAGGAAACTTGCCTCCGGCATGACTATTTACTTGCCTGTGACCGCGGCTGCCGTTCCTGGCACCATCAGCTCTGTAGCAACGATAACAATCACCAGCCCAACAAGCACCGGCACCGAGGTGCGTTTTACGACTTCAAATGGTGAGATTTTCGCCATCCCGGCAACCGCAACGACTACGCCAGAAACGGGTGACAGGGTACGACCGAGGTTTGACGCCTGCAGCATTGGGATAGTCAAATACGCCGGGTTAATGCCGGAAGAGTGCGCCAGTTTCGGGATCATCTCAACAAACGCATAAAACGGCGCATTGCCTGAACCGGTCGTGACTGCCGCCAGCATTGTCAGGATCACTAATACCAGCATCAGGATGATACTCGCCGAACCAAACGAGGTGGCGATAGAAATCAGACTTTGAATAAAGCCGATGGTGCTAAGCCCCTGAGCGAATACCCCAGCGGCAACCAGCAGCATCACCACGTTAGCAAACGCATCGGCCATCCCGCGATAAGCCACTTCCAGACCAGAGAAAACTTTCTGGGTATTAAAGCTGCGGATGAACTCCAGAATGGAGGCAATCAGCATACAAATCACCAGAATAGTGATGATGTGTAATTGCGGACCCCATTTGCCGTCAAAAATCAGCACTCCGATGATCGGCGTGAACGGCAAAATGGCATAAAACGCAGGAGCAGTGGTGGTGATTTCACTGACATCTAACATTTCATGAGAGATGTGCTCTTTTTTATCCAGATAACGTTGCCAGAAGAAGTGGGCGATCGCCATGCCGATAATTGCAGCAATTGAGATAGGCAGCGTCGTTTTGAAGGCGAAGTCAATCAGCGACATTTCGGAAGCCTGCGCCGCCAGCACCACATCCCCTGAAGTCGGTGCGAGAATAATCGCCGCCGGGGAGGCACAAATAGCAGCAGCTGCACCACGGCTGATACCAACGTTTACCATCACCGGAAACAGGGTTGCCATCAGCAAAACACCCAGACCGGTCGCGGAAGAGACGGCCAGAGACATCAGACAGGCGACAAAATAGGCGGCAATCATCAGCAGGTAAGGGGAGTTAATATACTGCAATGGTTTTGACGCCAGCTTGACCACCATATCATTCGCGCCGATATGGGTCATGTAAGCGGCAAAGCCACACAGCATCATAATCATCATGCCGAGGTCGCCGCCGCGGCTCATTAGCAATATTTTAACGTATTCAACGATATCCGTGGCGCTGTAGCCTGTTGAAGCCTGGCTGGACGGTAACACTTTGTGCCCCATAATGGCACTGATAATCAGCAATAACAGGCCACCGACAAATAACACGCCAGTGGCGGAATACCCTTTAATGATGTAGCGAGCTACACCCACAATAACCACAACCCCAATAAGGAGTTCAATGAATGTCAGCATAATTTTTCCTGTCTCCAGGCCCCAAAGTAAATAATAAAAAATTCCTAAAGCTTAAGGAAAAAATATGCCCAATAAATTGGCGATGAATGCTGATTAAAATCAAGAAAAACTGCCATTAAGACATTGAATTTGCTGTTTTTATACATAGATAACAAAACGCATATTTAGCGGTTGGCAATTATCACATAATAATGTGTGTAAATTGATGGTGGATTGATGCAAATTTGTTAATTGCAATGGTGTTAGCTGCGGCTGTGCGCTCAAAAAATAATCTAACATGAGCATAGGTTGACGATATATAATATATTCTTCGTTAAGAGGTTTTTTTTGTATCCTATTAAAAAATAAAGTAATTTTTTCTTGGTTGTATTTTGTCATCAAAAAAGACTTGGTTTTTTTATGACTATTCCCATCGCAGAAAACGATACATCATCTTTAATCGATGCGCGGAAATATTTAACTTAAACAAGCGGAAATAAATAGAGCAGCTATTCAGATTGTTCTTTATGTTGGGGCTATTAAGGTTATGTTAATTGTAGCTTTGCTATGCTAGTAGTAGATTTTTGATAAATGTTTTATGGTCACAAATGATCGTGAGTAAATATGTCGCTATCTTTTCCTTTGTTTTTATTCAGTTAATCAGCGTTGGTAAAGTTTTTGCTAACGCAGATGAGTGGATGACAACGTTTGGAGAAAATATTACACAAACCTGGCAACAGCCAGAACATTATGATTTATATATTCCTGCCATCACCTGGCATGCTCGTTTCGCTTACGACAAAGAAAAAACCGATCGCTATAACGAGCGACCGTGGGGTGGCGGTTTTGGCCTGTCGCGTTGGGATGAAAAAGGAAACTGGCATGGCCTGTATGCCATGGCATTTAAGGACTCGTGGAACAAATGGGAACCGATTGCCGGATACGGATGGGAAAGTACCTGGCGACCGCTGGCGGATGAAAATTTTCATTTAGGTCTGGGATTCACCGCTGGCGTAACGGCACGCGATAACTGGAATTACATCCCTCTCCCGGTTCTACTGCCATTGGCCTCTGTGGGTTATGGTCCAGTGACTTTTCAGATGACCTACATTCCGGGTACCTATAACAATGGCAATGTGTACTTTGCCTGGATGCGCTTTCAGTTTTGAGACAAATGAAATTTTAGTAAACTCTTTAAAATCAATGGGTAAAATAATTAACATCAAAAATAACGCGACTTTTATCACTTTTTAGTAAAGTTGCACTGGACAAAGCGTACCACAATTGGTGTACTGGTAACCGACACAGCATTTGTGTCTATTTTTCATGTAAAGGTAATTTTGATGTCTAAGATTAAAGGTAACGTTAAGTGGTTTAATGAGTCCAAAGGATTCGGTTTCATTACTCCGGAAGACGGCAGCAAAGACGTGTTCGTACACTTCTCTGCAATCCAGACTAATGGTTTTAAAACTCTTGCTGAAGGTCAGCGCGTAGAGTTCGAAATCACTAACGGTGCCAAAGGCCCTTCTGCTGCAAACGTAATCGCTCTGTAAGATACGTCAGCAAGAATTCAAAACCCGCTTAATCAGCGGGTTTTTTTTGGTCTTTAGTGTGCGGTTGAGGCGGAAAACAGCCAGAAAGCCAGTGCGGTCATGGCAAAAGACCCCAAAAGGTTGACGAAAACGTTCAGTAACGCCCAGCCAAAGCGGCCCTCTTGTAACAAAAACACCACTTCTGCCGAAAATGTTGAGAAGGTTGTTAGACCGCCACAAAATCCGGTGGTGATTAATACTTTCCACACTGGATCAATGTTCGTCATCCTGCTAAACCAGGCGAATCCCATTCCTATGATGAATGCCCCAATCAGGTTTGCAGCCAGCGTCCCCAACGGAATCGCTTGATGCAGCGGGTTAAATCGCATACTTAACAGCCATCTCGCCACGCTTCCCGTACCACCGCCAATAAAAACTGCTAAAAGAAGTTGTAACACTGCAAAATCCTGCTATTTGATTTGTATGAGTGATAAGTGTAACGCCGAATAATCGCCGTTGGCGAATTTTACGACTCTGACAGGAGGAGGTGGCAATGCTGGTTGCCGCAGGACAGTTTGCTGTTACATCTGTGTGGGAAAAGAACGCTGAGATTTGTGCCTCGTTGATGGCGCAGGCGGCGGAAAACGACGTATCGCTGTTTGTCCTGCCGGAAGCATTGCTGGCGCGCGATGATCATGATGCAGATCTATCGGTTAAATCAGCACAGCTGCTGGAAGGCGAATTCCTCGGACGTTTACGGCGAGAAAGTAAACGTAACATGATGACGACAATTCTGACGATTCATGTTCCTTCAACGCCGGGGCGCGCATGGAATATGCTGGTGGCGCTACAGGCAGGAAACATCGTCGCCCGTTATGCCAAACTGCATCTCTATGATGCATTTGCCATTCAGGAATCACGCCATGTTGATGCTGGTAATGAAATAGCTCCGTTACTGGAGGTGGAAGGGATGAAGGTCGGTCTGATGACCTGTTATGACTTACGCTTTCCAGAGCTGGCGCTGGCACAGGCATTACAGGGAGCTGAAATCCTGGTACTTCCTGCCGCCTGGGTTCGTGGGCCGCTCAAAGAGCATCACTGGTCAACGTTGCTTGCCGCTCGTGCGCTGGATACCACCTGTTATATGGTGGCGGCGGGGGAGTGCGGGAACAAAAATATCGGGCAAAGCCGGATTATAGATCCCTTTGGCGTCACCATTGCGGCAGCGTCAGAAATGCCTGCACTCATTATGGCGGAAGTGACGCCCGAACGTGTGCGTCAGGTGCGCGCGCAACTTCCCGTTTTAAACAACCGTCGCTTTGCGCCGCCGCAATTATTATGATGTTTTTTTACTCGGCGCTTGATTCACCTTGTTACAGATTGCTATTGTGTGCGCGCGTCGAATGACCGTTAATATTCTCTGGTTTTTAAGGCGCGTTCTGTTGCCGGTTATATGTCAAGAAGGTATCTATGGGTGAGATTAGTATTACCAAACTGCTGGTAGTTGCGGCGCTGGTCGTTCTGCTGTTTGGGACTAAGAAGTTACGTACGCTGGGCGGAGACCTTGGAGCGGCCATTAAAGGGTTCAAGAAGGCGATGAATGATGACGATGCTGCGGCGAAAAAAGGCGCAGACGTTGATCTTCAGGCTGAAAAGCTCTCTCATAAAGAGTGACGTGGCGAGCAGGACGCTCCCTCAATATCTTGTTCGATACAAAAAACCCGCTTCAAAAAGCGGGTTTTTTATCAGACAGATGTAAGTAATTATTACAGGATTACTTAACTTCCATCCCTTTCGCCTGCAAATCGGCGTGGTAAGACGAGCGGACAAACGGACCGCATGCAGCATGGGTAAAGCCCATCGCCAGCGCTTCGGCTTTCATTTCGTCGAACTCATCCGGGCTAACGTAACGTTGAACCGGCAGGTGATGGCGGCTTGGCTGCAAATATTGCCCCAGCGTTAACATCGTCACACCATGACGGCGCAGGTCGCGCATTACCTCAATAATTTCTTCATTGGTTTCACCCAGACCCACCATCAGACCAGACTTGGTCGGGATTTCCGGATGCGCTTCTTTAAAGCGTTCCAGCAGCTTCAGCGACCAGTTGTAATCTGCACCAGGCCGTACCTGACGGTAAATACGCGGTACGTTTTCCAGGTTATGGTTGAACACATCTGGTGGTGTGGCGGTCAGAATATCCAGAGCACGATCCATACGACCGCGGAAATCCGGCACCAGAGTTTCAATTTTGATTTGCGGGCTTTTTTCCCGAATGGCAGTAATGCAATCCGCAAAGTGCTGGGCACCGCCATCGCGCAGGTCATCACGGTCAACGGAGGTGATAACCACATAACGCAGCGCCATATCGGCAATGGTCTGCGCCAGTTTCACTGGTTCATTGGCATCCGGAGCTACCGGGCGACCGTGGGCAACGTCACAGAACGGACAACGGCGGGTACAAATAGCGCCGAGGATCATAAACGTTGCTGTGCCGTGGTTGAAGCATTCCGCCAGGTTAGGGCAGGAGGCTTCCTCGCAGACAGAATGCAGGCCATTTTTGCGCATTGCGGCTTTGATGCCCTGGATACGTGTAGAGTCCGCTGGAAGCTTGATTTTCATCCATTCCGGCTTGCGCAGCAGGGCTTCGCGCTCTGTTGCCACGTTTTTAACCGGGATAAGGGCCATCTTATCGGCATCGCGGTATTTAACACCGCGTTCCATCACAATGGGTTTACTCATAGCGTGCGTGTTCCAGTTGCGAATTACGAAGGAAAGCGTTTCAATTCAATAGATTGTTGTAATTATCAACTATTTTTGAATTAACGACTGGCAGTATATCATTGAAACGGACCTGAAAGCAGCCAAAGCGGTCGCGAAAATGTAAAATTGTTGTTGGATTGTGCCATTTTTTCGTTCTTCGCTGTGATCTGGCTGTAACAATACTTTTTCAAAATGCATTACGGATAACATCTATTACCCCGTGCAGGATGGGATCACGCAGGCTGAATTTGTTGTAGTGGATAGAGAAATCTATTTGCTCCTCATTTAAGGACGGAAAAGGCAGTTTTTCCAGCGGCCAGCAACGGCTAAACAGGTTATAAAAACGGCTGGGAATAATCGCTAACATGTCACTGTTGGCAACCAGTGCAGCGATTGTCAAAATGTTGTAGCTGGTGAAACTGATTTGCCGGTCCGGAAACATCTCTTGAACTCTCTGCCGCAGACCGCTGAAATTTTGCCCTTCCGGTAACAGGAGTATATGCGCAGCGTTGTCGATAGTCTCCCTGTCATCTTCTAAAGAGAGTAGTGGATTTCCCTCGCGGCAAATTAACACCATATTGTCGGTGAACAGAACATGATGTTGCACCGTACGATTGGTGCAAAACATGTTATCGATGATGAGATCGGTTTGAAACTGACTGAGTTGGTTTTCCGCGTCGCTGATGGGGGGGTTGCGCAGTAAAAGCTGCGGATAGTGAGATTTAATCGCCCGATAGATGACAGGAAGGACCAGGGCTCCGACCGAGGGGGTGGTCGCAATGGTTATCGTTCGTTGCTTATCATAGCTTCCTTCGATATCCAGCGCGCCAAGAATGGACTCAAGGCCCTGACTGATATACTCATGTAGATGCATCGCAAATGCGGTAGGAGTGACACCCTGGCCTTTGCGAATAAACAATGGGTCAGGGAATATAACGCGCAGTTTCTGAATAGACTGACTGATTGCCGAGGGTGTCAGATTAAGCACTTTCGCTGCATTAACGATCCCTTTATGTACATATACAGCTTCAAAAATAGTCAGAAGGTTAAGATCAATATTTCGTAAGGTTGTAAATATTTGTGGTTTATCTTCTGACGACTTTCTGCTTAAACAGGTTTCAATTTGATTATTACTATCCACGCACTTACTCCAATTTTATTCATGGAAAAATAATATTAAAAAAAATTACAATAATCTTATGTCTAATTGGAACGGAACGCTTTTGCTCACCATAATCAACTATTTCAATAAGTTAATCAATGGGGTGAGTTACGGAGCAAGGCGTAGCATCGCATTTCTGCAAGTGATAAAGAAAATATACAAACGCGAAGGAGATGTAAAGCATTAGCAGGTATTATGAGTAATGACCCAGTGTAAATTGGGCCATTGATGTATGCAATTAAGCGGTAATATATTCGAAGTCAGGATTGTTTAGTAGCGCTAAAATATTTTCCAGTAAACGCGGTGCAATATTATTAGTCGTCGCTTCGGGTTTCCATTGTGATATTTTAGCCATTTCCATTCCGGCATACCCACAAGGATTAATACGTAAAAATGGTGAAAGATCCATATTGACGTTTAATGCCAGACCGTGGAATGAACAACCGCGTCGAATACGTAAACCCAGTGAGCAAATTTTCTTTTCCCCGACATAGACACCAGGCGCGTCAGCCCGAGGATGCGCTTCTATACCCAGTTCAGCCAGGGTATTCACCACTGTTTGCTCAAGCAAGGTCACCAGTTCACGCACACCGAGTTTACGGCGTTTCAGGTTAAGCAACACATACATCACCTGTTGCCCCGGCCCGTGATAAGTCACCTGCCCACCGCGATCGCTCTGAATCACCGGAATATCACCCGGCATTAAAATGTGCTCCGCTTTTCCTGCCTGCCCTTGGGTAAATACCGGATAGTGCTCGACCAGCCAGATTTCATCAAGGGTACTTTCATCGCGGGTATCGGTGAATTCATGCATAGCCTGGGAGATTGGCTCGTAAGGCTGAAGACCGAGCTGGCGGACAAGAATTTTATCCTGATACAAAACGGCATCTCCGTGGAGAATGAGTAAAAGTGGGGGAAAAGTATATCACAGCGAGGAGAGGGGAGTTACCCGACCAGGAGCCGGGTAACGGAGAAGCGAGTTACAGAACCATGCGGACAATATCGATTTTGCCCAGTTCTTCATACAGTGTTTCAACCTGCTCGATATGAGTAGCGTTGATAGTGATAGATACCGAGTGGTAGTTGCCTTTGCTGCTTGGTTTTACCGTTGGGGTGTAGTCACCTGGCGCATGGCGCTGTACCACTTCAACCACCTGATCAACCAGCTCAGGTAACGCCTGCCCCATAACTTTGTAAGTAAAAGGAGTAGGGAATTCAAGCAGTTCGTTAAGTTTGGTTTTCATGTCAGCTCCGGCGTAACGTAATTAAATAGCAACTCCCGCCAGAAGGCGGGAGTTTTTTACTGATGCTTAGTATATGGGGACGGAAATTACACTTTCAAGTGTTCGATTTTTAACCAAACCAGTGATGGAACATTAATTTAATGTAATCAATGATTTTGCCGAAGAAGTTGCCTTCCGGGATTTCTTGCAGCACAACCAGCGGGCGTTGTTCGATCGTTTTGCCATCAAGCTGGAAGTTGATAGTACCGACGACCTGATTCTTTTGCAGCGGCGCATGCAATTCACTGCTGTTCAGCACATAGCTGGCTTTCAGATCTTTCATGCGGCCACGCGGAATGGTCAGATACACGTCTTTATCAACACCTAACGAAGCGCGATCAGAATCACCAAACCAAACCGGTTCAGAGGCGAACTCTTTACCTACTTTCAGTGGGTTAACGGTTTCGAAGAAACGGAAGCCCCAGGTCAGCAGTTTTTTACTTTCGGCTTCACGGCCTTTAAAAGTACGTCCGCCCATCACCGCAGAGATCAAGCGCATCTGGCCTTCAGTCGCAGAAGCAACAAGGTTGTAACCTGCTTTGTCAGTGTGTCCGGTTTTGATGCCGTCGACATTCAGGCTGTTATCCCATAACAGACCGTTACGGTTCAGCTGGCGAATACCGTTAAACGTAAATTCTTTTTCTTTATAGATCGAGTATTCATTCGGTACGTCACGGATCAACGCCTGGCCGATCAGCGCCATATCTCGCGCGGAGCTGTACTGACCATCAGCATCCAGACCATGTACCGTCTGGAAGTGGGTATTTTTCAGTCCCAGTGCGTTAACGTAGCTGTTCATCAAGCCAACAAAAGCGTCCTGGCTACCAGCGGCAAAATCGGCCATGGCGACACAAGCATCGTTACCCGATTGCAGGTTAATACCGCGGATCAGCTGAGAAACCGGAACCTGCATGCCCGGTTTGAGGAACATCAGCGAAGAACCTTTAAACACCGGGTTACCGGTAGCCCATGCGTCGTTACCGATGGTGACTAAATCAGTTTCTTTAAATTTACCGGCTTTCATTGCCTGGCCGATAACGTAACTGGTCATCATTTTGGTCAGGCTGGCAGGATCGCGGCGGACATCTGCGTTCTGTTCGGCGAGCACTTTGCCGGAGTTATAGTCAATCAGGATGTAGGACTCCGCATCGATCTGCGGTACACCCGGGATCATAGTTTTGATATTCAGGTCATCGGCATGTGCAGCAGAGATAAAGGCTGTGCAAAGAGCCGTGGTGAGCGCCAGGCGCTTCATGATACGAGCGGAAAAAATGGTATTCATGGTCTGAACTACGACATCCGTGATGGAATTAAAAAAAGTGCCCTACTATAGCAAATGCACTACCGGCAGGCATCTGACTTTCCGCGTGACTTTGTTAACGTCATTTACAGAAATTGACACATCAGATGCCTGCTTTACGCTACTGCGCGGTGGTAATAAATGACTGTAATTGGGCTTCGGTTTGCAAACGTTGCTGCAAGGTACTGGCTTCGGCTTTGCTGGCGAATGGGCCAAGCTGGATCCGCCAGACTGCGCCATTTTGAGTTACGCGACCGGGGACGCCGAACTTCTGTCCCAGTTGCTGTTGGTACTGTTGCGCACGAGCCTGATCGCTAACGGCTCCGACTTGCACCATAAAGTTGCCGCTGGCGCTTTGCGAGGTGGCTTGCGGTGTCACCATTGCAGGCGTGGTTGCAGGCGTTGTCGCCGGAGCTGTAACAACGGGCTGTGGTGCAGGTGTTGGTTCGCTGCCTTCCAGAACACCAGGCGCTAAGGTCGTTGGTGCGCCGAGGAAACCGCTGCTGGTTACCGGCGCGCCGGTCGGATCTTCGCTTTTTAGCGTCGAATTACTGACCGGAAGAATGTCACCCTGCGGGCCAGACACTGAATTTGTTCCCGCGCCGCCGCTTAAATCGGGAGGTGCAGGCAGGGCGTAAGTCTGTTTGGCAACTGTGGTACAGGCCATACCAGGACCAGAAAGCGAACCATCCTGGGCGACAATAATCGGATCGATACGAACTTTGGTGTTGTTTGACGTGTTAAGACGGTCAGCTGCCGCGCGAGAAAGCGAAATAACGCGGTCGTTGCCGTAAGGACCGCGATCATTAATGCGCACCACGATCATTCGCCCGTTAGCCAGGTTAGTGATTCTGGCGTAGCTGGGGATCGGAAGCGTTGGATGGGCCGCTGTCAGCTGTGTCGGATCGAATGCTTCGCCAGAGGCCGTCAGGTTACTGCCGGGTTCGGCATCATAGATTGCCGCCAGTCCCGCCTGGCTAAATCGAGACGGATCCTGCACGATTTTGTAGCTTTTACCGTCGCGCTGGTAATCCTGATTTGCCGTCGCGTTCAGTGGTTCGAAACGCGGGTCCGCCCCGCTAATTTCAACTATGGGGCCGTTACATACCGCAGGCTGCGGTACACTTACCGTCTGTTGCTGACCATCATCGCTTGTACATGCCGCGAGCATTCCTGCCGCGATGCAGATCCCGAGCCACTGCTTACGCATTGCGCACCTCTTACACGCTTTTCGACAACATTTTCCTGTGGGTGTGGATTGACATTACAATCCCGAACCCAGCCATCAGCACAATTAGCGCCGATCCTCCATAACTGACCAGTGGGAGCGGAACCCCTACAACCGGCAGAATACCGCTTACCATACCAATATTTACGAAGACATAAACGAATAATATCAGCATTAAGCCGCCAGCCATGACGCGACCAAAGGTGGTTTGCGCTCTGGCGGCTATCCACAGCCCGCGCATGATCAGCAGAATGTAGAGAGCGAGCAGAATCAAAATGCCCACTAATCCCAGCTCTTCCGCCAGTACCGCGAAGATAAAGTCGGTATGGCGTTCGGGGAGAAATTCAAGTTGTGACTGAGTGCCATGCAGCCAGCCTTTGCCGCGTAATCCGCCGGAGCCAATAGCAATTTTAGACTGAATAATGTGATAGCCCGCGCCGAGTGGGTCTGATTCCGGGTCCAGGAGCATCATTACGCGCTGGCGCTGGTAATCATGCATCAGGAAGAACCACAGAATCGGAATGAACGCCGCTACCAGCACTACTGCGACGCCAATCAGACGCCAGCTAAGGCCAGAGAGGAACAGTACAAACAGACCGGAAAGCGCAACGAGGATTGATGTCCCCAGGTCAGGCTGTGCAGCCACCAGCAGCGTGGGCATAAATATCAGCACTAGCGCGATGCCAGTGTTCTTCAACGATGGCGGGCAAACGTCGCGGTTGATAAAGCGCGCAACCATCAGTGGTACGGCTATTTTGGCAATTTCCGACGGCTGAAAACGAACAATACCGAGGTCCAGCCAGCGTTGAGCGCCTTTAGAGATGGCACCGAAAGCATCTACCGCCACCAGCAAAATAATACAGATGATATAGAGATAGGGGGCCCAGCCTTCATAAACGCGTGGAGGAATTTGCGCCATCACCACCATGATGACCAGACCCATCGCGATTTGGCCGATTTTACGCTCCATCATGCCAATATCCTGACCGCTGGCGCTCCAGATAACCAGGGCGCTGTAAACCAGCAATGCCAGTAAGATCAGCAGCATTGTGGGATCGAGATGGACTTTATCCCAGAATGTTTTTTTATTCGGATTATCCGTCATGATTAATGGTCCTCCGCTGCGGCAACCGCTGGATTTTCCGCAGGCAGATCGGTGTTGTTATCACCCAGCATAATGTGGTCGAGGATCTGGCGCATCAGCGTACCAACCGCCGGACCCGCACCGCCGTTCTCCAGAATCATGGCGACAGCGACTTGCGGATTGTTGTATGGCGCAAAGGCGGTCATCAGTTTGTGGTCACGTAAACGCTCGGCAATTTTGTGCGCATTATAGGTTTCGTTCGCTTTCAGACCGAAGACCTGAGCGGTACCGGATTTCGCCGCAATTTTGTACGGTGCGCTGGCAAAGTATTTATGCGCCGTACCGTTAGGGCGGTTAGCAACACCGTACATACCGTCTTTCGCCAGCTCCCAGTAACCGGAA
This sequence comes from Escherichia sp. WS547, assembly GCF_046486065.1. NCBI lineage: Bacteria > Pseudomonadati > Pseudomonadota > Gammaproteobacteria > Enterobacterales > Enterobacteriaceae > Escherichia > Escherichia sp. WS547. Next base: position 53,114 of record NZ_JBJQMA010000018.1, on the reverse strand, counting down.
TGAATATCGCCGACGGGCGGTTCATGCGGTTGTACCCATGGCACCTGTTTGCCGTCTTCGGCGGTGCTCATCAGCAAATGCGGAACCTTCACGATACCGTCATTAATCAGGATCATCAGTGCCTTACTCATCTGGATTGGGGTCGCTGTCCAGTAACCCTGACCGATACCAACCGGAATGGTGTCACCCTGATACCACGGTTTTTTAAAGCGTTTCTGTTTCCATTCGCGGGTAGGCATGTTGCCGGAACGTTCTTCCGCCAGGTCGATACCGGTGTAATGACCATAACCGAATTTACCCATCCATTCGGAGAGGCGATCGATTCCCATATCGTAGGCCACCTGATAGAAGAAGGTATCCGCAGATTCTTCCAGCGATCTTGTGACATTCAGACGCCCGTGGCCCCATTTTTTCCAGTCACGATAACGTTTTTCCGAACCTGGCAGTTGCCACCAGCCTGGGTCAAACAGCGTCGTATTGCGCGTGATCACTCCGGCGCTCAATGCCGAAACCGCCACATAGGGTTTAACTGTAGACGCGGGAGGATAAACCCCCTGTGTAGCGCGGTTCACCAGCGGTGTATTCGGGTCGTTCAGCAAGGCGGAATAATCTTTGCTGGAGATACCGTCAACAAACAGGTTTGGGTCATAACTAGGCGTGGAAACCAGCGCCAGCACCCCACCTGTACGCGGATCGGTGACTACCACCGCTGCGCGGCTACCCGCCAGCAGCGTTTCAATATATTGCTGGAGTTTGAGATCCAGCGTCAGGTAAATATCGTGTCCGGCTTGCGGTGGGACTTCTTTTAACTGGCGGATAACACGCCCACGGTTGTTAACTTCAACCTCTTCATAACCGGTCTGACCGTGCAGCACGTCTTCATAGTAACGCTCAATGCCCAGCTTACCGATATCATGCGTTGCCGCATAGTTGGCCAGTTTGCCGTCATTATTCAGGCGTTCGACGTCTTTATCGTTGATTTTCGACACATAGCCGATGACGTGGGTCAACGCCGAACCGTAAGGATAGTAACGACGTTTATAGCCTTTAACTTCAACACCCGGAAAACGGTACTGATTGACGGCAAAGCGAGCTACTTGTACTTCGGTCAGGTTAGTTTTCACCGGAATGGAGGTGAAACGGTGTGAACGTGCGCGCTCTTTTCGGAATGCAGCAATATCGTCATCGGTCAGATCAACCACGCTGCGCAAAGCGTCCAGCGTTTGCTGCACGTTATCGACTTTCTCCGGCATCATTTCTATCTGGTAGATAGTGCGGTTGAGGGCCAGAGGGATACCGTTACGGTCGTAGATAATGCCGCGGCTGGGCGCGATAGGCACCAGCTTAATGCGGTTTTCATTAGAGCGGGTCTGGTAGTCGGTAAAGCGAACAATTTGCAGATTATACAGGTTGGCGATAAGCACGCCGGTCAGCAGCAAAATCCCCAAAAAGGCGACCAGCGCCCGGCGCACAAACAGCGCGGACTCTGCCGTATAGTCGCGAAAAGAGTTCTGTAGTTTCATCCGCTGCGTTTTCTACTCAAAGCTCCCTTATCACTCACGGTGATAAGGATGGTTGGTGGTGATGCTCCACGCCCGGTACAGACTCTCTGCGACCAGCACGCGAACCAACGGATGGGGGAGGGTAAGCGCCGACAGCGACCAGCTCTGCTCCGCCGCCGCTTTACAGGCAGGCGACAACCCTTCAGGCCCGCCAATCAGTAGACTGACGTCGCGACCATCCAGCTTCCAGCGTTCCAGCTCAGCGGCTAACTGCGGCGTATCCCAGGGCTTGCCTGGAATATCGAGGGTGACAATGCGGTTTTTGCCTGCGGCCGCCAACATCTGCTCACCCTCTTTGTCGAGTATGCGCTTGATGTCCGCATTCTTGCCGCGTTTTCCGGCCGGAATTTCAATCAGCTCGAAGGGCATATCTTTCGGAAAACGACGCAGGTACTCGGTAAAACCGGTTTGTACCCAGTCCGGCATTTTCGTTCCCACGGCGACAAGTTGCAGCTTCACGCATTAACTCCAGAGTTTTTCCAGTTCATACAGGCGACGGCTCTCTTCCTGCATGACATGGACAATCACATCGCCCAAATCCACGACAATCCAGTCGGCGCTGTTTTCACCTTCTACGCCGAGCGGTAACAGGCCCGCTGCGCGAGACTCCTGCACAACGTGGTCAGCAATGGACATAACATGACGGCTGGACGTACCCGTACAGATGATCATGCAGTCGGTGATGCTGGATTTGCCCTGAACGTCTAAGGCGATGATGTCCTGACCTTTGAGGTCATCAATTTTGTCGATAACAAAATCCTGGAGTGCTTTACCCTGCAAGTTTTCCCCCTGGGTGAATCAAATAGATAAAAATGGTCTGTCAGTATACCTGAACCAGAGGCGATTTCGGGACAATTGTCGCCGAATCGGCTTTCGAAAGTGGGCTATCATCCCACCCCGCGCCGCAGATTGCATCGCCATTTTTGTAAAACAATTTCTACAAAGTCGTGTCTGGCGAAAAAAGTCTGGCTGCGGAGAATATCAGCCTGCCCGGGGCTGTCAATGGTCGTTGCGGCTTACCCGTAAAAAAACAGAAAAGTCATGCATTCTCGACCCCGATGGCACGGCTATTGAGGACGCGTAGCGTCGCGAATTTTTGGTTGATATCAATGGCGCTCCAACACCCCTGGTCAACGCGAAAATGCCACATAGCTTCGGCAGGCATACCAATTAAACGGGCGATTAACAGACTCAGTACACCCTGATGGCTGACGACTAAAATATTCTGATAGTGCTGAAATTCACTAAGCCTTGCGATAAACCGTTCCACACGTTGTGAAAATGCCTGAAATCCTTCACCGTTCGTGGGGATAGCATGCTGCCAGTCATTGCACCACGCGCTATAGTTTTCGGCATCTTCTTGCATGAGGTCGCGATGATGTCGCATCTCCCAGTCGCCAAAAAACATTTCGTTGAGTTCAGGGATGATTTGCACGGGGAGCTGGCGATCACTGAGAACCCGTCGCGCGGTATGCTGTGCCCGTTCCAGTTCACTGCATAAAACCAGGTCAAAGGAAACACCATGTAGCAGCGTATGCAGATTTTGCGCTTGCTCAATACCGCGCGCAGTCAGGGGGGTGGGCGCATGACCGCTGTAAAGACCATCGATATTCGCTTGCGTTTCACCATGACGAATTAACCACAGTCGCATCATGCCCTCCGTAACGACAGGTATCAGCGATACAAGCCTTGTTGGTTAATGTAAGTCAGTACCGGTTCCGGCAATAAATCCTCACACGATTCACCGTTTTGCAAACGTTCGCGGATGATGGTCGCCGAGATGTTAAACCACGGCGTTTCAGCCAGATAAATTTTACCGGCAGGCTGAAGGTGAAGATCTTCCGGGTTATGTGTCAAATGATCTTCCAGCCATTGCTGGTATTGCGGTTGCGCCATTTCAAGTGGGTAACCTGGACGCCGACAGACGATCAAATGTGCATTGTCGAGTATCGTTTCGTATTCGTACCAGGTCGGAAAGGTCAGCAGTGAATCCTGACCTATAATAAACGCCAGCGGCACGTCCGGCCCTTGTTCCTGCCGCCACTCTTTCAGTGTTTGCGCAGTGTAAGAGGGGGCATTGCGCTTTAGCTCGCGTTCATCAAGAGTAAATAATGGCTTGTCGGCAATCGCCAGTTCAAGCATGTGTTTACGCTGCACGCTGTTCGCTTCCGGCTGGGGACGATGCGGAGGAACATTATTAGGGATGATTGTGACCCGCGTCAGACCAATCAAATTCGCCAGCGTTTCCACGGGTTTAAGATGACCATAGTGCACCGGATCAAAGGTGCCGCCAAACAGAGCCTGTAAAGATTTCATATCAACCGTCGATAAATACGTCCGCCAGGGGTTTATGGCACAACAGAAGAGATAACCCTTCCAGCTCTGCCCACACTGACTGACCGTAATCTTGTTTGAGGGTGAGTTCCGTTCGTGTCAGGAGTTGCACGGCCTGACGTAACTGCGGCTGGCTTAAGCGATTTAACGCCTCGCCCATCATGCCCCGGCGGTTCTGCCATACCCGATGCTTATCAAACAATGCACGCAGTGGCGTATGGGCAGACTGGCGTTTCAGGTTAACCAGTAACAACAGTTCACGTTGTAATGTGCGCAACAAAATAACCGCTTCGCTGCCTTCCAGACGCAGTTGCTGAAGAATATGCAACGCGCGCTTACTTTTTCCCATCAACAAAGCATCAACCCAATGAAAAGGGGTGAAATGCGCGGCATCATTCACCGCCTGTTCAACGCGAGGTAATGTCAGTTTGCCGTCTGGCCAGAGTAGCGATAAACGCTCCAGTGCCTGGGCCAGCGCCAGCAGGTTACCTTCATAACAGTAGCAGAGCACTTGGTTTGCCGCGTCATCCAGTTCTAAGTTGAGCTGTTTTGCACGCGCAGCAACCCAGCGGGGAAGCTGAGCCTGCTCCGGTGTCTGACAGGTCACCTGCACGCTGCGATTCGCAAGAGCAGTAAACCAGGCGGCATTTTCTTGCGCTTTGCTTAATTTATTACCGCGGACGATCAACAGCAGGTCGTCATGCAGAAGTCCGGTGAGTGTGAGAAGTTGTTCATTGATCGCCGCATTCGGTCCGTTTTCGGGTAACAACAGCAATAGCGTTTGTCGACTGGCAAACAGGCTCATGGCCTGGCATAACGAAAAAATCGCATTCCAGTCGGTGTTGGGATCAATGGAAAAAGTGTGGTGTTCTTCGAACCCTTGCGCCGCAGCGACCTGACGAATAGCGTCCTGGCTTTCCTGCAATAACAGAGGATCGTTACCAAGTAAAAGATACGCCGCGCGCAGCCCTTCATTGAGCTGCGCGCGGAGTTGTTCCGGGTACAACCGAATCATCAGTTACCCAGCGTGGTAGAGACGCGTGCAGGCGTTGCCGGAGTATCCGTTGTGGTCGACGTCTGTTCTTCGTCGGAACGAATATCCGCAGCACGGATGCTTGGCAGCTTACGAATCAGCTGTTCGGCAGCACGGTCGTACATCTCTTTTACGATCATGTCTTGTTCGTTATCTTTCGCTAACGCCATTTGCGGGTTATCGAAGAACGAACGGAAGACTTTGGCGCTAATCGGGTAGATGTCACGGCCGGGGATCAACACGGTCGCATTGACCGTCATGATCATCTGATACTCTGCTGTTTGACCGTTACGGAATACCGATGCGGTATCTTTCGCGATGCTCACTTTACCCAAACGCAGGGATGGAACGTCCTTACGCGTGGTTTCTTTATCAAGCAACTCGACACCATTCAGACGTAACTGGTTACGCACCGCACGGCTTAATGGCCCGTTCGGATCGCCTGAGTCCAGGATCATGACCTTCATAGTGGAAGGAACCTGCGTGGTATCACGCAGATGCCAGCCACACCCGGCGGTGATTAACACCGCCAGAGATAACAACAATGTTGCCAGATATCGCACGCTTCCTCCCGCGCTTAGCCAACGACCAGATTGAGGAGTTTACCGGGTACGTAAATCACTTTACGCACGGTAACGCCATCAAGATATTTTGCTACCAGATGTTCCTGGCCAGCACGTTCGCGAACCTGTTCTTCCGTTGCGTCCACCGGAACGGTGATTTTTGCACGGACTTTACCGTTAACCTGCACCACGACCAGCGTGGAGTCTTCCACCATCGCTTTTTCGTCAGCAACCGGCCACGGTGCGTTGTCGATATCGCCTTCGCCTTTCAGTTCCTGCCACAGCGTGAAGCAGATGTGTGGGGTGAACGGGTTAAGCATACGGACTACCGCCAGCAGCGCTTCCTGCATTAGGGCGCGGTCCTGCTCGCCATCGGTCGGTGCTTTCGCCAGTTTGTTCATCAGCTCCATAATCGCCGCAATTGCGGTGTTGAAGGTCTGACGACGGCCGATATCATCGGTCACTTTAGCGATCGTTTTATGCACATCGCGACGCAGCGCTTTCTGATCTTCAGTCAGCGCATCAACGTTCAGTGCCGCAACATCACCTTTCGCTGTGTGCTCGTAAACCAGTTTCCAGACACGTTTCAGGAAGCGGTTAGCCCCTTCCACGCCGGATTCCTGCCATTCGAGAGTCATATCAGCCGGAGAAGCAAACATCATAAACAGACGAACGGTGTCCGCGCCGTAACGTTCAACCATCACCTGCGGGTCGATACCGTTGTTCTTCGACTTGGACATTTTGCTCATGCCGGTATAAACCAGTTCATGGCCTGCCGCATCTTTCGCTTTCACGATACGGCCTTTCTCGTCACGTTCAACGATAGCATCAACCGGGGAAACCCAGTTACGTTCGCCGTTTTCGCCAACATAGTAGAAGGCATCTGCCAGCACCATACCCTGACACAGTAACTGTTTCGCTGGTTCGTCAGAGTTCACCATGCCTGCATCACGCATCAGTTTGTGGAAGAAGCGGAAGTAGAGCAGGTGCATAATGGCGTGTTCGATACCACCAATGTAGATATCCACCGGCAGCCAGTAGTTAGCCGCTTTGGAATCCAGCATACCTTCTTTGTACTCCGGGCAAGTGTAGCGCGCATAGTACCAGGAGGACTCCATAAAGGTGTCGAAAGTGTCGGTTTCACGCAGCGCTGGCATACCGTTAACGGTAGTTTTTGCCCACTCCGGATCTGCTTTAATCGGGCTGGTAATACCGTCCATCACCACATCTTCCGGCAGGATCACCGGCAGCTGGTCGTCCGGGGTCGGCATTACGGTACCGTCTTCCAGCGTCACCATCGGAATCGGCGCGCCCCAGTAACGTTGACGGGAAACACCCCAGTCGCGCAGGCGGTAGTTCACTTTACGCTCGCCAACGCCCATCGCAGTCAGTTTATCGGCGATAGCGTTGAAGGCCGCTTCATGGTCAAGACCGTTGAACTCGCCAGAGTTGAACAGAACGCCTTTTTCAGTCAGGGCTTGCTGAGAAAGATCTGGCTCAGAGCCGTCAGCTGCCAGGATAACCGGTTTGATGTTCAGGCCGTATTTAGAGGCAAACTCGTAGTCGCGCTGGTCGTGACCCGGAACCGCCATAACTGCGCCCGTGCCGTACTCCATCAATACGAAGTTTGCTGCCCAAACGGGAATTTCTTCGCCCGTTAATGGGTGAACCGCTTTAAAGCCAGTATCGACGCCTTTTTTCTCCATCGTTGCCATTTCAGCTTCGGCAACTTTGGTGTTACGGCATTCGTCAATAAAGGCCGCCAGTTCAGGATTATTTTCCGCCGCTTTCTGCGCCAGCGGATGACCCGCCGCTACCGCCAGGTAGGTACAACCCATAAAGGTGTCCGGGCGGGTAGTGTAAACGGTCAGCGTGTTGTCATAGTCGTTAACGTTGAAGGTGATTTCCACGCCTTCGGAACGACCGATCCAGTTACGCTGCATTGTTTTAACGGTGTCTGGCCAGTGATCCAGTTTATCCAGATCGTTGAGCAGCTCGTCAGCGTAAGCAGTGATTTTGATAAACCATTGCGGGATCTCTTTACGCTCAACTTTGGTATCGCAGCGCCAGCAGCAGCCGTCGATAACTTGTTCGTTCGCCAGTACGGTCTGGTCGTTCGGGCACCAGTTGACTGCAGAAGTCTTCTTATATACCAGGCCTTTTTTATACAGCTCGGTGAAGAATTTCTGTTCCCAACGGTAGTATTCCGGTGTACAGGTTGCCAGCTCGCGGCTCCAGTCATAACCAAAGCCCAGCATTTTGAGCTGGTTTTTCATGTACGCGATGTTGTCGTACGTCCACGGTGCCGGTGCGGTGTTGTTTTTCACCGCCGCGCCTTCCGCAGGAAGACCAAACGCGTCCCAGCCGATCGGCTGCAGGACGTTTTTGCCCAGCATACGCTGGTAGCGGGCGATCACGTCACCAATGGTGTAGTTACGTACGTGGCCCATGTGTAGTCGACCAGAAGGATAGGGAAGCATAGACAGGCAGTAATACTTCTCTTTGCTCTCGTCTTCGGTTACTTCAAATGTGCGCTTCTCATCCCAATGAAGCTGTACTTTGGATTCTATCTCTTCCGGGCGGTATTGCTCTTGCATGGCAGCCAGTGGTCCTGTTTTCATTACGGCTACAAAAGTAGCGTTTGAGGTGGTTTTTCAGATCCGCATAGCATAGCCCAAACGTCCGCGTCAAAACAGCCTTTCGCGCACTCGACGTTGAAATGATGCCCGGATTATTCATACATTAATTTACAGAGTTTGTGGGCGTATTAGCAAAGCAAGGAACAAAGAACGTCTATTATTATAGTCAATTAACGACCCGGGAGATGAAACGATGAACAAGGTTGCTCAATATTACCGTGAACTGGTCGCGTCACTGAGCGAACGCCTGCGCAATGGCGAACGTGATATCGACGCACTGGTGGAACAGGCGCGCGAGCGCGTAATAAAAACAGGGGAGTTAACGCGAACCGAAGTCGATGAGCTGACGCGAGCTGTCAGACGTGACCTGGAAGAGTTCGCCATGAGCTATGAAGAGAGCCTGAAAGAAGAATCTGACAGCGTCTTTATGCGGGTGATTAAAGAAAGCTTGTGGCAGGAGCTGGCAGACATCACCGATAAAACGCAGCTTGAATGGCGCGAAGTTTTCCAGGACCTCAATCATCACGGGGTTTATCACAGCGGAGAAGTGGTAGGGCTGGGTAATCTGGTCTGCGAGAAATGTCATTTCCATCTCCCGATCTATACACCGGAAGTGCTGACGCTATGCCCGAAATGTGGTCATGACCAGTTCCAGAGACGCCCGTTCGAGCCGTAATGAAATGAGTGGTGCCGGATGGCGTGATGTCATCCGGCGAGTGATTAAGCGTAAAATTTCAGACGATCAGCCAGTAAATCAACAAAGCCCTGACGATCAACATCGACCATTACAGTGGCATTCGGTTTATTGCCGGTCAGATAATAATAATCAACAACCGTCATACCCTGGGTATATTTCCCTTGTGTTTCCACGCCAACCCAGCGCTCAACAGTGGTAAACAACTCCGGTTTTAACAGCCAGGCGATGGTACATGGGTCATGCAGCGGTGCGCCGACAAAGCCCCATTTTTCGTCTTTATGATATTCGAGGAAGAAATCCAGCAGTTCGGCAACAATGGTTGAAACAGGGTTGCCAATCGCGCGGAAACGCTCGGTGTCTTCAACGTGGATTTGCGCTTTATGAGTAACATCCAGACCGCCCATCACCACCGGGATCCCTGACTGGAAAACAATTTCTGCCGCTTCCGGGTCAACGTAAATATTAAATTCAGCCGCAGGCGTCCAGTTACCAAGCCCCATTGCGCCGCCCATAATCACGATACGAGCAATTTTGCTATGCAGTTCCGGATGGCTATTGAGCAGCAAGGCAACGTTAGTTTGCGGCCCGGTAGAAACAATCGTGACAGGTTTCGCACTTTCACGCAGCGTTTTCGCCATCAGCTCCACCGCCGTACAGTTTTGCGGTGCGAACGTCGGTTCCGGTAATGCCGGGCCGTCGAGACCGCTTTCGCCGTGCACATTGTCCGCGATAATCAACTCACGCATTAACGGTTTTACCGCGCCGCCTGCTACCGGAATATCGGTGCGATTAAGCAAGGTCAGCATACGCAGAACATTGCGTAAGGTTTTTTCTGGAGTCTGGTTTCCGGCGGAAGACGTAATTGCTTTGACATCAAGCTCTGGTGAGGCGAGGGCAAGAACTATTGCGATAGCGTCGTCATGACCTGGGTCGCAATCTAACAGAATTGGCAGTGCCATTGTTGCTCCTTGTTGTGTGCTTCTTTGCGACAAGGGTAACGCCAGGATGTAACAGATACGAGGAGCGAAACGATAAAGCGTGAGATGGCGCGCACTTGGGTATGCGCGCCAGAGTGATTAATGCAGGATTTTCGCGAGGAAGTCTTTTGCGCGGTCCGATTTCGGATCATCGAAGAAAGCGTCTTTCGGCGAGTCTTCGACAATTTTACCCTCGTCCATAAAGATCACCCGATTCGCCACTTTACGGGCAAAGCCCATTTCGTGGGTCACCACCATCATGGTCATTCCTTCGTTCGCCAGTTCGACCATTACGTCCAGCACTTCGTTGATCATCTCCGGATCCAGCGCCGATGTCGGTTCGTCGAACAGCATGGCAATAGGATCCATACACAATGCGCGAGCGATCGCCACACGCTGTTGCTGACCGCCGGAAAGCTGCGCCGGAAATTTATTGGCATGTGCGGAAAGTCCCACGCGCTCCAGCAATTTCAATGCTTTTTCACGAGCGGGTGCTTTATCGCGTTTAAGCACTTTCACCTGCGCCAGGGTCAGGTTTTCAATAATCGACAAATGGGGGAACAACTCGAAATGCTGGAACACCATCCCGACGCGGGAACGCAGCTTTGCCAGATCGGTTTTCTTATCGTTAACCACGATGCCATCGACGGTAATTTCACCTTGCTGCACCGGTTCGAGGCCGTTGACGGTTTTAATCAGCGTTGATTTGCCGGAACCAGACGGGCCGCAAACCACCACCACTTCGCCTTTTTTCACTTCGGTTGAGCAGTCGGTCAGCACCTGAAAGTGACCATACCATTTTGAAACATTTTTCAGGGTAATCATTATGCTGTCCTTCTTTTCAAGTAGCTGACCAACAACGACGCGCTAAGGCTAATAACGAAATAAACAAATCCGGCAAACAGGATCATCTCAACCTGCGTACCATCACGCTCACCAATGGTTGAGGCGGTACGGAAGAAATCGGCCAGAGATAACACATACACCAGTGAGGTATCCTGGAACAGTACGATGCCCTGAGTGAGCAGCAGCGGCACCATCGCGCGGAAAGCCTGCGGCAGAATAATCAGTTTCATCGACTGCCAGTGAGTCATCCCCAACGCCAGCGCGGCGCTCGACTGACCACGGGAAATACTTTGAATACCGGCACGGATAATCTCTGAATAGTAGGCCGCTTCAAACATCGAAAACGCCACCATCGCCGAAATTAAACGGATATCATTTTTTGGCGATAATCCCAGCACGTTTTGCAGAAAACCCGGCACAATCAGGTAAAACCACAGCAAAACCATAACTAAAGGAATCGAGCGGAATACGTTAACGTAGGCTTTGGCAAACCACGCTACGGGCGCAAAGCTGGACAAGCGCATCACCGCCAGCATGGTGCCCCACAAAATACCAATCACGACTGCCGTGACGGTGATTTTCAGGGTGATCACCAGCCCATCCAGCAGATATGGCAGGGAAGGGACAATGGAACTCCAGTCAAACTCGTACATTATTTGCCCCCCATGTTGCCGGGCAGGCGAACTTTACGTTCAACCAGCGTCATCACCAGCATGATAAAAGCGTTAATCAACACATACGCAAGCGTAATGGCGGTAAACGACTCCCAGGCGTGGGCTGAGTAATCAAGCAATTTACCGGCCTGCGCTGCCATATCCACCAGACCGATGGTCGAGGCGATGGCGGAGTTTTTCACCAGGTTCATCATCTCGGAGGTCATCGGCGGGACGATAACGCGATAAGCATTAGGCAACAGTACATAGCGGTAAGCCTGCGGCAGCGTCAGACCCATCGCCAGCGCGGCATTCTTCTGCCCACGCGGCAGCGACTGGATCGCGGCGCGTACCTGTTCGCAAACACGGGCGGCGGTAAACAGCCCCAGGCAAAGCATGGATGAAAGGAAAAACTGAATATTGGGATCCAGCTCGGCCTTAAACCACATGCCGATTTTCTCCGGCAACAGCTCCGGGATCACCAGATACCAGGTAAAGAATTGCACAATCAACGGCACGTTGCGGAACAGTTCGACATACAACGTACCCAGACCGGAGAGAAAACGGTTTGGAACGGTACGTAAAATGCCGAAAAATGAACCGACGAGGAAAGCGATAATCCAGGCGCAGATCGACAAAGCGATCGTCACCTGAAAACCACTCCAGATCCAACCAAGATAGGTGGTGTTGCCGAACGGGGCTTGTTGTAAAAAAATACCCCAGTTCCAGTCTATAGACATAAATCTACTCCAGAAAAAAGAGGGTAGCAGCGTTAACTGCTACCCTCGAAGATTGTTACCCAGCGTATTGCGGTTTTCAGGCCCGATGGGGAACGACCATCAGGCGTATAGTCTGTCCGTGCTACGTAACAATCGAGAGGGCTGGAATTTCCGCCCCTGGTTCTTGTAATTAGTTCAGTGCCTTGTCATTCGGTTCTTTGAACAGTGCTTTCATTTCGTCTGACAGTTCGAAATTCATGTTCAGGTTTTTCGGCGGAATTGGGTTTTTGAACCATTTATCAAACCATTTTTCCGCTTCACCGGAGGTCTGCACCTGAGCGATAGTGTCATCCATCAGCTTTTTGAACTGCGGATCGTCTTTACGCAACATGCAACCGTAGGCTTCCTGAGACTGCGGCTTGCCGACGATTTCCCAGTTGTCTGGTTTCTTCGCTTTCGCACGTTCACCAGCCAGCAGAGCATCATCCATCATAAAGGCAACGGCACGACCGCTTTCCAGGGTGCGGAAAGAGTCACCGTGATCTTTGGCGCTGATAATTCGCATATTCATTTTTTGCTCTTCATTCAGTTTGTTGAGCAAAACTTCAGAGGTAGTGCCGGAAGTGACGACTACGGCTTTGCCTTTCAGATCGGCGAAATCTTTGATATCGCCACCCTTTTTGGTCAACAGGCGCGTACCGACCACGAAAATAGTGTCAGAGAAAGCCGCCTGTTTTTGGCGTTCGACGTTGTTGGTGGTAGAACCACATTCAAAATCGAAAGTGCCGTTTTGCAGCAGTGGAATACGGTTTTGTGAGGTGATCGGAATCAGTTTCACCTGCAAGTCCGGTTTGTTGAGTTTCTTTTTCACTGCTTCAACAATGGCGTTGGAGTAATCCTGCGAGTAACCCACCACTTTTTGCTGATTGTCGTAATAAGAGAAAGGTACTGAAGATTCACGGTGACCGACGACAATCACACCGTTTTTGGCGATTTTGTCCAGCGTACTGCCCGCTGCCGGGGCGGCGTCATCTGCCTGTGCCAGTCCTGCGGAAAGCGCCAGGGCGAGGATTGCTGTGGCAGGTTTACGTAATTGCATATCCAACTCCTTTATCTTCTGCGTTAAGAACGCATGGATACCCGTTGTGAGTGTTTGTGTTGTTATCGTCTGCAACTTTATTGTGCAGTGTTGTGCCTGTTAGGTAACATTTAGTTTGGCTAAATGTAAAGATATTGCTGTTTTATTGTTTGTTTTTGCGAGATGCGCCGCACCATTCCGAAGCAAAATTCTTAAAATGCACTCTTTTGGTGCTACCCGTGGATTGCTGTGGTGCAACCGGGTTGTACTGATGCTGGTTCAAGCTTTGCCTTGTATAACAAAGCAATAGATGTGCCAAAGTTGGATAGGGGAATTTTGTTATCCGGATAACGCACTGATGCCGCATCCGGTGAGCGTGCCGAAATACGGGATGTATTCCGGCACGATAAGAAGGGATTATTTACGTCGTTGACGCAGGCTCATCAGCACAGCAGCAAAACCAAACAATGCCGTCAGTACCCACAGCGGCCAGTTGCCGGTACGTGCGTACGGTGTAAGTCCGGTAGTCGGCGTCACGTTAGTGGTCAACACTTCGCGGGTGAACTGCGGGATCATTGCCTGAATCTCACCCTGCGGGCCAATCACCGCCGTAATACCGTTGTTGGTGCTACGCAGCAATGGGCGCGCCAGCTCCAGCGCACGCATTCGCGCCATCTGGAAGTGTTGCCATGGACCAATAGATTTACCAAACCACGCATCGTTGGAGATAGTCAGCAGGTAGTCGGTATCCGGGCGGAAGTTATCGCGCACTTGCTCGCCGAGAATGATCTCATAGCAAATGGCCGCAGTAAGCTCAATACCATTCACCGACAGCGGCGGCTGGATATATGGCCCACGGCTGAACGACGACATCGGCAGATCAAAGAACGGTGCTAACGGACGCAGAATCGACTCCAGCGGGACAAACTCGCCAAACGGCACCAGATGGTTTTTGTTATAGCGATCGGCTGATTCGTAGCTGTACGGTGCACCTTTACCCAGCGTGATGATGGTGTTGTAGGTATCGTAGCGGTTCTGCTTATTGAGACGCGCGTCAACAATTCCGGTTACAAGCGTACTCCCTTTATCGCGCAACTCACCGTCCAGTGCTTTGAGGAACGGTTGCTGATTAATTTCCAGATCGGTTATCGCCGACTCCGGCCAGATAATCAACGATGATTTGCCCATCAGCGGTGCCGTCGCGTTGTAATAAATTTTCAGCGTATTAAGAAGCTGGCTTTCGTCCCACTTCAGCGATTGCGGAATATCGCCCTGAACCATCGAAACCTGAATGGTTTTCTCCGGTTGCGGGGTAAACCACTGGATGTAACGCAGCGGGAAGGGAAGGGCAAACAGCACGACGGCCACTACCAGCGGACGCCAGTTGCGTTTGACCAACGCCAGTGCCAGCAGGCCACTAACCATCATCAGCAGGAAGTTAATGGCTTCCACGCCCATTATCGGTGCCAGCCCTTTTAACGGGCCATCAATCTGGCTATAGCCGAACTGTAACCACGGGAAGCCGGTCAGCACCCAACCGCGCAGAAACTCGGTCACTTGCCAGAGAGCAGGGGCGGCAATCGCCACGCGCAGCCAGGTGGTTTTCGGCCATAGACGCGACAGCACGCCAGCAAACAGTCCGGTATACAGCGACAAATACGCCGCCAGCAGCACCACCAGGAAGATGTTAACCGGGCCAGGCATTCCGCCAAAAGTCGCGATGCTGACATAGACCCAGTTAATACCGCTGCCAAAGAGGCCAAATCCCCAGCAAAAGCCAATAGCGGCAGACTGGAGTGGACGGCGGTTAAAGGTCAGCGCCTGAAGCCCCATCAGCGAAATAATCGCCGCAGGCCAGACGTCGTAAGGAGAGAAGGCCAGCGTTCCGCAGGCACCGAATAATAACGCCAGCAGCAGGCGAATGCGCTGGCGTTCAATTAATGAGGCAAAAGCCATGTAGTTATCTATCCAGTTTCGGTTTTATTCATCCAGCTTCGGCTGGGGTGAGTCATCCGGGATTTTGACATGAACCTGAATAATACGCCGACTGTCGGCCATCGCCACTTTGAACTGGTAACCGTCGATGTCGATGGTTTCGCCACGCGCCGGAAGATGCCCAAATGCCTGCATCACCAGACCACCGATAGTGTCAACCTCTTCATCGCTAAAGTGGGTGCCGAACGCTTCGTTGAAATCTTCGATGGAAGCCAGTGCGCGCACGGTCCAGGTGTGGCGGCTAAGTTGACGGAAGTCGATATCATCTTCTTCGTCATACTCGTCTTCAATCTCACCAACAATCAGTTCCAGGATGTCTTCAATGGTCACCAGACCGGAAACTCCACCGAATTCGTCAATGACGATCGCCATGTGGTAACGCTGAGAGCGAAACTCTTTCAGCATCCGGTCTACGCGCTTACTTTCAGGAACGACAACTGCCTGACGTAACACTTTGTCCATGCTGAAGGCTTCAGCATCGCTGCGCATAAACGGCAGCAAGTCTTTCGCCATCAGAATCCCTTCAATGTGATCTTTGTCTTCGCTAATCACCGGGAAACGTGAGTGGGCGGACTCGATGATGACATCAAGGCATTCGTCCAGCGTCTGGTTGCGTTTCAGGGTAATCATCTGGGAGCGGGGGATCATGATGTCGCGGACGCGTTGGTCTGCGATGTCCATCACCCCTTCGAGCATATCGCGCGTATCTTCGTCGATAAGGTCGTTCTGCCCGGAATCACGGATCAGCGCCAGCAGTTCGTCACGGTTTTTCGGTTCACCGTGGAAAAGTTGGCTGAGTAACAGGGAGAAAAATCCCTTCTTGTTGCTTATCGTGTCACTACTGTGTGAATTGTCGTCGCTCATGGCGTCGTATGGGTTCTCATGTTAGTTAATCAAAACGCCGTCGTTAATCACCAACGGCGGGGACGTCTGCCAGTCAAATGCCTGGCAAATTATTCTTTCTCGGCAATGTACGGATCCTCATAGCCCAGAGCAAGCATAATCTCTGTTTCGAGGGCTTCCATTTCTTCTGCTTCGTCATCTTCGATGTGATCGTAACCTAACAAATGCAGACTGCCGTGCACCACCATATGCGCCCAGTGCGCCTCCAGTGGTTTGCCTTGCTCCTGAGCTTCCTTCTCAACCACCTGACGGCAGATAACCAGATCGCCCAGTAGCGACATTTCCATGCCAGGCGGCACTTCAAACGGGAAGGAGAGCACGTTGGTCGGCTTATCCTTACCGCGATAGGTCAGATTCAGACTGTGGCTTTCGGCGGTATCGACCACGCGAATAGTCACTTCCGACTCTTCCTGAAACTGCGGGATCACCGCATTCAGCCATGTTTGAAACTGGCTCTCTTCCGGTAACCCGGAATTATCTTCACATGCCAGTTGTAAATCGAGGATCACCTGACTCATTTTTGTTCCTGTTCTTCGCGCTTGCGTTCTGCTGCCAGCGCCGCTTTACGTTTTTGTTCTGCTTCTTCCCAGGCTTCATAAGCGTTAACGATACGCGCCACCACCGGGTGACGAACCACGTCTTCGCTGTGGAAGAAGTTAAAGCTGATCTCTTCAACATCGGCCAGCACTTCGATGGCGTGACGCAAGCCTGACTTGGTATTACGCGGCAGGTCGATCTGTGTGACGTCGCCGGTGATAACCGCTTTTGAGTTAAAACCGATACGGGTCAGGAACATCTTCATCTGTTCGATGGTGGTGTTCTGGCTCTCATCGAGAATGATAAACGCGTCGTTCAGCGTACGACCACGCATATAGGCCAGCGGCGCGACTTCAATAACGTTGCGCTCAATCAGTTTCTCGACTTTCTCAAAGCCCAGCATTTCAAACAGCGCGTCGTACAGTGGGCGCAGATACGGGTCTACTTTCTGGCTTAAATCGCCAGGCAGGAAGCCCAGTTTCTCACCGGCTTCGACCGCCGGACGAGTCAGCAGAATACGGCGAATTTCCTGACGCTCCAGGGCATCAACTGCCGCAGCCACTGCCAGGTAGGTTTTACCCGTACCCGCCGGGCCAACGCCGAAGGTGATGTCATGGTCGAGAATATTGGCAATGTACTGCGCCTGGTTTGGCGTGCGCGGCTTGATT
This sequence comes from Escherichia sp. WS547, assembly GCF_046486065.1. Taxonomy (NCBI): domain Bacteria; kingdom Pseudomonadati; phylum Pseudomonadota; class Gammaproteobacteria; order Enterobacterales; family Enterobacteriaceae; genus Escherichia; species Escherichia sp. WS547. The sequence goes on along the minus strand of NZ_JBJQMA010000018.1, from coordinate 35,910 downwards.
ACGCCGCGTTTGGTTTTGATATTGACCGCTTTGCCGTACTCCGGCACGCTCTCCGCGCTTTGCTCCAGTACCCGCGCTTCTTTAATCGCAAGGTGGATCTGTTCCGGTTCGATATCCTGAATCTGGCCGCGCATCGGGGCGGTATCGACATACAGGCTACGCAGAATGTCTGCCGCAGCGGTGACGCAAATCGGACGGCCGGTCAGTTTAAAGTGGTTATCGCGGCGATTGATCTCGATGCCGAGACGGCGTTCGAGCTGCTTGATGTTGTCATCAAACGGGCCGCACAGGCTCAACAGACGCGCATTGTCTGCTGGCTCCAGGGTGATTTCGCGAGTGTCTATGTTCAAACCGTTCCTCTTATCTGTATGCCGCCGGAAGCTGAACATTCACCGGCCTATAAGGAAATTATTCACGCCACAGGAAAAAGGCGCAAGCATTGCGATAAAGATGGGGATAAAGAGAGAAAAAACAAGGCCCACCGGAACGGCGGGCCTGAGAATTACGGCTGATAATAACCCACGCCAAGGTCGTTTTCTTTGCGGGTACGGGCAATCACCGATTCCGGTGTTTCTGCCACGCGCAGACCCATTTCATCTTCAGTTCGCACCACTTTACCGCGCAGAGAGTTCGGGTAGACGTCGGTAATTTCTACATCGACGAATTTACCGATCATATCCGGTGTACCTTCGAAGTTAACCACTCGGTTATTTTCAGTGCGACCGGAAAGCTCCATGATGCTCTTACGCGATGTACCTTCTACCAGAATACGCTGGGTGGTGCCGAGCATTCGGCGGCTCCATGCCATCGCTTGCTGATTAATGCGTTCTTGCAGAATATACAGACGCTGCTTCTTCTCTTCTTCCGGAACATCATCAACCATATCGGCGGCTGGTGTACCTGGACGAGCGGAGAAGATAAAGCTGTAGCTCATGTCGAAATTGACGTCGGCAATCAGCTTCATCGTTTTCTCGAAGTCTTCGGTGGTTTCGCCAGGGAAGCCAACGATGAAGTCAGAACTGATCTGAATATCCGGACGCGCCGCACGCAGCTTACGGATGATCGCTTTGTACTCCAGCGCTGTATGGGTACGTCCCATCAGGTTCAGAATGCGATCGGAACCGCTCTGTACCGGCAGATGCAGGAAGCTCACCAGCTCCGGCGTGTCGCGGTACACTTCGATGATATCGTCGGTGAATTCGATCGGATGGCTGGTGGTAAAGCGAATACGATCGATCCCGTCGATCGCAGCAACCAGACGCAGCAGATCGGCAAACGATCCGGTGGTGCCGTCGTAGTTTTCACCACGCCAGGCGTTCACGTTCTGACCGAGCAGGTTGACTTCACGCACGCCCTGAGCCGCAAGCTGGGCGATCTCAAACAGAATATCGTCGGACGGACGGCTTACCTCTTCACCACGGGTGTAAGGCACTACGCAGTAGGTGCAATATTTATTGCAGCCTTCCATGATGGAGACAAACGCGGTCGGCCCTTCGGCACGCGGTTCCGGCAGACGGTCAAACTTCTCGATTTCCGGGAAGCTGATATCTACAACCGGGCTGCGGTCGCCGCGCACGGAGTTGATCATCTCCGGCAGACGGTGCAGCGTTTGCGGCCCAAAAATAATATCGACATAGTGGGCGCGCTGGCGAATGTGCTCGCCTTCTTGCGATGCCACGCAGCCGCCGACGCCGATAATCAGGTCTGGATTCTTCTCTTTTAACAGTTTCCAGCGACCCAACTGATGGAAGACTTTTTCCTGAGCCTTCTCGCGGATTGAGCAGGTGTTCAGCAGCAGCACATCCGCTTCTTCCGCCACGTCGGTCAGTTGATAGCCGTGGGTGGCATCCAGCAGATCGGCCATCTTCGATGAATCGTACTCGTTCATCTGACAGCCCCAGGTTTTAATATGGAGTTTTTTGGTCATCGACTTGCTCTTGCGAAATAGTAGCCAGGAATGCAGGGCGCATAGTGTAATGCTTTGCTGCCGTTGTGACCAGTATGAGCGTTATCAGCCCTTGGGGGTAAAAATCCTGTAAACTTAAAGCATATTGCTAACAGGATGATTGACCATGACAAATCAACCAACGGAAATTGCCATTGTCGGCGGAGGAATGGTCGGCGGCGCACTGGCGCTGGGACTGGCTCAGCACGGATTTGCGGTAACGGTGATCGAGCACGCAGAACCTGCACCGTTTGTCGCTGATAGCCAACCGGACGTGCGGATCTCGGCGATCAGCGCGGCTTCGGTATCATTGCTTAAAGGATTAGGGGTCTGGGATGCAGTACAGGCTATGCGTTGCCATCCTTACCGCAGACTGGAAACGTGGGAGTGGGAAACGGCGCATGTGGTATTTGACGCAGCCGAATTAAAGTTGCCGTTGCTTGGCTATATGGTAGAAAACACTGTCCTGCAACAGGCATTGTGGCAGGCGCTGGAAGCGCATCCGAAAGTAACGTTACGTGTGCCAGGCTCGCTGATTGCGCTGCATCGCCATAATGATCTTCAGGAGCTGGAGCTGAAAGGCGGTGAAGTGATTCGCGCGAAGCTGGTGATTGGTGCCGACGGCGCAAATTCGCAGGTGCGGCAGATGGCGGGAATTGGCGTTCATGCATGGCAGTATGCGCAGTCGTGCATGTTGATTAGCGTCCAGTGCGAGAACGATCCCGGCGATAGCACCTGGCAGCAATTTACCCCGGATGGACCGCGTGCGTTTCTGCCGTTGTTTGATAACTGGGCATCGCTGGTGTGGTATGACTCTCCGGCGCGCATTCGCCAGTTGCAGAATATGAATATGGCGCAGTTACAGGCGGAAATCGCGAAGCATTTCCCGTCGCGTCTGGGTTACGTGACACCGCTTGCCGCTGGCGCGTTTCCGCTGACGCGTCGCCATGCGTTGCAGTATGTGCAGCCGGGGCTTGCGCTGGTGGGCGATGCCGCGCATACCATCCATCCGCTGGCGGGGCAGGGGGTGAATCTTGGTTATCGTGATGTCGATGCCCTGATTGACGTTCTGGTCAACGCTCGCAGCTATGGCGAAGCGTGGGCCAGTTATCCGATACTCAAGCGTTACCAGATGCGGCGCATGGCGGATAACTTCATTATGCAGAGCGGTATGGATCTGTTTTATGCCGGATTCAGCAATAATCTGCCACCACTGCGTTTTGTGCGTAATCTTGGTTTGATGGCGGCGGAGCGTGCTGGCGTGTTGAAACGTCAGGCGCTGAAATATGCGTTAGGGTTGTAGCCTTACAACATTGCCGGATGCATGCCAACCGTAGGTCGGATAAGACGCGTCAGCGTCGCATCCGACTTTGAAGGATAAGACGTGTCAACATCGCATTCGACATTGAATGAACGCAGAAAAGCAAAAAGCTCGCCGAAGCGAGCTTTTTTAATGTGGCTGGGGTACGAGGATTCGAACCTCGGAATGCCGGAATCAGAATCCGGTGCCTTACCGCTTGGCGATACCCCAACTGGGTGCACTTACGATGTAAGCGTCTTGAATAAATTGGCTGGGGTACGAGGATTCGAACCTCGGAATGCCGGAATCAGAATCCGGTGCCTTACCGCTTGGCGATACCCCAACAAATTGGTTTTTGAATTTGCCGAACATATTCGACACATTCAGAATTTGGTGGCTACGACGGGATTCGAACCTGTGACCCCATCATTATGAGTGATGTGCTCTAACCAACTGAGCTACGTAGCCAGATTGTTTCTTCGATGGCTGGGGTACCTGGATTCGAACCAGGGAATGCCGGTATCAAAAACCGGTGCCTTACCGCTTGGCGATACCCCAATAACCGGGCGGTGAACCGCTTACTCGAAGAAGATGGCTGGGGTACCTGGATTCGAACCAGGGAATGCCGGTATCAAAAACCGGTGCCTTACCGCTTGGCGATACCCCATCCGTACAACGCTTTCTGGTGAATGGTGCGGGAGGCGAGACTTGAACTCGCACACCTTGCGGCGCCAGAACCTAAATCTGGTGCGTCTACCAATTTCGCCACTCCCGCAAAAAAGATGGTGGCTACGACGGGATTCGAACCTGTGACCCCATCATTATGAGTGATGTGCTCTAACCAACTGAGCTACGTAGCCATCTTTTTTTCGCGATACCTTATCGGCGTTGCGGGGCGCATTATGCGTATAGAGCCTTGCAGCGTCAACCTCTTTTTCAAGGAAAATTGCTCGAAAGTGACTGTTTGGTTAGGTTGCGAACAGCGTGGCGCTATATTCGTCAATTATTGTTTACTTTGTGTTTTTTCCCCACCCTACAGCCATTCTTTTGTCATACAGGATGAAATTCGGAATTCAACAATAGTGGTGGGAAATTAATCAATGAAATACTGGCCTACAGTGATGAGTTGTCAAACAGTGATGTGGCAAACCCGGAACATTTCCTTACTGCATATCAGAATCAACAAGCAGCTCAATAACTGAAACTGCCCCGGATTTCTCCGGGGCAGTACCGCATTTCTTACTTATACGCCGACTGGTGAACACCAACCGCACGACCAGACGGATCGTCCATTTTCTTGAACGCCTCATCCCACTCGATCGCTTTAGCGGAAGAACACGCGACGGAAGGGCCGCCCGGCACGCACTCAGCGGCGCTCGGAAGCGGGAACAGTTCTTCAAAGATCTCCCGGTACAGATACGCTTCTTTGGACGTCGGCGTGTTGTACGGGAAGCGGAAGCGGGCAGTTTCCAGCTGTTGATCAGAAACCTGCTGCGCCGCTACTTCTTTCAGGGTGTCGATCCAACTGTAACCGACGCCATCGGAGAACTGCTCTTTCTGCCGCCAGGCAACACTTGCAGGCAGATACGCTTCAAAACATTCACGCAGGATGTGTTTTTCCATTTTGCCGTTACCGCACATTTTATCCTGTGGGTTAATACGCATCGCCACATCAAGGAATTTTTTGTCGAGGAACGGAACGCGTGCTTCCACGCCCCAGGCTGACATCGCTTTGTTGGCACGCGCGCAGTCATACATATGCAGGGCCAGCAGTTTACGCACCGTCTCTTCATGCAGTTCTTTGGCATTCGGTGCTTTGTGGAAGTAAAGATAACCGCCAAACACTTCATCAGAACCTTCACCGGACAGCACCATTTTAATGCCCATCGCCTTGATCTTACGCGACATTAAATACATCGGTGTTGAAGCGCGAATAGTGGTCACATCATAGGTTTCGATGTGGTAAATCACGTCGCGGATGGCGTCCAGACCTTCCTGTACAGTGAAGTGAATTTCGTGATGCACAGTGCCCAGATGGTTTGCCACTTCCTGGGCTGCCTTCAGATCCGGTGAACCCGGCAGACCTACAGCAAAGGAGTGTAACTGCGGCCACCAGGCTTCAGAACGTTCCTGATCTTCCACGCGACGGGCGGCGTATTTCTTGGTGATCGCGGAAATAATTGAGGAATCCAGACCACCAGAAAGCAGCACACCGTAAGGCACATCAGACATCAAATGGCTTTTAACGGAATCTTCCAGTGCCTGACGCAGCTCGTTTTTGTCGGTCACGTTATCTTTCACTGCATCAAAGTCGAACCAGTCGCGGTGATAATAAGAACGGATTTCGCCGTCCTGACTCCACAAATAGCTCCCCGCCGGGAACTCTTTAATCGTGCGGCATACCGGCACCAGGGCTTTCATTTCTGAGGCCACATACAGCTGACCATGTTCGTCATAGCCCATATACAGTGGGATGATCCCCAGATGGTCGCGACCAATCAGATACGCATCTTTTTCGCTGTCGTACAGGGCAAAGGCAAACATGCCCTGCAAGTCGTCGATAAATTCCGGCCCTTTTTCCTGATACAGCGCGAGGATAACTTCACAGTCAGACCCGGTCTGGAACTGGTAACGATCGCCATATTCAGCGCGCAATGCCTGGTGGTTGTAGATTTCACCGTTTACTGCCAGCACGTGGGTTTTTTGTTGGTTGTAGAGAGGTTGCGCCCCCGCGTTAACGTCAACAATGGACAGACGTTCGTGGGCGAGAATGGCGTTATCGCTGGCATAAATACCGGACCAGTCCGGGCCACGATGACGCATCAGGCGTGACAGCTCGAGTGCTTTCTTGCGCAGCTCAACTGCGTCTGTTTTGATATCGAATACGCCAAAAATTGAACACATAACCTTCTCCGTTAACCTGGTATTTGTTGCTTGTTGTGTTTGCTTGTTTAAAAAAATGCCGCAAAGCAGCACTGTGCGCAAGCGATTTGGCAGGGGGTAAATAAAAAACGTAATGGTGATTGCTGATTAATGAAAAAGGGTAGGGTGTGGAGGTGTATTTATTGATGAATCGATAATTTTTGGCGGGTTTTATTGAATGGGCGAATTTTAGTGATGGGTAAAAATAAGAAACCACGCCCTGAGGCGTGGTTGCTATTCAGATAACGTCGATTTCGGCGACCGATGGGTAAATCCAGCTGGGGCGGAATGGCATACTGTCGATATCGTCGAGCGACGAAACACCGGAGAGTACCAGAATCGTCTCCAGACCGGCCTGGAAGCCCGCCAGAATATCGGTACGCAGGTTATCGCCAACAATCACCGTTTCTTCCGAATGCGCCTGCATTTTGTTTAATGCTGCGCGGATGATCCACGGACTCGGCTTACCAACATAGAACGGTTTACGTCCGGAGATTTTTTCGATCCCCGCGCATAGCGCGCCACAGGCCGGATAAAAACCGCGCCCGTGGGTGTCCGGGTTGGTGGCGATAAAGCGTGCACCGTTAGCGACGAAATAGGCTGCTTTATGCATCATGTCCCAGTTGTAGGAACGCGTTTCGCCAACAATCACAAAATCAGGGTTCACATCGGTAATAGTGAAACCGGCTTTGTACAGTTCATGAATCAGTGCGCCTTCGCCCACCACATATGCTTTCTTGCCTTCCTGGCGACGCAGGAAATCGGCGGTTGCCATCGCGGAGGTATAAAACACGCTGTCCGGCACATCGACACCCGCAGTGGCAAAGCGATTCGCCAGATCTTGCCCGGTCTGTGAAGGATAGTTGGTCAGCAACACCAGCGGCAGGCCTTTATCCATAATCCCGTGCAAAAATTCCGCTGCACCCGGTACGGCGACGTTATCGTGCATCAGCACGCCGTCGATATCGCAAATTACATTTTTAATGGTCATGGACTACCCAGAATATTGACAACAATAAGCGCCACTATAAAAGCACATTAATTTTCCAGCAAATGCTGGAGCAAAATACCGTTGAGCATGGCGCGTTTTACCAGCGCAAAAGCGCCGATTGCCGAGCGGTGATCCAGCTCAGAACGTACCACCGGCAGATTAGTGCGAAACGCCTTCAGCGCCTGGGTATTAATGCAGCTTTCAATAGCAGGGAGCAGCACTTTATCGGCTTCGGTGATTTCTCCGGCAATAACAATTTTTTGCGGGTTAAACAGGTTGATGGCAATGGCGATGGTTTTGCCCAGATGACGACCGACATACTCAATCACTTCCGACGCCAGGCTATCGCCTTTGTTCGCAGCTTTGCAGATAGTTTTTATGGTGCAGTCGTCCAGCGGCACGCGGCTCTGGTAGCCCTGCTTTAACAGATTCAACACCCGTTGTTCAATAGCGGCGTTGGCAGCGATAGTTTCCAGGCAGCCAAAGTTGCCGCAGTGGCAGCGTTCACCCAGCGGTTCGACCTGAATATGGCCAATTTCACCGACGTTACCGTTGCGGCCAATAAAAATGCGCCCGTTAGAGATAATCCCGGCCCCGGTTCCGCGATGTACACGCACCAGAATGGAGTCTTCGCAATCCTGACTTGCACCGAAGTAGTGCTCCGCCAGCGCCAGACTGCGGATATCGTGGCCGACAAAACAGGTCACTTTAAAACGCTCTTCCAGTGCTTCTACAAGCCCCCAGTTTTCCACCTGAATATGCGGCATGTAATGAATTTTGCCGCTGTCCGGGTCAACAAGCCCCGGCAGGATCACGGAAATGGCGATCAGCTCGCGCAGCTTGCGCTGGTAGCTATCAATAAACTGAGCAATGGCATTCAGCAGGGCATGTTCCAGCGTCTGCTGGGTACGTTCCGGCAACGGGTAATGTTCTTCTGCCAGCACTTTGCTGCTGAGATCAAACAGGGTGATGGTGGCGTCGTGACGACCAAGCCGTACGCCGATTGCGTGGAAATTGCGGGTTTCGGTGACGATAGAGATAGCGCGGCGGCCCCCGGTGGAGGCCTGCTGATCAACTTCTTTAATCAGCCCGCGTTCGATAAGCTGACGCGTAATTTTGGTTACGCTGGCGGGGGCAAGCTGGCTTTGCTCGGCAATCTGAATCCGCGAGATTGGCCCATACTGGTCAATCAGGCGATAAACCGCCGCGCTGTTAAGCTGTTTTACGAGATCAACATTACCTATCTGAGCTTGTCCGCCTGGTGTCATACTTTCTCTTATTGAGTTACGACCTCGTTACCGTTAACGATGGTCCTGGTGATTTTAAAATCAGGTGTGAATGCGGTCAGGTTGGCTACTTTACCTGCGGCGAGTGTGCCGAGACGTTTCTCAACGCCAATCGCACGCGCCGGATAGAGCGTCGCCATACGCAGCACTTCATCCAGTGCGATACCGCAATGTTCGACCAGATTACGCACGCCTTCAATCATGGTTAAGGATGAACCGCTTAACGTACCGTTCTCATCCACACAAAGTCCATTACGGTAGTATATTGTTTTACCCGCAAAAATGAACTGTTCAATGTTGGCACCTGCTGGCGCGGTGGCGTCAGTAACCAGACACAGTTTGTCGCCTTTCAGACGTTTAGCGTTGCGAATGTTGGCGTAATCAACATGCAGGCCATCAGCGATAATACCGCAATAAATGTCAGCTTCGTCGAGGATCGCGCCCGCCAGGCCCGGCTCACGACCGGTAATATACGGCATTGCGTTGTACAGATGGGTGGCAAAGGTAATCCCCGCGCGGAAACCGGCTTTCGCTTCTTTCAACGTCGCGTTGGAGTGACCGGCAGAAACCACAATCCCGGCATTTGCCAGTTTGCTGATGACTTCTGCAGGAACCATTTCCGGTGCCAGGGTCACTTTGGTAATGACATCGGCATTTTCGCACAGGAAATCGACCAGCGCGGCATCAGGCTTACGCACAAAATTCGGATTATGGGTGCCTTTTTTTACCAGATTCAGCCACGGGCCTTCCAGATGCAGACCTAACGCCTGATTCGGATGTTTTGCCAGGTACTCGCGCATAACGCGCACGCCCTGTTTCATCAGCTCGTCGCTGGTGGTGATAAGCGTCGGCAAATAGTTAGTACAGCCTGATTTCTCATTGGCTTTCTGCATGATTTCCAGCGTTTCTACGCTGACTGCTTCAGCAGTATCGTTAAACTGCACGCCGCCGCAGCCGTTTAACTGCACATCGATAAAACCGGGGGAGAGAATGGCCCCGTTCAGTGAACGTTGTTCGATCTCTGGCGGCAGTTCCGCTACCGGACAGACGCTTTTAATCAGGCCATCAGCGATAACAACCGCGTGGTCATCAAGAAATTCGTGGCCGGTAAAGATCCGGCCCTGGGTTAATGCATACATTCTGACCCCCGATTTTAAAAAATATTGCCCTGAGCAAGGTGTCAGGGCAGGGATAACAATTACAGACCTTTGATATTTTCTGCTTCTAATTCATTGAAATATCTTAAAGTCTTAACTTTCAGCTCCATGGTGGAAGGTTCATCGCACACCATGATCGCTTTTGGATGCAGTTGCAGACAGCTGATGGTCCACATGTGGTTTACGCAACCTTCAACGGCGGCCTGCAGTGCCAGTGCTTTCTGGCTACCCAGCACCAGAATCATCACTTCTTCGGCATCCAGCAATGTACCAACACCGACAGTCAGGGCATATTTTGGCACCTGATTGACATCGTTATCAAAGAAACGAGAGTTCGCGACGCGAGTGTCATGAGTCAGGGTTTTGATACGAGTACGAGAAGCCAGAGAAGACGCCGGTTCGTTAAATGCAATATGACCGTCGTTACCTACACCGCCCATAAACAGATGAATTTTTCCGTAAGAACGGATTTTTTCTTCATACTGGCGGCACTCGGCGTCGATATCCGGGGCGTTGCCGTTGAGAAGGTTGATGTTTTCTGCTGGAATATCAACGTGATCGAAGAAATTACGGTGCATAAAGCTGTAGTAGCTTTCCGGATGCTCTTTCGGCAGACCGACATATTCGTCCATGTTGAAGGTGACAACGTGCTTAAAGCTGACCTGGCCTGCTTTATGCATTTCGACTAACGCTTTATAGGTGGTCATCGGCGTGCCGCCAGTCGGCAGGCCCAGAACAAACGGACGATCGGCAGTCGGTTTGAACGCATTGATACGATTGACGATATGGCGAGCAGCCCATTTGCCGACCTGTTCAGCGGTAGTCAGGGGGATCAGTCTCATTATTCACCTCAATAAGTAAAATGTAAGCCGTTGGCGGATTAGGCATCTTTAAGCGTAACCTGGATTTGCGCAGACAGGCGTCAATCCGACCTGATTTTTTGAATGATAAAATAAGTTTTCTGGTTTAGCCAGTAAAAGGGAGTGATGATAACGATATTTGGTGACAAAACTCACAAAAGACACGCGTTTAATTTGCGATACGAATTAAATTTTCACACACTCTGTAGCAGATGATCTAACAATCTGATTACAGAACATCGGCAGTACAATTTGCAGCAAAATAAAAATACGGCTTTAAACGAGCCAAATAGGGTTCTCGTAGGGGGAATAAGATGAATATTTTAGGTTTTTTCCAGCGACTCGGTAGGGCGTTACAGCTCCCTATCGCGGTGCTGCCGGTGGCGGCGCTGTTGCTGCGATTCGGTCAGCCAGATTTACTTAACGTTGCGTTTATTGCCCAGGCGGGCGGTGCGATTTTTGATAACCTCGCATTAATCTTCGCCATCGGCGTGGCATCCAGCTGGTCGAAAGACAGCGCAGGTGCGGCGGCACTGGCGGGTGCGGTAGGTTACTTTGTGTTAACCAAAGCGATGGTGACCATCAACCCGGAAATTAACATGGGTGTACTGGCGGGTATCATTACCGGTCTGGTCGGTGGTGCAGCCTATAACCGTTGGTCCGATATTAAACTGCCGGACTTCCTGAGCTTCTTCGGCGGCAAACGCTTTGTGCCGATCGCCACCGGCTTCTTCTGTCTGGTGCTGGCGGCCATTTTTGGTTACGTCTGGCCGCCGGTACAGCACGCTATCCATGCAGGCGGCGAGTGGATCGTTTCTGCGGGCGCGCTGGGTTCCGGTATCTTTGGTTTCATCAACCGTCTGCTGATCCCAACCGGTCTGCATCAGGTGCTGAACACCATCGCCTGGTTCCAGATTGGTGAATTCACCAACGCGGCGGGAACGGTTTTCCACGGTGATATCAACCGCTTCTATGCCGGTGACGGCACCGCGGGGATGTTCATGTCCGGCTTCTTCCCGATTATGATGTTCGGTCTGCCAGGTGCGGCGCTGGCGATGTACTTCGCAGCACCGAAAGAGCGTCGTCCGATGGTTGGCGGGATGCTGCTTTCTGTTGCTGTTACTGCGTTCCTGACCGGTGTGACTGAGCCGCTGGAATTCCTGTTCATGTTCCTTGCGCCGCTGCTGTACCTCCTGCACGCACTGCTGACCGGTATCAGCCTGTTTGTGGCAACGCTGCTGGGTATCCACGCGGGCTTCTCCTTCTCTGCGGGGGCTATCGACTACGCGTTGATGTATAACCTGCCGGCCGCCAGCCAGAACGTCTGGATGCTGCTGGTGATGGGTGTTGTCTTCTTCGCTATCTACTTCGTGGTGTTCAGTTTGGTTATCCGCATGTTCAACCTGAAAACGCCGGGTCGTGAAGATAAAGAAGATGAGATCGTTACTGAAGAAGCCAACAGCAACACTGAAGAAGGCCTCAATCAACTGGCGACCAACTATATTGCTGCGGTTGGCGGCACTGACAACCTGAAAGCAATTGACGCCTGTATTACTCGTCTGCGCCTGACCGTGGTTGACTCGGCTCGCGTCAACGATGCGATGTGTAAACGGCTGGGTGCTTCTGGGGTAGTGAAACTGAACAAACAGACTATTCAGGTGATTGTTGGCGCGAAAGCGGAATCCATTGGCGATGCAATGAAGAAAGTTGTTGCCCGTGGTCCGGTAGCCGCTGCGTCAGCTGAAACTGCGCCTGCAACTGCCGCGCCTGTAGCAAAACCGCAGGCTATACCAAACGCGGTGTCTGTCGCGGAGCTGGTATCGCCGATTACCGGTGATGTTGTGGCACTGGATCAGGTTCCTGACGAAGCATTCGCCAGCAAAGCGGTGGGTGACGGTGTGGCGGTGAAACCGACAGATAAAATCGTCGTATCACCAGCCGCAGGGACAATCGTGAAAATCTTCAACACCAACCACGCGTGCTGTCTGGAAACCGAAAAAGGCGCGGAGATCGTCGTCCATATGGGTATCGACACCGTAGCGCTGGAAGGTAAAGGCTTTAAACGTCTGGTGGAAGAGGGCGCGCAAGTAAGCGCAGGGCAACCGATTCTGGAAATGGATCTGGATTACCTGAACGCTAACGCCCGTTCGATGATTAGCCCGGTGGTTTGCAGCAATATCGACGATTTCAGCGGCTTGATCATTAAAGCTCAGGGCCATGTTGTGGCGGGTCAAACACCGCTGTATGAAATCAAAAAGTAATCTGCTTTATACCTGATGCGACACGTCAGCGTCGCATCCAACAATGACAAGCGGTGGAGATCTTCTCTGCCGCTTTTTTTTTCATCAATCATCCCCATAATCTCAGTGAGATTTTCGATTTTCACTAACTAACAGTTGTCAGCCTGTCCCGCTTATAAGATCATACGCCGTTATACGTTGTTTACGCTTTGAGGAATCCACGATGAGTGAGGCAGAAGCCCGCCCGACTAACTTTATTCGTCAGATCATCGATGAAGATCTGGCCAGTGGTAAGCACACCACAGTACACACCCGTTTCCCGCCGGAGCCGAATGGCTATCTGCATATTGGCCATGCGAAATCTATCTGCCTGAACTTCGGGATCGCCCAGGACTATAAAGGCCAGTGCAACCTGCGTTTCGACGACACTAACCCGGTAAAAGAAGATATCGAGTATGTTGAGTCGATCAAAAACGACGTAGAGTGGTTAGGTTTTCACTGGTCTGGTAACGTCCGTTACTCCTCCGATTATTTTGATCAGCTCCACGCCTATGCGATCGAACTGATCAATAAAGGCCTGGCGTACGTTGATGAACTGACACCGGAACAGATCCGCGAATACCGCGGCACCCTGACGCAGCCGGGTAAAAACAGCCCGTACCGCGACCGCAGCGTTGAAGAGAACCTGGCGCTGTTCGAAAAAATGCGTACCGGTGGTTTTGAAGAAGGTAAAGCCTGCCTGCGTGCGAAAATCGACATGGCGTCGCCATTTATCGTAATGCGCGATCCGGTGCTGTACCGCATTAAATTTGCTGAACACCACCAGACTGGCAACAAGTGGTGCATCTACCCGATGTACGACTTCACCCATTGCATCAGCGATGCGCTGGAAGGTATTACGCACTCTCTGTGTACGCTTGAGTTCCAGGACAACCGTCGCCTGTACGACTGGGTGCTGGACAACATCACCATTCCTGTTCACCCGCGCCAGTACGAATTCTCGCGCCTGAATCTGGAATACACTGTGATGTCCAAGCGTAAGCTGAACCTGCTGGTGACCGACAAGCACGTTGAAGGCTGGGATGACCCGCGTATGCCGACCATTTCCGGTCTGCGTCGTCGTGGTTACACTGCGGCTTCTATTCGTGAGTTCTGCAAACGCATCGGTGTGACCAAGCAGGACAACACCATTGAGATGGCGTCACTGGAATCCTGCATCCGTGAAGATCTCAACGAAAATGCGCCGCGCGCAATGGCGGTTATCGATCCGGTGAAACTGGTTATCGAAAACTACCATGGCGAAGGCGAAATGGTCACCATGCCGAACCATCCGAACAAACCGGAAATGGGGAGCCGTCAGGTGCCGTTTAGCGGTGAGATTTGGATCGATCGCGCCGATTTCCGCGAAGAAGCTAACAAGCAGTACAAACGTCTGGTGCTGGGTAAAGAAGTGCGTCTGCGTAATGCTTACGTCATTAAGGCTGAACGCGTGGAGAAAGATGCCGAAGGCAATATCACCACCATCTTCTGTACTTATGACGCCGACACCTTAAGCAAAGATCCGGCAGATGGTCGTAAAGTCAAAGGTGTTATTCACTGGGTGAGCGCGGCACATGCGCTGCCGGTTGAAATCCGCCTGTACGATCGTCTGTTCAGCGTGCCGAACCCAGGTGCTGCGGATGATTTCCTGTCGGTGATTAACCCGGAATCGCTGGTGATCAAACAGGGCTTTGCTGAACCGTCTCTGAAAGACGCGGTTGCGGGTAAAGCATTCCAGTTTGAACGTGAAGGTTATTTCTGCCTCGACAGCCGCCATTCCACTGCCGAAAAACCGGTATTTAACCGCACCGTAGGGCTGCGTGATACCTGGGCGAAAGTAGGCGAGTAGTTTTAAGTTCTACCAGGCCGGGTGAGGTATTCACGCCGCATCCGGCAAGAAATATGCAAACAATCCAAAACGCCGCGTTCAGCGGCGTTTTTTCTGCTTTTCTTCGCGAATTAATTCTGCTTCGCAATTTATCCATAAAATAAATTTAAAATCACAAAACATAATTAAATAAAATGTAACCGCTTTCATCTTGCTGGAAATTCACGCTTTTATTCTTCTGCAAGCCTTTCAACCGCAAACTTAAGCCTTGTAACAAAAATCATCAAAATATGTGCGGTTGCTCATGTTCTTACATTCTGGTTACAGAAAGAGATTGATAATTCGCGTCGCGAAAAATAGTCTGTTCCTGTAGTCAGCGAGACTTTTCTCAACGCTACTTTTTTAATTTTTATTTTTTTCGCTGTTCACCTTTGGTGCAGCAATTTATACGTCAAAGAGGATTAACCCATGCGTACGTTTAGTGGCAAACGTAGTACGCTGGCGCTGGCTATCGCCGGTGTTACAGCAATGTCGGGCTTTATGGCAATGCCGGAGGCTCGCGCCGAAGGATTTATCGACGATTCAACCTTAACCGGCGGTATCTATTACTGGCAGCGTGAACGCGACCGTAAAGATGTTACCGACGGCGACAAATACAAAACCAACCTTTCTCACTCCACCTGGAACGCCAACCTCGATTTTCAGTCTGGTTATGCTGCTGATATGTTCGGCCTTGATATTGCTGCGTTTACGGCGATTGAAATGGCGGAAAACGGTGACAGCTCTCACCCGAACGAAATCGCGTTTTCAAAAAGCAATAAAGCCTATGACGAAGACTGGTCCGGCGACAAAAGCGGTATAAGCCTGTATAAAGCAGCGGCCAAATTTAAATACGGTCCGGTGTGGGCGAGGGCAGGTTACATTCAGCCAACTGGTCAGACGCTGTTAGCGCCGCACTGGAGCTTTATGCCGGGTACTTATCAGGGGGCGGAAGCCGGGGCGAATTTTGATTACGGCGATGCTGGTGCGTTGAGTTTCTCCTACATGTGGACCAACGAATACAAAGCACCGTGGCATCTGGAAATGGATGAGTTTTATCAGAACGATAAAACCACCAAAGTTGATTATCTTCACTCCATCGGTGCGAAATACGACTTCAAAAATAACTTCGTACTGGAAGCGGCATTTGGTCAGGCGGAAGGGTATATCGATCAATATTTTGCCAAAGCCAGCTACAAATTTGATATCGCCGGTAGCCCGTTAACCACCAGTTACCAGTTCTATGGTACGCGCGATAAAGTTGACGATCGCAGCGTCAACGATCTTTATGACGGCACCGCCTGGCTGCAAGCGTTGACCTTTGGTTACCGGGCGGCTGACGTAGTGGATTTGCGCCTCGAAGGCACCTGGGTTAAGGCTGACGGTCAGCAGGGATACTTCCTGCAACGTATGACTCCAACCTACGCTTCCTCCAACGGCCGCCTGGATATCTGGTGGGATAACCGTTCCGACTTCAACGCTAACGGCGAAAAAGCGGTCTTCTTCGGTGCGATGTATGACCTGAAAAACTGGAATCTTCCAGGCTTCGCCATCGGCGCTTCCTACGTTTACGCATGGGATGCTAAACCCGCTACCTGGCAGAGCAATCCGGATGCGTACTACGACAAGAACCGGACTATTGAAGAGTCTGCATATAGCCTGGATGCGGTTTACACCATTCAGGACGGCCGCGCCAAAGGCACGATGTTCAAACTGCACTTCACCGAATACGACAACCACTCCGACATCCCAAGCTGGGGCGGTGGTTACGGCAACATCTTCCAGGATGAGCGTGACGTGAAATTTATGGTAATCGCACCATTCACCATCTTCTGATGCCCGACGCGGCAGGTTTTGTGCCTGCCGCACGTTTGAGGAATTTGCTATGAAAAAACTGATTCTCATCGCCATGATGGCATCGGGGCTGGTGGCTTGTGCGCAATCAACCGCGCCACAGGAAGACAGCCGTCTGAAAGAGGCATACAGCGCCTGTATCAACACCGCACAAGGTTCGCCAGAAAAAATTGAAGCCTGCCAGAGCGTGTTAAACGTGCTGAAGAAAGAGAAACAACATCAGCAGTTTGCCGACCAGGAAAGTGTACGCGTACTGGATTATCAGCAGTGTCTGCGCGCAACGCAAACCGGAAATGATCAGGCGGTAAAAGCCGACTGTGATAAGGTCTGGCAGGAAATTCGCAGTAATAACAAATAAGTGAGAGCTGTAACTCTCGCTTTTCTTATTTCCCGTGTATAAAAAAGCCAACCCGCAGGTTGGCTTTTCTCGTTCCGGCTGGCTTATTTGCCTTCGTGCGCGTGCTCATCTTCGCGGCAATCGCCTTCGGCACAGTGACCGTAAAGATAGAGACTGTGGTTAGTCAGGCGAATGCCATGTTTTGCGGCAATTTCACGCTGACGCGCTTCGATGGAATCATCACTAAATTCGATTACCTTGCCGCAGTCGAGGCAGATCAGGTGATCGTGGTGATGTTGCTGTGTCAGTTCAAATACGGATTTACCGCCTTCAAAATTGTGGCGGGTGACGATACCAGCGTCGTCAAACTGGTTCAGTACGCGATATACCGTAGCCAGACCAATTTCTTCACCCATATCGATCAGACGTTTGTATAAATCTTCCGCACTGACGTGATGGTTGTCCGGCTCCTGAAGAACTTCCAGGATTTTTAAACGAGGAAGCGTTACTTTCAGGCCAGCTTTCTTTAGGGCGGTATTGTTATCAGTCATGCGGAATCTGTCCTGTTACTAAGCGGTTCACTTCATTAGGAGAAGTGACAGAATTTGCTCTTGAGATAATGCGTATCATTATAGAATTGCCACGCCTAAATGAAAACCACAAGTCCCTGGCAAATATTGTTAATAAAAACGTGGCACAGCTTACATTTACAACGGCAAGGCCACTTGAACACCGGGACATTGTACAGGTACAACAGCAAAAGTTACAAATTTGTAGCAATTATTTTGATTGGCATTATCTATTAATACGGCGTAGACATGAGTCTACGCCGCATCACATCAGGCATTGAGAATTTCGTCGAGATGCAACTCTTCAGAAATCTGTTTAACCCATTTTTCTACACGTTCAGCGGTCAGTTCCGGCTGACGGTCTTCGTCGATAGCCAGACCGACAAAGTGGTCGTCATCTGCCAGACCTTTTGATGCTTCGAAATGATAGCCCGCAGTTGGCCAGTGACCAACAATGGTTGCACCGCGCGGTTCAATGATGTCGCGGATGGTGCCCAATGCGTCACAGAAGTATTCAGCGTAATCTTCCTGGTCACCACAACCAAACAGCGCAACCAGTTTGCCATTGAAATCAATCTCTTCGAGAGTCGGAAAGAAGTCATCCCAGTCACACTGCGCTTCGCCGTAATACCAGGTTGGGATGCCCAGCAGCAGAATGTCATATGCTTCCAGATCTTCTTTGCTGCTTTTTGCAATGTCATGGACATCGGCAACGTCTTTACCAAGCTGTTTTTGAATCATTTTTGCGATATTTTCGGTATTACCGGTGTCGCTGCCGAAAAAGATGCCAGTGATAGCCATGAGTGAAATAACCTCTTGAAACTTATTGAAATGGGGGTGGAAAATTGCCCACGGATAAAGGCAATCATAGCAGAACAGGCAGTCTTGCGGAATCAGCAAACGAGCAGGACTGCACACTGTGCTACATGAAAGTGGAAATTTAAACGATGCCCTGACTACGCAGCGCCGCCAGTTGCTGCATTAACATCTCTTCGATCAGTTCGCTACGGCTCATATTGCGCGATTCCGCCAGCTCGTTCAGCGCCTCGACAGCTTCCGCGTTCAGCTTCAGTTCGACACGCTTAAGGCCACGTACTTTATCGCGTTTTAGCTGGTTGCGTTTATTAATACGCAGCTGTTCATCGCGCGAAAGCGGATTAGTTTTCGGTCGTCCCGGTCGACGCTCGTGCGCGAACAGATCTAATGTCGTACGGTCCGTTTGTTCTTTGGCCATGATCTTGGTGACTTCGGGGGAAACAATCAGCCAGGCCTCTGCCCGGATGGATAGCGCGCCATAATACATCAGCGCGATGAGTCACGCCAACGCCCACGCGCGGAAAGCGACGCGGACGCTGGGTTTTTAATCAGTTGCGTTAATCATTGAGATAGCGACGGATAGCGCGTAATACCGCATCCGGTTTTTCAGCATGGACCCAGTGACCCGCGCCTGCAATCACATGCGCCCGTGCCTGTGGAAATTGTGCCAGTAAATCATCGCGGTACTGCTCGCTAACATACGGAGAATTGCCGCCAGGGATAAACAGGGCAGGGTGATCCCATGCCGGGATTTTCTCCCAACCCACAATATGCGGATACTGATCCCACAATACCGGCACGTTAAAGCGCCACTCCCCGTCAACAAAAGATTTCAGCAGAAACTGAATCACCCCTTCTTCATTAAGATGCTGGCGCATTATTGCCGCTGCTTGCTGGCGAGTTTGTGCGTCCGATTCACTGACTGCGTTGATGGCCGCGAAAATCTCATCATGCCGGCGAACGTGATAATCGACCGGAGCAATATCAATTGCCACCAGCTTGTCAATCCGATCGGGGGCCAGTGCAGTAAGTGCCATTACCGCTTTACCGCCCATGGAGTGACCGATAAATGTTGCTTTGTCGATCTGCAGTGCATCCAGGGTATCAACAAGATCCTGGGCCATCGCCGGGTAATTCATTACCGGATCTCTCGGTGAAAGACCGTGGTTACGCATATCAACCTGGATGATATTGTGATCGTTTACCAGATCGCGAGCCAGTACGCCAAGGTTGTCTAGGCTACCAAACAGACCATGGACAAGAACGATGGGAGAATTATTGTGCTGGTTTTGTGCAGTTTGCGCGCGGATATTCAATTTCATGGCAAAGTTCTTTTTTTCGCGTTGTCGGGTTAGGGTATTATGTTGACCATTGTGCCACAGGGCTGCAACAAATAAGGTTTATTCCGAGTTTTTCTGCAAGCCAGGCTTGACGCTATCCGCTGCCGGGATTTATTCATATACTCCTGGCGACTTGTATTCAGCTAAGACACTGCACTGGATTAAGATGAAAACGATTGAAGTTGATGATGAACTCTACAGCTATATTGCCAGCCACACTAAGCATATCGGCGAGAGCGCATCCGACATTTTACGGCGTATGTTGAAATTTTCCGCCGCATCACAGCCTGCTGCTCCGGTGACGAAAGAGGTTCGCGTTGCGTCACCTGCTATCGTCGAAGCGAAGCCGGTCAAAACGATTAAAGACAAGGTTCGCGCAATGCGTGAACTTCTGCTTTCGGATGAATACGCAGAGCAAAAGCGAGCGGTCAATCGCTTTATGCTGCTGTTGTCTACACTATATTCTCTTGACGCCCAGGCGTTTGCCGAAGCAACGGAATCGTTGCACGGTCGTACACGCGTTTACTTTGCGGCAGATGAACAAACGCTGCTGAAAAATGGTAATCAGACCAAGCCGAAACATGTGCCAGGCACGCCGTATTGGGTGATCACCAACACCAACACCGGCCGTAAATGCAGCATGATCGAACACATCATGCAGTCGATGCAATTCCCGGCGGAATTGATTGAGAAGGTTTGCGGAACTATCTAAAACGTTGCAGACAAAGGACAAAGCAATGGCAATCCACAATCGTGCAGGCCAACCTGCACAACAGAGTGATTTGATTAACGTCGCCCAACTGACGGCGCAATATTATGTACTGAAACCAGAAGCAGGGAATGCGGAGCACGCGGTGAAATTCGGTACTTCCGGTCACCGTGGCAGTGCAGCGCGCCACAGCTTTAACGAGCCGCACATTCTGGCGATCGCTCAGGCAATTGCTGAAGAACGTGCGAAAAACGGCATCACTGGCCCTTGCTATGTGGGTAAAGATACTCACGCTCTGTCCGAGCCTGCGTTCATTTCCGTACTGGAAGTGCTGGCAGCGAACGGCGTAGATGTTATTGTGCAGGAAAACAATGGCTTCACTCCGACGCCTGCCGTTTCCAATGCCATCCTGGTTCACAATAAAAAAGGTGGCCCGCTGGCAGACGGTATCGTGATTACACCGTCCCATAACCCGCCGGAAGATGGTGGTATCAAGTACAATCCGCCAAATGGTGGCCCGGCTGATACCAACGTCACCAAAGTGGTGGAAGACAGGGCCAACGCACTGATGGCCGATGGCCTGAAAGGCGTGAAGCGTATCTCCCTCGACGAAGCGATGGCATCCGGTCATGTGAAAGAGCAGGATCTGGTGCAGCCGTTCGTGGAAGGGCTGGCCGATATCGTTGATATGGCGGCGATTCAGAAAGCGGGCCTGACGCTGGGCGTTGATCCGTTGGGCGGTTCCGGTATCGAATACTGGAAGCGCATTGGCGAGTATTACAACCTCAACCTGACCATCGTTAACGATCAGGTCGATCAAACCTTCCGCTTTATGCACCTCGATAAAGACGGTGCGATCCGTATGGACTGCTCCTCCGAGTGTGCGATGGCGGGCCTGCTGGCACTGCGTGATAAGTTCGATCTGGCGTTTGCTAACGACCCGGATTATGACCGTCACGGTATCGTCACTCCGGCAGGTTTGATGAATCCGAACCACTACCTGGCGGTGGCGATCAACTACCTGTTCCAGCATCGTCCGCAGTGGGGCAAAGATGTTGCTGTCGGTAAAACGCTGGTTTCATCTGCGATGATCGACCGTGTGGTCAATGACTTGGGCCGTAAGCTGGTAGAAGTCCCGGTAGGTTTCAAATGGTTTGTTGATGGTCTGTTCGACGGCAGCTTCGGCTTTGGCGGCGAAGAGAGCGCAGGGGCTTCCTTCCTGCGTTTCGACGGCACGCCGTGGTCCACCGACAAAGACGGCATCATCATGTGTCTGCTGGCGGCGGAAATCACCGCTGTCACCGGTAAGAACCCGCAGGAACACTACAACGAACTGGCAAAACGCTTTGGTGCGCCGAGCTACAACCGTTTGCAGGCAGCTGCGACTTCCGCACAAAAAGCGGCGTTGTCTAAGCTGTCTCCGGAAATGGTGAGCGCCAGCACCCTGGCAGGTGACCCGATCACCGCGCGCCTGACTGCGGCACCGGGCAATGGTGCTTCTATCGGCGGTCTGAAAGTGATGACTGACAACGGCTGGTTCGCCGCGCGTCCGTCAGGCACGGAAGACGCGTACAAGATTTATTGCGAAAGCTTCCTCGGTGAAGAGCATCGCAAGCAGATCGAGAAAGAAGCGGTTGAGATTGTTAGCGAAGTTCTGAAAAACGCGTAAACACATTAAATAAGAAAAAGGGCGGTCGGAAGATCGCCCTTTTTTGCTTTTCTTAATTAACCGTGTTTATTTTTCAGTTCAAAGCGTGGTGAGACCAGACCATACAGTGTCCAACCGAGGAAGGTCACGATGGAACCGTATAGCATGGCTTCTTCCCCGGATGAGTACAGCGCATAAAAGCTGTACATCGCGCCAACAAAAGCAACAAAGTTTGCAACTTTCGCTTTTGAGGGGGGCACATTAGCGACCTTCTGAATAATGACTAATGCCGCCATTGACAGAATATACGGAATGATATTGGTCACCACGGCCAGGTTAACCAGCACGTTGAACTGACTGTTTAGCGACGGGCTAATCGTCATCAGCGCCAACCCGCTCTGGATAATCACAATGGTCAACATTCCCTGCACCGGTGCATCCACTTTGGTTACACGGGAGAAAATTTTAGGGAAGTAGCCTTCATCAGATGAAGATTTAAACACCTGGGCAATGGTGAACTGCCAGCCAAGCAGCGAACCGCAGCAGGACATCACCATCAGCGCCATAATGACTTTACCCACTTCTGGCGTGAACATCTGTGCGAAGGCCAGGCCAAATGGTGCCGTTGAATTTGCCAGCTCCATATTAGGCACAATCCCTGCAATCACGTTGGTGGAGACGATATAAATCACCGCCGCACCTAACGTACCGCCGAGTACCGCGATTGGCACATTACGTTCCGGGTTTTCCACTACATCAGTATTCGCACACGCAGACTCCAGACCAAGAAAAGCCCACAGCGTCATAGCGATGGAAGAACCTACCGCACTGAAGAACGGTGCATGATGCGGATTCCAGGAATCAACGTAAAGCGTCGGGCTAAACCAGAACCAGCCGATAACGCACAGGCCTACCACCGGAATAATGACCCCCCACACGGTAATGCTACTGATTTGCCCGGTAATGCGCGCACCACCAAAGTTAGCCACGGTACAAATCCACAGCACCCCGATGGTCGCAAGACCAATCTGCACTGGCGACAAACTCGCGCCGAGCAGTTCGGTGCCGTAACCAACCGCCGAAATAGCAATCGCGACGTTAGCAATTAGCAGTGAGACGCCGTAGGTATAGTTCGCCATAAAGTTCCCGGATTTACCGAAAGCATACTCCGCATAACCGCCCATACCGCCTGATTTACGGCTGAACATACCGCATTTTGCGAATGCCCATGCCAGTGCCATTGAGCCTACGGCTGTCACCAGCCAGGAAATAATTGAGATTGTCCCGACTTCGGCAAGCTTTGTCGGCAGCATGATGATACCGGAGCCCATCATGTTGACCATCGTCAGTATGGTTAACTGAACGACGCCCATTTTGTTCGATTTAGCCTGACTCATAATTTTTCCCCTTTCAACAGGGTGCTTTGCGCATCACGAGGCTTGATGACATAGCACCAAACTTGCTTACGACCATCATGTTCTTCGATATAGACACCCTGCAGCTCCGGTGCAAAACCTGGCAGCAGGTTGATCCCTTCTTCCAGAGCGCTGAAGTAACGCAAAACAGCACCACCCCAGATTTCACCCGGAACAACACACAGCACACCCGGAGGATAAGGAAGCGCACCTTCGGCAGCGATACGGCCTTCTGCATCCGGCAGACGAACCAGCTCCACTTCACCGCGTAAATAGGCGTAGTTAGCTTCTTGCGGATTCATGCTGACGCGTGGGAAGTGTTCCTTACGGAACATCTCTTTTTGCAGTTGTTTCACGTTGTGGCGGGCATACAAATCATGCATTTCCTGGCACAACTGACGAAGGGTATAACCGGCGTAGCGCTCTTCATGCTGTTTGTAGATGGAAGGTAGCACTTCCGCCAGCGGCGCATCAGATTCCAGCAGTTTTTCGAAGCGTACCAGCAGGGCAACAAGTTGCTGAAGTTTGGCCATATCCTCCGCCGGAGTCAGCAGGAAGAGGATGGAGTTAAGATCGCATTTTTCCGGCACTACGCCATTTTCGCGCAGGAAGTTAGCAAGAATCGTCGCGGGTACACCGAATGTTTCATATTCGCCGTTACGTGCATCAATACCTGGGGTTGTCAGCAACAGTTTGCAAGGATCGACAAAGTATTGATTCTCTGCATAGCCTTCAAAAGAATGCCAGTGTTCCCCTGGTACAAACTGGAAGAAGCGCAGATCAACCGCAATTTGCGCTGTTTCATACGACTGCCAGGGTTTACCATCCACCAGTTCAGGTACGAACGGACGAATATGCTGACAGTTATCGAGGATCAGTTTGCGGGCATTAATGCC
Organism: Escherichia sp. WS547; assembly: GCF_046486065.1. Classification (NCBI taxonomy): domain Bacteria; kingdom Pseudomonadati; phylum Pseudomonadota; class Gammaproteobacteria; order Enterobacterales; family Enterobacteriaceae; genus Escherichia; species Escherichia sp. WS547. The sequence continues at coordinate 11,719 of NZ_JBJQMA010000018.1, read as the reverse complement.
ATTTACCACACAATCCATCCACATATTACGACCGCTGACACCTTCATGCATTTTGGCGTTGATATCCAGTGCGGCAAACAGCGGATAGAACGGGCTGGTGGAGGCGTGCATCATAAAGGCGTTGTTCATGCGTTTGTGCGGTACATAACGCTGTTGCCCTTTGATGTGGCTGTCTTTTTTATGGATTTGTGAAGTTTGAGAAAAACCAGCCTGCTGTTTATGTACGGATTGCGTAACCAGAATACCCGGATCGTTCTCATTAAGATCCAGCAACAGCGGCGAACAGTCAGCCATCATCGGGATAAATTGCTCATAGCCGACCCATGCGGAGTCAAACAGAATGTAGTCACACAGATGACCAATTTTATCCACCACCTGGCGGGCGTTATAAATCGTACCGTCGTAGGTGCCTAACTGAATCACAGCGAGGCGGAAAGGACGAGCCTCTTTTGCCCGCTGCGGTGCGACTTCCGCGATCAGCTCACGCAGGTAACTTTCTTCAAAACAATGCGCATCAATGCCACCGATAAAGCCATACGGGTTACGTGCCGTTTCCAGATAAACCGGTGTTGCACCAGCCTGTAGCAACGCTCCGTGGTGGTTAGATTTGTGGTTATTGCGATCAAACAGCACCAGATCACCCGGTGTTAGCAGGGCGTTTAAAACCACTTTGTTAGAAGATGAAGTGCCATTTAGAACGAAGTATGTTTTATCGGCATTAAACACTTTTGCCGCATGTTGCTGTGCAATGCATGGTGCGCCTTCGTGAATCAGCAGATCGCCCATTGCCACATCCGCGTTGCATAAGTCGGAACGGAACAGCGTTTCTCCGAAGTACTCCACGAACTGATTCCCTGCCGGATGACGACGGAAAAACTCACCTCCCTGATGACCCGGGCAGTCAAAAGCGCTATTGCCCTGATTGACATAATCGACCAGTGCGCGGAAGAAGGGCGGGCGCAGTTGCGTTTCATAATGGCTAGCAGCGGTTTCTAACTGACGTCCATAAAACTCTTTCCGTGATTCGCAATGCTCGAAGACACCAGAAATACGTGGCAGATATTCTGCTGGTACACGTTCTTCATTTGCCGTTGCAATAAAAACAGGAATGCCATAGCCAGTAGCGTCTATTTCATCGAGTTTTCCACGTTCAACATCATTGACTGATAAAATAATGGCGGCAACGTCAATATAATTACTTTCGTCAATATTCACGCATGCACGATGAGTGGAAAAACAATCCGGGCAAGAACGGCTAACGGCAATTTTTAATTCTGACATTTTGTTCATCTCTTTATTTCAGGTAATAGCAGGTCCTCAATTTCTCAAAGGAGAAATTGATCACGCCGGAAAAAAGCAAAACCCCACCGCTGATAAATAAATCAGTAGTTTGCTTTTTGTAGATGCAATAACCCAGACCAGCCCGGTAACTGGCTATACTCGTCATACCTCAAGTTGCAAGTGCTGCGACTCGAATTATTTAGAGTTTAAAAGGGTTAGCAGTATATGAGCACCGAGGAATACAGGTATTAACCTGTAATGCTTAAAGTCAGGGAGACCTGTACGTTGGGGTGCCCTTTAGTCAGAAGACTAGCGGGCATTAAAGAAATGAAAGTCAAAACTATTACGATGGGCAAACTTCATGATATGGGTTGTCCGCCTTATATGAGGCATTAAGCGGTTATTATTTTCCATTTACCTTTACCTCTTGCTGTGTCAGTTGAAGGTAGAGTTATTCTATCCATGAAATGGCTATAATCTGTGAAGAAGATCAACAAAAAACGATCATACCCCAGATAATAAATCATTAATTATGAATATTGCCATATTAGATGCTGTTTTGTTACTTAAATGTTGTAATTTTGTGTTTTATATTTGCGTTAAGAAATTAAACCTGCCAAATAATAATATTTGGAGCAGGTTTAATAATAAATTAATCACTATTAAAGCGAATTTATTGAATAACAATTCAAAGCATAAACCGATACCCAATACCGGTTTCAGTAATGAAATGGCGGGGGCGAGCGGGATCCTGTTCCAGTTTTTGTCGCAGATGTCCCATATAAATACGCAAATAATGACTGTGTTCGACCGCGTTTGGCCCCCACACCTGGTTAAGGAGCTGGCGCTGGGTGAGCACTTTTCCGGCATTGTTGAGCAGCACCGCCAGCAGGCGAAACTCAATTGGTGTGAGATGCACCTCTTCCTCACCGCGATGGATCACGCGGGCGGCTAAATCGACGGTAACATCGGAAAATTTCACCAGCGGATCGGGCGCAGCGGTGGCGGAGTGGCGACGTAAAGCGACGCGCAGACGGGCCTGCAATTCGCCAATGCCAAACGGCTTACTCAGGTAATCATCCGCTCCGGCATCCAGCGCGGCGATTTTGTCGCTCTCTTCGCTGCGTGCGGAAAGCACAATCACTGGCACTGCGCTCCACTGGCGCAGGTCGCGGATAAACTCAATCCCATCACCATCGGGCAGGCCGAGATCGAGAATAATCAAATCTGGCTTACGGGTAGCCGCTTCCAGCAAGCCGCGTTGCAGCGTTTCGGCCTCATAGACGCGCATCCCGTCGCCCTCCAGCGCCGTGCGCAGAAAGCGACGAATAGCCTGTTCATCTTCAACAATCAGAACGTTTGTCACATATCCTCATGAAATTCTTCAAGTTCAGGGGCTGTTTGCTGGGGAAGTGTAACACGAAAACAGGCACCACCTTCCGGTCGGTTGAATGCGGTAATGGTGCCGCCGTGTACATCCACTATCGCCCGACAAATTGCCAACCCAAGCCCTACACCCGGTACCGCCGACTCTTTATTCCCGCGAGCAAACTTATCAAATATCGTCTGCTCCTGGCCTGGTGGAAGACCGGGGCCGTTATCCCAGACATCCAGTTGTAGATTTTCGCCCTCAACGTGGGCATTGATACCAATTTCGGCCTGCGCCCCCGCGTATTTCACCGCGTTCTCCAGCAGATTAATCAGCACCCGTTCAAAGAGTGGCCCGTCAACGTGGATTAAGGTCAGCGGTTCTGGCAGAGAAAGATTGATGGTCGACGATAAACCCGGTTCCAGCATTTGCAGCGCGCTGCCGACCACTTCTTCCAGCGTTAACCACTCTTTCTTCAAATTAAAGCCGCCGGACTGAATTCGTGCCATATCCAGTAGATTATTCACCAGTCGGGTGGTGTTCAGCACATGCTGACGAATCTCGCTGGCCTGGCGGGCGTGGGGCGATCCTTCGCTCGCCAGATCGAGCGTTAAGATTTCTGCCTGACCGAACAGCACCGTGAGCGGAGTGCGTAAATCATGCGAAAGCGCCGCCAGCAGGGCGTTGCGGATCTGTTCACGTTCGCTTGCCATCCGCGCCTGTTCTTCGCTGGCGGTCAGTGTCAGCCGCTCAAGGGCATTGGCGACTAACAACGTAAATGTCTCCAGCAGGCGCTGCTGTTCCGGGATCATCAACTGGCGCAGATTCCCCGGTTCCACCACCACCAGTCCGTAGGTTTTCTCGCCGCTTTTTAGCGGCAAAATCTGGTACGGTACACCGGGTAACGTGTCGGTGCCCGCGCCCGCAGGCAGGCCTTTATCAAAACTCCACTGCGCGATGGCATCGTCCCACGGGGTCATTCCTTGCGGATGTGTTAACGGCTGCAATTTACCGTTGTCATCGGGTAACAGCACCTGACTGCGGGCATGAAACGTGGAGGCAATAAACTGTTCGCTGGTGGCGGCGATGTCCTGCGGACTGCGGCCCACCGCCAGAGCTTTCGACATTTCATATAAGTGCCGTGTGCGTTGCTCGCGGTAACGGGCTACCCGCGCCTGATAACGCACGCCCGCAGTAAGGTTCCCGATCACCAGCCCGACGGTTAACATCACCGCGAAGGTCAGCAGATATTGCACATCAGAGACGGCAAGCGTGCCGCGTGGGGCGATAAAAAAGAGATCGAAACTCACCACATTAATGACGGTGGCGACCACCGAAGGCCAGCGCCCATAAAACAGTGCCACCACCACCACGCCAAGCAGATACAGCATCACCAGGTTGGCGGCATCAAACGCCATCAGCCACTGCATGGCAATTAAGGTGATAACGGCGCATAACGCGGCGGCAACCACGCATCCCTGAATCTGTACCCGCCACTTGTCTTTAAAAGAGCGGCTATCCGGCGCGTTGTTAATCGTGCGGGCGGGTGGTTCATCAAGCGCGACCAGCACCTGATCGAGATCGGGGGCGATGCGCGCCAGTCGGTCAGCAAACGTTTCCCGACGCCACCAGCGGCGCGAGGCTGGGCGACCGAGAATAATCTTGCCGAGATTATGTTCACGGGCATAACGCACTACCGCTTTCTCTTCCGCTGGATCAGAAAGTGTTGCCGTCTCTGCGCCCAGCTCCTGCGCCAGACGTAAGGCGCTGAGAATTGCCCGACGTTTTTTCTCCGGTAAGCGATGCAGGGTAGGGGTTTCAACATACACCGCGTGCCAGACGCTACCCAGCCGTGACGCCAGCCGCGCCGCCGCGCGGACCAGTTTCTCACTACCAGTGTTATGGCCGATGCATAAAAGGATCGCGTCGCGCGTGTGCCAGACTTTCTCTTCGCCAGGATGCCCCCGCCAGGCGCGCATTTGCTCATCTACGCGATCGGCAGTACGGCGCAGTGCCAATTCGCGCAGGGCGATCAGATTACCTTTACGAAAAAAATGTTCAATGGCGCGTTCCGCCTGCCCGGCAATATAGACTTTACCTTCTTTCAGCCGTTGACGCAGATCGTCCGGGGGCAAGTCCACCAGCACCACGTCGTCGGCGGCATCGAAAAAAGGATCGGGCACGGTTTCTCGTACCTGAATTCCGGTGACGCCACTGACCACATCATTCAGGCTTTCCAGATGCTGAACGTTGACGGTAGTGAAAACATCAATGCCCGCTTCCAGCAGTTCTTCGATGTCCTGCCAGCGTTTAGGATGACGAGAACCTGGCGCATTACTGTGCGCCAGTTCGTCCATTAAGATCAGCGCCGGACGGCGGGCGAGGGCGGCATCGAGATCAAACTCGCTGATATGCCGCCCACGGTACGCCTGGCGTTTGGGCGGCAGAACAGCCAGCCCTTCCAGCATTGCGGCGGTATCTTTCCGCCCGTGGGTTTCAACCACGCCAACCACAATATCCAGCCCTTGCGCCCGCAGTCGCTGGGCCTCTGCCAGCATCGCCCAGGTCTTTCCGACGCCTGCGCAGGCACCGAAGAAAACTTTCAGCTTCCCCCGATGCGGCGCGGCAGTTTGTTCCAGCAGACGATCGGGGTCGGGACGTAAAGGTTCGTTATTCATCAAGTTTATCCAGCGCCAGATTGAGTTCGACAATGTTGACGACCGGCTGGCCGATATATTTCACCAGCGGTTGTTGGCTGTATTTTGCGATCAGCTGCGTGAGCTGTTCAACGCTGAGATTGCGCGCTTTCGCCACGCGTGGGATCTGCCAGGCTGCCGCTTGCGGGGTGATGTTATTGTCCAGCCCGCTTGCCGATGCCGTCACCAGTTCAACCGGAACGTTCGCGCTGGCATCCGGGTTAGCGGCCCGTAATGCAGCAACGCGTGCGGCTATTAGTTTATCCAGCTCAGGGTTACTGACCGCCAGGTTGCTCCCGCCAGAAGCCTGTGGATTATAGGGCATTTCTGCCGTTGCCGACGGGCGACCCTGAAAATAGCCGTTGCCGGTAAAATTCTGCCCGATTAATGCCGAACCGCGCACCGTATCACCTTCACGAATCAACGAACCGTTGGCCTGCCAGGGAAACCACCATTGCCCCAGCACGGTGGTTAGCAGCGGGTAAACGCCGCCAGTAATCAATAACAGAAAGAGAAATGTCGATAATGTCGGACGTAATCCACGCATGGTAAACCTCACACCAGACCGCAAACGGTCAGCAGTAAATCAATGACTTTGATACCGATAAACGGCACCAGCAGCCCACCCAGACCGTAAATCCATAAGTTACGGCGCAACATGGCAGAAGCGGTAAGCGGTTTATAACTCACGCCTTTTAACGCTAGGGGAATCAAAAAGACGATAATCAAGGCGTTGAAAATCACCGCACTGAGGATTGCGGAGTCGGGCGAATGCAGGCGCATGATGTTCAGCGCATTTAACTGTGGATACGTTGCCGCGAACGCCGCCGGAATAATGGCGAAGTATTTCGCCACATCGTTGGCAATGCTGAAGGTGGTCAGCGAGCCACGGGTCATCAGCATCTGTTTGCCAATATGTACCACCTCGATCAACTTGGTCGGGTTAGAGTCGAGATCCACCATATTGCCCGCTTCTTTCGCCGCCTGAGTACCGGAGTTCATCGCCACCGCGACATCTGCCTGCGCCAGCGCCGGAGCATCGTTGGTGCCATCGCCGGTCATCGCCACTAAACGGCCTTCTGCCTGATACTGACGAATCAATGCCAGCTTGGCTTCTGGTGTCGCTTCGGCGAGGAAATCATCGACGCCCGCTTCCGCAGCAATGGCGGCGGCAGTCAGACGGTTATCGCCGGTAATCATCACCGTTTTAATGCCCATTTTGCGCAGTTGGGCGAAGCGCTCTTTAATACCGCCTTTGACGATATCTTTTAGCGCAATAACGCCCAACACGCGGGAACCTTCCACCACGACCAGCGGTGTTGCCCCCAGGCGTGCTACTTGATCGACTTTTTGATCGACGTCGGCAGGGAAGTGACCACCATTAGCCTCAACATGGCGGCGAATGGCATCGACAGAACCTTTACGGATCATGCGGTTGTCGATGTTGATCCCGCTCATCCGGCTTTGCGCAGTAAACGGTACAAAGGTGGCATGGAGCGACTGCACATCGCGCTCGCGCAGGTTAAAACGCTGCTTGGCGAGGATCACAATACTGCGGCCTTCCGGCGTTTCATCAGCCAGTGAAGCCAGTTGTGCGGCGTCAGCCAGCGTTTTTTCATCCACGCCCTGCGCGGGGATAAGCTCCGACGCCTGACGGTTACCGAGTGTGATGGTGCCGGTTTTATCCAGTAGCAGAACGTCAACGTCACCTGCCGCTTCAACTGCACGTCCGCTGGTGGCAATCACATTCGCGCCCAGCATCCGACTCATCCCGGCGACGCCGATCGCTGACAACAGGCCGCCAATAGTGGTTGGGATCAGACAGACCAGCAGCGCCACCAGTACCGTTACACTCACTGCATTACCGCCCCACGCGGAAAACGGCCACAGCGTGGCGGTTGCCAGTAAAAAGACGATAGTCAGGGCAATCAGGAGAATGGTCAGGGCAATCTCGTTCGGCGTTTTGCGTCGCTGTGCGCCTTCCACCATCGCGATCATCCTATCCAGAAATGTCTCGCCGGGGTTAACGCTGCACTCAATCACCAGCCAGTCAGAAAGAATACGCGTGCCGCCAGTGACGGAGGCAAAATCGCCGCCGGATTCACGGATCACCGGTGCCGATTCCCCGGTGATGGCGCTTTCATCGACCGATGCGCCCCCTTCAATGACTTCACCATCGCAGGGGATAATATCGCCAGCTTCTACCAGTACGATATCGCCTTTACGCAGTTGATCGGCGGGAACTTTGTCCGCCGCAGCGCCATATTTCGGCTCACACAGCTTGCGGGCAAAGGCAGTTTTTTTCACCCCTTTCAGGCTGTTGGCCTGCGCTTTACTGCGGCCTTCTGCCAGCGCCTCGGCGAAATTAGCGAACAGTACGGTGATCCACAGCCAGCCGCTAATGGCCGCGCTAAACAGCGCATTGCCAGGCATCGCACCGCTTGCCATCGCGATGCTAATACAGGTGGTCAGCAGACTGCCGATCCAGACGATAAACATCACCGGATTGCGCCATTGCGCCTGCGGGTTTAATTTTTTCACCGCTTCTTTCAGCGCCTGAACGACAAGTGTTGGTTCGAATAGCGCCAGTTGTTTACGACTCATATTCAGTGCTCACTCAATATCATCAGGAGAGATATTCCGCCACCGGACCAAGCGCCAGGGCAGGGATAAAGGTCAGTGCGCCAACCAGCAACACGGTGCCGATTAACAGGCCAACAAACAGCGGGCCGTGCGTTGGCAGCGTGCCGGAGCTGGCGGGTTGGCTCTTTTTACTCACCAACGAACCGGCAATTGCCATCACCGGGATAATCACCCCGAAGCGACCGACAAACATGCAGAACGCCAGTAAACAGTTCCAGAATGGGGAGTTGGCGCTTAATCCGGCAAAGGCGCTGCCGTTGTTGTTAGCGGCGGACGACACGGCGTACAGCACTTCGCTAAAACCATGCGGGCCAGGGTTGAGCATGGCGCTACGTCCGGCGTCGGTCATCATTGCCAGCGCCGCGCCCATCAGCACCAGTGTTGGAGTAACCAGAATCGCCAGTGCAGTCAGTTTCATCTCGCGTACGTCGATTTTTTTACCCAGATATTCCGGTGTACGACCAATCATCAGCCCGGCAATAAACACCGCCAGCAGAACAAACAGCATCATGCCGTAAAGACCAGAACCGACACCGCCGAATACCACTTCACCAATTTGCATCAGCCACATCGGCACCATGCCACCGAGAGCGGTAAACGAATCATGCATCGCAATCACCGCGCCACAGGACGCCGCCGTAGTCACGACCGCAAACAGGCTACTGACCAGCACGCCGAAACGGCTCTCTTTACCTTCCATATTGATGCTGCTGTCCGCACCCAGCGCCAGCAGATGAGGATTACCCTGAACTTCTGCCCACATCACCACGCCTACGCAGATGACAAAAATCACTGACATCGCCCACAGCAACATGCGCCCCTGGCGGCGATCGCCCGTCACTTCACCAAAGGCAAAGCACAGCGCTGTTGGGATCAAGAAGATCGCCAGCATCTGCACGAAGTTGGTCAGTGCGGTTGGGTTTTCAAACGGATGCGACGAGTTGGCATTAAAGAAGCCACCGCCGTTAGTACCGAGCATCTTGATCGCTTCCTGAGAAGCCACCGGACCCATGGGTAACAGCTGTTGCGCTCCTTCAACGGTATTCACCGCCTGATAGGGCAGAAAGTTTTGCAGTGCACCTTGTTGAATAAAAAACAGTGCGATCAACAACGCCACAGGGACTAGCACCCATAACGTGATGCGTAGCAGATCGACCCAGGCATTCCCGAGTGTGCTCATGCTCTGGCGGGTAAATGCACGGATGAGGGCAAAAATCACCGCAATCCCGCTGGCGGCAGAAAGAAAGTTTTGCACCGTTAAGCCCGCCATCTGGCTGAAATAGCTCAACGTGGTTTCACCGCTATAAGATTGCCAGTTGGTATTGGTGACAAAGCTGACGGCGGTATTCAGCGCCAGATCCCACGACAGCCCTGGCAACTGCTGTGGATTAAGCGGCAGATAGTGCTGACCGAGCAACATAAAAAACAGCACCGCCAGCCCCAGCATGTTCAGGCCGAGAATGGCAGAGAGATACTGCTTCCAGTTCATCTCACTGTCAGAGACGCCAGGTAAACGAAAAAGTACGCGTTCAACACCCGCTGTACCGGGAAGAGGTATGTCGTTAATCAGCCGCGCCAGCCCGCTGCCTAAAGGACGCGCCAGCACCATTAACACCAGTAAAAACGTGGCAATCAGTAAGAACCCTTGCGCAGCCATCAGAACGCCTCCGCATTGATCAGGGCATAAACCAGATAACCCAGTAATAAAAACACCAGCAACACGCCGGCTATCACGCCTGCACTCACAGTGCACCTCCAGTGGCCTAAAAGTGATACCGGAAGGGTAGAATTCTGGCTGCAAAGATTTCGCAAAAATCTTCGGGCGGGATGTAAAAAAAGTATAAAAATGGCAAAAGCCATGATTTAACTGATGGTTAGTATTAATTTAACTTTTGTGTAACTTAATTACACGATGAATGTAAATAAACCATCAATAAGCAAAAATAAGTGGTCGGATGAGTAGTAAAATTACACAAAAGGCGGTACTATTTTCATCAGATAAACAAATTCATTTTTCCGGTGCCATTCACCGGGTAGATACAAAAGGGGGAGAAAAGTATGGAACTCTACAGAGAATATCCTGCATGGCTTATCTTTTTACGCCGTACTTATGCGGTTGCAGCGGGCGTTCTGGCGCTGCCTTTCATGCTTTTCTGGAAAGACCGCGCCCGCTTTTACAGCTACCTGCACCGCGTCTGGTCGAAAACCAGCGAGAAACCGGTGTGGATGGATCAGGCAGAAAAGGCAACTGGTGATTTTTACTGATTGCTAAATATTACGTTCAAAGAAAAGAAAACCGCCAGCGGAAACGCTGGCGGTTTTTTTGTCGGGAAGACGTTCAGGTAAGTATTTATACATCGCATTACCCAACCGAAATATATATTCATGAAATATATATAAATATTTTCCTAATTGTTCTTATCTGACAGATATCTCACTTAAGGCTTTCTTATAAATCTGTAGGGTTTCGCCTGTCAGCAGACAAATAACCCGATAAAACAAGGATGAGCAGATGAGTGGAAAACCGGCGGCGCGTCAGGGCGACATGACGCAGTATGGCGGTAGCATTGTCCAGGGTTCAGCCGGGGTGCGCATCGGTGCCCCCACCGGCGTGGCCTGTTCGGTGTGCCCCGGCGGGGTGACGTCCGGCCATCCGGTCAATCCGCTGCTCGGCGCGAAGGTCCTTCCCGGAGAAACCGACCTTGCCCTGCCCGGCCCGCTGCCGTTCATCCTCTCCCGCACCTACAGCAGTTACCGGACAAAAACGCCCGCGCCGGTGGGGAGCCTCGGCCCCGGCTGGAAAATGCCTGCGGATATCCGCTTACAGCTGCGCGATAACACACTGATACTCAGTGATAACGGCGGCAGAAGCCTGTATTTTGAGCACCTGTTTCCCGGTGAGGACGGTTACAGCCGCAGCGAGTCACTCTGGCTGGTGCGCGGCGGTGTCCTGAAACTGGATGAAGGTCACCGGCTGGCCGCACTCTGGCAGGCGCTGCCGGAAGAACTCCGCTTAAGTCCGCATCGTTATCTGGCGACAAACAGTCCGCAGGGGCCGTGGTGGCTGCTCGGCTGGTGTGAGCGGGTGCCGGAAGCGGATGAGGTGCTGCCCGCGCCGCTGCCGCCGTACCGGGTACTGACCGGGCTGGTGGACCGCTTCGGGCGCACACAGACGTTCCACCGCGAAGCCGCCGGTGAATTCAGCGGCGAAATCACCGGCGTGACGGATGGTGCCGGGCGTCACTTCCGGCTGGTACTGACCACGCAGGCGCAGCGGGCAGAAGAGGCCCGGCAGCAGGCCATTTCCGGCGGGACGGAACCGTCCGCTTTTCCTGATACCCTGCCGGACTACACCGAATATGGCCGGGACAACGGCATCCGTCTGTCTGCCGTGTGGCTGACGCACGACCCGGAATATCCGGACAACCTGCCAGCCGCGCCGCTGGTACGCTATGGCTGGACGCCGCGCGGCGAACTGGCGGCGGTGTATGACCGCAGCAATACACAGGTGCGCAGCTTTACTTACGATGATAAATACCGGGGCCGGATGGTGGCGCACCGTCACACGGGCCGGTCGGAAATCCGTTACCGTTACGACAGTGACGGGCGGGTGACAGAACAGCTAAACCCGGCAGGCTTAAGCTACACGTATCAGTATGAGAAAGACCGCATCACCATCACCGACAGTCTGGACCGCCGTGAAGTGCTGCACACGCAGGGCGAAGGCGGG
>NZ_JBJQMA010000017.1:0-110258 GCF_046486065.1 Escherichia sp. WS547 | reverse complement strand
AAATAGGCTGATTCAAGGCATTTACGGGAGAAAAAATCGGCTCAAACATGAAGAAATGAAATGACTGAGTCAGCCGAGAAGTATTTCCCCGCTTATTCGCACCTTCCCTAAGTCTTTTGAAGGTCTCTTAATGTATATTATTTCTATTATGTCTATACCATCAAGAAGTTTTTGTTGACCTCTAAGTTTGCCTAAGTAACTATTTATTTCTGTATATGTATTAACATTAGAACGCTTTGTTAAAAGAATAGATGCTGTTGCTATCGCTATGCCCGCTGTTTTTTCATTTAGTATTTGATCATAGCCTTTTATTGCATCTCCACCCAGTTTTTCCGCAGTATCTCTGAATCCTTCAATGTTCCCATTGTATACGCCACCAGCAGCAAGTAGCCTGCCAATAGCTTTGCTGTTTAACGTTTTGAAACGATTATTTGTTTGGTTTTTTGAATTTGGTAAAAACAAACGGTTATAATTTTCAGGGAGTGCCAAATAGCTGAACTCGGTATTTGCGATAAGATGTTGACAGAGGATAAATTCATAACTAACAGTTATTGTTTCTGTATCCAGTTGATTTTGAATGATCTGATGATGAATAGCCGATAAAAAAGCGCCTCTTAGTTGTATATAATAATACTTTTCCCATCTACCAAATCTATTGATTCTATAAAAGTCAAATTCCATAAATAATTGCTCATTATTGTTAATGGAATTAATAAGTAATGGAGTGCTTTTATCAATTAATTTACAAAATGTCATACCCTGTAACTGTGAACCAAGTCCCGTATTAGTAATTCTATTTGCGAGTGAGAATGTAAATATTTCATCCTCATGCCCACTCTGCCAGCGATTACCTATAGATTCAGTAGTCCCACAACCTGCGGAGATGTTTCCTTGTTGTTCTCCCGTTACTGTCAGGTAAACAATATTACTCATCCCTGAAAAGTCCTTTTATGGCATGCTATTTTATTAATGGCACTATTATGCTTGTTAATTGTTATTTATTTACTCCAGGAAATTGTAGGCGTATATATTAATAATAAAATATTACACTTTAGGACGTAATTATGAGGTAAATCTTATATATTTATTGGGAAAATAAATACATTAAAGGAAGGTATGCCGATTTTGAATGACACCCTTTTTCCATCTCAGAAAAAGGGCACTATCTTACTTCACCCGCGCCATATAATACGCATCGACATATTCACCATTACGTAATGCGTACTTCTTGCCAGTCCCTTCAATCTCAAATCCAAATTTTTTATAGACCTTAATTGCTGGCGCGTTATCGATGAACACCGTTAGCTCAATACGATCTACCCGCAACCAGTTGTCGCACATTTCAATCATCTCTCGCATCAGGGCGCTGGCGACGCCGCGATTCTTCCAACGGGAGTCGACACAAATACCAAAATCTGCAACATGACTGCGGCGTGGGCGCTGTTGCACGTCAATGGTGAGATGGCCCACGACGTCTCCATCAATACAGGCGACGAGTTGCTTGATGCCGGGACGATCGGCGAGTCGCTCCTGCCACATATGATCGGAAGGATGAGGCACCTGTAGCGTGTTGCAATACACCTCCGGCTGGGCGTGAATCTGCCTGATGGCCTCGTAATCGCGCGTTTCAGCATGGCGTATCACTATCTCACTCATTCCTTTGTCCTCTTTGGGGTAAATGTCCCTTTCAACATCATTGACTTTCAAATGTGAGTCAAATGCATTTTTTTTGCAAAAAGTGTTGGACAAGTGCGAATGAGAATGATTATTATTGTCTTGCGATCAGGAAGACCCTCGCGGAGAACCTGAAAGCACGACATTGCTCACATTGCTTCCAGTATTACTTAGCCAGCCGGGTGCTGGCTTTTTTTTTGATCTTTCGTTTTCAATTTATCCACGGGAAGTGCTTGTGTTCGTTATGCGCACTCCGGTAGGAACCACGTCCGCTTTGCGCTAAGGTGTAAATAATCACCTTAAAAAGGACGAAATCATGGTCATCAACTGCGCCTTTATTGGCTTCGGCAAAAGCACCACCCGTTACCATCTGCCGTATGTACTTAACCGCAAGGATAGCTGGCATGTCGCGCATATTTTTCGCCGCCATGCGAAGCCGGAAGAACAGGCCCCCATTTACTCTCATATCCATTTCACCAGCGATCTCGACGAAGTACTAAACGATCCCGATGTTAAGCTGGTTGTGGTCTACACCCATGCAGACAGCCACTTCGAGTACGCGAAGCGCGCGCTGGAAGCCGGGAAAAATGTGCTGGTCGAAAAACCGTTCACCCCGACGCTTGCCCAGGCGAAGGAGCTGTTTGCGCTGGCGAAAAGCAAAGGACTGACCGTCACGCCGTATCAGAATCGTCGTTTTGATTCCTGCTTCCTGACAGCGAAAAAAGCGATTGAAAGTGGCAAGTTGGGAGAGATTGTCGAAGTGGAAAGCCATTTTGACTATTACCGCCCGGTGGCAGAAACCAAACCTGGGCTGCCGCAGGATGGCGCGTTCTATGGTCTTGGTGTGCATACGATGGACCAGATTATTTCTCTGTTCGGTCGCCCGGATCACGTCGCTTATGACATCCGCAGCCTGCGTAATAAAGCCAATCCTGACGACACCTTTGAAGCGCAGCTGTTTTATGGCGACCTGAAAGCCATCGTCAAAACCAGCCATCTGGTGAAAATCGATTATCCGAAATTTATCGTTCACGGTAAGAAAGGTTCGTTTATTAAATACGGTATCGACCAGCAGGAAACCAGCCTCAAGGCTAATATTATGCCGGGCGAACCGGGATTCGCAGCGGATGATTCGGTCGGTGTGCTGGAGTATGTCAATGACGAGGGTGTGACGGTCAGAGAAGAGATGAAGCCGGAGATGGGCGATTACGGGCGCGTTTATGATGCGTTGTATCAAACCATCACCAACGGTGCGCCAAATTACGTCAAGGAATCTGAAGTTCTTACCAATCTGGAAATCCTTGAACGAGGATTTGAGCAAGCCTCTCCCTCCACAGTGACTCTCGCGAAGTAAGTTTGATGGCCCCTCGAATAGTTCAATTTTTTTGAACAGAGGGGTCAATTTTCACCCTCTATCATCCCAGGCGGATCGGGTCCACACTAAGCCCATCGAAATCATTCAGGGGGCGAATAAAAATGATCTACTTACGCAAAGCAAATGAACGTGGTCATGCAAATCATGGCTGGCTGGACTCCTGGCATACTTTCTCTTTTGCCAACTATTACGATCCGAACTTTATGGGCTTCTCCGCGCTGCGCGTGATTAACGACGACGTGATTGAAGCAGGGCAGGGCTTCGGCACTCACCCGCATAAAGATATGGAAATTTTGACCTACGTGCTGGAAGGTACTGTTGAGCATCAGGACAGCATGGGCAATAAAGAGCAGGTTCCGGCGGGTGAGTTCCAGATTATGAGTGCGGGTACGGGTATTCGTCACTCAGAGTACAACCCAAGCAGCACCGAGCGTCTGCATCTGTATCAAATCTGGATCATGCCGGAAGAAAACGGTATTACGCCGCGTTATGAACAGCGTCGCTTCGATGCCGTACAGGGCAAACAGCTGGTGCTCTCGCCGGATGCGCGAGATGGTTCGCTGAAAGTGCATCAGGATATGGAACTGTATCGTTGGGCATTGCTGAAAGATGAGCAGTCGGTGCATCAGATTGCCGCTGAACGCCGCGTCTGGATCCAGGTGGTGAAAGGCAATGTCACCATTAACGGCGTGAAAGCCTCGACCAGTGATGGTCTGGCAATCTGGGATGAGCAGGCAATCTCCATTCATGCGGATAGCGACAGCGAAGTGTTACTGTTCGATCTGCCGCCGGTTTAAAACTCAACGGCATCTTTGAAGCCTGCCTTTTTGCAGGCTTCCTCGCTCGCTCCGGTCGCGTGCTGATGTACGCTTCCGGGGTTTTGCCGCGTCGTTAGCACAATGCGATGCAATTGATTTAGTGTATATCTAATAATTGTAAACAAGCACTGTTTTCCCCGGGAAGGTTCTGATGCGTCCGTGTTAAACTAAGAGAATCTATCTCTTTTGTACCTTCAGGACGATGAAAAAGAAAAGACCCGTACTTCAGGATGTGGCTGACCGTGTAGGCGTGACCAAAATGACGGTCAGCCGCTTTTTGCGTAACCCGGAGCAGGTTTCCGTCGCTCTACGCGGCAAGATTGCCGCCGCTCTTGATGAACTGGGTTATATTCCCAATCGCGCGCCCGATATCCTCTCTAACGCCACCAGCCGGGCGATTGGCGTCCTGTTACCTTCTCTCACCAACCAGGTTTTCGCGGAAGTATTACGCGGAATCGAAAGCGTCACCGACGCGCACGGTTATCAGACCATGCTGGCCCACTACGGTTATAAACCGGAAATGGAGCAAGAACGCCTCGAATCAATGCTCTCATGGAATATCGACGGACTGATCCTCACCGAACGTACCCACACGCCGCGCACCTTAAAGATGATTGAAGTGGCGGGGATTCCGGTGGTGGAGTTGATGGACAGCAAGTCGCCGTGCCTCGATATTGCCGTCGGTTTTGATAACTTTGAAGCGGCACGCCAGATGACCACCGCCATTATTGCTCGCGGGCATCGCCACATTGCCTATCTCGGCGCACGTCTCGACGAACGTACTATCATCAAACAGAAGGGATACGAACAGGCGATGCTGGATGCAGGCCTGGTGCCGTATAGCGTGATGGTTGAGCAATCTTCTTCTTACTCTTCCGGTATTGAACTGATTCGCCAGGCGAGGCGGGAATATCCGCAGCTGGATGGCGTGTTCTGTACTAATGATGACCTGGCGGTCGGCGCGGCGTTTGAATGCCAGCGTCTGGGGTTGAAAGTTCCTGACGATATGGCGATTGCCGGTTTCCATGGTCATGACATTGGTCAGGTGATGGAACCACGGTTGGCGAGCGTACTGACGCCGCGTGAGCGGATGGGCAGTATTGGCGCTGAACGCCTGCTGGCGCGTATTCGTGGCGAATCTGTGACACCGAAAATGTTAGATTTAGGTTTCACCTTGTCACCGGGCGGATCTATTTAAGCCCACAAATTTGAAGTAGCTCACACTTATACACTTAAGGCACGGATGGATATTGCTTCTGATATTGTCCGGCCGGACAATGTTACCGATAACAGTTACCCGTAACATTTTTATTTCTTGTATTGTGGGGGCACCACTTTGAGCACGACTAACCATGATCACCACATTTACGTCTTGATGGGCGTATCGGGCAGCGGCAAATCTGCGGTCGCCAGTGAAGTGGCGCATCAACTTCATGCCGCGTTTCTTGATGGCGATTTCCTCCATCCAAGGCGCAATATCGAAAAAATGGCGTCTGGTGAACCGCTGAATGACGACGATCGCAAACCGTGGTTGCAGGCGCTGAACGACGCCGCGTTTGCTATGCAGCGCACCAATAAAGTGTCGCTGATCGTCTGTTCTGCACTGAAAAAACACTATCGCGACTTGCTGCGTGAAGGTAATCCGAATCTCTCGTTCATCTACCTGAAAGGCGATTTTGATGTGATTGAAAGCCGCCTGAAAGCGCGCAAAGGCCATTTCTTTAAAACCCAAATGTTGGTGACGCAGTTTGAAACGCTGCAGGAGCCGGGTGCGGACGAAACCGATGTACTGGTGGTGGATATCGATCAACCGCTGGAAGGTGTTGTGGCAAGCACCATTGAGGTTATTAAAAAAGGCAAATAAGTAGTGACTACATTAACGCTTGTTTTAACAGCAGTAGGGTCTGTTTTACTGCTGCTGTTTTTAGTCATGAAGGCGCGTATGCACGCTTTCCTGGCTTTGATGGTGGTGTCCATGGGGGCTGGCCTTTTTTCCGGTATGCCGCTCGATAAAATCGCAGCGACGATGGAAAAAGGGATGGGAGGCACCCTCGGCTTCCTGGCGGTGGTTGTCGCCCTGGGAGCTATGTTTGGCAAGATCTTACATGAAACTGGCGCAGTCGATCAGATTGCCGTCAAAATGCTCAAATCCTTCGGTCACAGCCGAGCACATTATGCCATCGGCCTTGCGGGGCTGGTTTGTGCGCTACCGCTGTTCTTTGAAGTGGCGATTGTTCTGCTGATTAGCGTTGCTTTCTCAATGGCGCGCCACACCGGTACGAACCTGGTGAAACTGGTAATCCCATTATTCGCAGGCGTGGCGGCCGCGGCTGCGTTCCTGGTACCGGGGCCAGCGCCAATGCTGCTGGCATCGCAGATGAACGCCGACTTTGGCTGGATGATCCTGATTGGCCTGTGTGCGGCAATTCCGGGAATGATTATTGCCGGGCCGCTGTGGGGTAATTTCATCAGCCGCTACGTGGAGTTGCATATTCCTGACGACATCAGCGAACCGCATCTCGGCGAAGGCAAAATGCCATCTTTCGGATTCAGCCTGTCGCTGATCCTGTTGCCGCTGGTGCTGGTAGGGCTGAAAACCATTGCCGCGCGTTTTGTGCCAGAAGGCTCTACCGCTTACGAATGGTTCGAGTTTATTGGTCATCCGTTTACCGCGATTCTGGTTGCTTGTCTGGTAGCGATTTATGGCCTGGCAATGCGTCAGGGCATGCCAAAAGACAAAGTGATGGAGATTTGCGGTCACGCGCTGCAACCGGCGGGGATCATTCTGCTGGTGATTGGTGCAGGCGGCGTGTTCAAACAGGTGCTGGTTGACTCTGGCGTAGGTCCGGCACTGGGCGAAGCGTTAACCGGCATGGGCCTGCCGATTGCCATCACCTGCTTTGTGCTGGCTGCGGCGGTGCGTATCATTCAGGGTTCTGCCACCGTTGCCTGTTTAACGGCGGTGGGACTGGTGATGCCGGTTATTGAACAACTGAACTACTCCGGTGCGCAAATGGCGGCGCTGTCGATTTGTATCGCCGGTGGTTCGATTGTTGTCAGCCACGTTAACGACGCCGGTTTCTGGTTGTTCGGTAAATTTACCGGCGCGACCGAAGCCGAAACGCTGAAAACCTGGACCATGATGGAAACCATCCTCGGCACTGTTGGTGCCATCGTTGGGATGATTGCTTTCCAGCTGTTGAGTTAAGTTTGTTCGCCCGGTAGTTGTGACGCTACCGGGCTCTTTTCGAAAAACTCTCCTCGTTACCCCTTCATCCACATTCGAATGCCGTCGAGGAACATCTGAGTTGCCATCATCACCAGAATCAATCCCATCAGGCGTTCAAGTGCGTTCACCCCTTTCTCGCCCAGCAGACGTAAAAATAGCGAAGACTGTAGCAGGATGACAAAGGTGCCGCCCCAGGCCAGTAGCAGAGCAATTACCAGATGTCCCATCTGATTCGGGTACTGATGAGACAACAACATCAGCGTGGCGAGAATAGTCGGCCCGGCGACTAACGGAATTGCCAACGGCACGATAAACGGCTCTTCACCTGCCGGAAGCCCGCTGCTATTTCCTGAAGCACTGGGGAAAATCATCTTAATGGCGATCAGAAACAGAATGATGCCGCCAGAAATGGAGACGGTTTCTGCCCGCAGGCTAAGAAATGCCAGAATTTTCTCACCCGCAAACAGGAACACCAGCATCACCAGGAGAGCAATAAGCAACTCTCGCACCATGATTGCCCGCCGTCTTTTCGGTTCAGTATGTTTCAGTACGGACATGAAAATAGGTAGGTTTCCGAGCGGATCCATAATCAGGATCAATAAAACTGCTGCAGAAATGATTTCATTCATAACTCAAATTCCCTGATAATTGCCGCGGACTTTCTGCGTGCTAACAAAGCAGGATAAGTCGCATTACTGATGGCTTCGCTATCATTGATTAATTTCACTTGCGACTTTGGCTGCTTTTTGTATGGTGAAAGATGTGCCAAGAGGAGACCGGCACATTTATACAGCACACATCTTTGCAGGAAAAAACGCTTATGAAAAATGTTGGTTTTATCGGCTGGCGCGGTATGGTCGGCTCCGTTCTCATGCAACGCATGGTTGAAGAGCGCGACTTCGACGCCATTCGCCCTGTCTTCTTTTCTACTTCTCAGCTTGGTCAGGCTGCGCCGTCTTTTGGCGGAACCACTGGCACACTTCAGGATGCCTTTGATCTGGAGGCGCTAAAGGCCCTCGATATCATTGTGACCTGTCAGGGCGGCGATTATACCAACGAAATCTATCCAAAGCTTCGTGAAAGCGGATGGCAAGGTTACTGGATTGACGCAGCATCATCTCTGCGCATGAAAGATGACGCCATCATCATTCTTGACCCCGTCAATCAGGACGTCATTACCGACGGATTAAATAATGGCATCAGGACTTTTGTTGGCGGCAACTGTACCGTAAGCCTGATGTTGATGTCGTTGGGTGGTTTATTCGCCAATGATCTTGTTGATTGGGTGTCCGTTGCAACCTACCAGGCCGCTTCCGGCGGTGGTGCGCGACATATGCGTGAGTTATTAACCCAGATGGGCCATCTGTATGGCCATGTGGCAGATGAACTCGCGACCCCGTCCTCTGCTATTCTCGATATCGAACGCAAAGTCACAACCTTAACCCGTAGCGGTGAGCTGCCGGTGGATAACTTTGGCGTGCCGCTGGCGGGTAGCCTGATTCCGTGGATCGACAAACAGCTCGATAACGGTCAGAGCCGCGAAGAGTGGAAAGGGCAGGCGGAAACCAACAAGATCCTCAACACATCTTCCGTAATTCCGGTAGATGGTTTATGTGTGCGTGTCGGGGCATTGCGCTGCCACAGCCAGGCATTCACTATTAAATTGAAAAAAGATGTGTCTATTCCGACCGTGGAAGAACTGCTGGCTGCACACAATCCGTGGGCGAAAGTCGTTCCGAACGATCGGGAAATCACTATGCGTGAGCTAACCCCAGCTGCCGTTACCGGCACGCTGACCACGCCGGTAGGCCGCCTGCGTAAGCTGAATATGGGACCAGAGTTCCTGTCAGCCTTTACCGTGGGCGACCAGCTGCTGTGGGGGGCCGCGGAGCCGCTGCGTCGGATGCTTCGTCAACTGGCGTAATCTTTATTCATTAAATCTGGGGCGCGATGCCGCCCCTGTTAGTGCGTAATACAGGAGTAAGCGCAGATGTTTCATGATTTACCGGGAGTTAAATAGAGCATTGGCTATTCTTTAAGGGTGGCTGAATACATGAGTATTCACAGCCTTACCTGAAGTGAGGACGACGCAGAGAGGATGCACAGAGTGCTGCGCCGTTCAGGTCAAAAAAATGTCACAACCAGAAGTCAAAAATCCAGTTGGATGGGGTGACACAATAAAACAGGAAGACAAGCATGTCCGATCGTATCGATAGAGACGTGATTAACGCGCTAATTGCAGGCCATTTTGCGGATCCTTTTTCCGTACTGGGGATGCATAAAACCACCGCGGGACTGGAAGTCCGTGCCCTTTTACCCGACGCTACCGATGTGTGGGTGATTGAACCGAAAACCGGGCGCAAACTCGCAAAACTGGAGTGTCTCGACTCCCGTGGATTCTTTAGCGGTGTCATTCCGCGACGTAAGAATTTTTTCCGCTATCAGTTGGCTGTTGTCTGGCATGGTCAGCAAAACCTGATAGATGATCCTTACCGTTTTGGTCCGCTAATCCAGGAAATGGATGCCTGGCTATTATCTGAAGGTACTCACCTGCGCCCGTATGAAACCTTAGGCGCGCATGCAGATACTATGGATGGCGTCACAGGTACGCGTTTCTCTGTCTGGGCTCCAAACGCCCGTCGGGTCTCGGTGGTTGGGCAATTCAACTACTGGGACGGTCGCCGTCACCCGATGCGTCTGCGTAAAGAGAGCGGCATCTGGGAACTGTTTATCCCTGGGGCGCATAACGGTCAGCTCTATAAATACGAGATGATTGATGCCAATGGCAACTTGCGTCTGAAGTCCGACCCTTATGCCTTCGAAGCGCAAATGCGCCCGGAAACCGCGTCTCTTATTTGCGGGCTACCGGAAAAGGTTGTGCAGACTGAAGAGCGCAAAAAAGCGAATCAGTTTGATGCGCCAATCTCTATTTATGAAGTTCACCTGGGCTCCTGGCGTCGCCACACCGACAACAATTTCTGGTTAAGCTACCGCGAGCTGGCCGATCAACTGGTGCCTTATGCTAAATGGATGGGCTTTACCCACCTCGAACTGCTGCCCATTAACGAGCATCCGTTCGATGGCAGTTGGGGTTATCAGCCAACCGGCCTGTATGCACCGACCCGCCGTTTTGGTACCCGCGACGACTTCCGTTATTTCATTGATGCCGCACACGCAGCTGGTCTGAACGTGATTCTCGACTGGGTGCCAGGCCACTTCCCGACCGATGACTTTGCGCTTGCCGAATTTGATGGCACGAACTTGTATGAACACAGCGATCCGCGCGAAGGCTATCATCAGGACTGGAATACGCTGATCTACAACTATGGTCGCCGTGAAGTCAGTAACTTCCTTGTCGGTAACGCGCTTTACTGGATCGAACGTTTTGGTATTGATGCGCTGCGCGTCGATGCGGTGGCGTCAATGATTTATCGTGACTACAGCCGTAAAGAGGGGGAGTGGATCCCGAACGAATTTGGCGGGCGCGAGAATCTTGAAGCGATTGAATTCTTGCGTAATACCAACCGTATTCTTGGTGAGCAGGTTTCCGGTGCGGTGACAATGGCGGAGGAGTCTACCGATTTCCCTGGCGTTTCTCGTCCGCAGGACATGGGCGGTCTGGGCTTCTGGTACAAGTGGAACCTAGGCTGGATGCATGACACCCTGGACTACATGAAGCTCGACCCGGTTTATCGTCAGTATCATCACGATAAACTGACCTTCGGGATGCTCTACAACTACACTGAAAACTTCGTTCTGCCGTTGTCGCATGATGAAGTGGTCCACGGTAAAAAATCGATTCTCGACCGGATGCCGGGCGACGCATGGCAGAAATTCGCTAACCTGCGCGCCTACTACGGCTGGATGTGGGCATTCCCGGGCAAGAAATTGCTGTTCATGGGGAATGAATTTGCCCAGGGCCGCGAGTGGAACCATGACGCCAGCCTCGACTGGCATCTGTTGGAAGGCGGCGATAACTGGCACCACGGTGTCCAGCGTCTGGTGCGCGATCTGAACCTCACCTACCGCCACCATAAAGCAATGCATGAACTGGATTTTGACCCGTACGGCTTTGAATGGCTGGTGGTGGATGACAAAGAACGCTCGGTGCTGATCTTTGTGCGTCGCGATAAAGAGGGTAACGAAATCATCGTTGCCAGTAACTTTACTCCGGTGCCGCGTCATGATTATCGCTTCGGCATTAACCAGCCGGGCAAATGGCGTGAAATCCTCAATACCGATTCCATGCACTATCACGGCAGTAATGCCGGCAATGGCGGCACGGTACACAGCGATGAGATTGCCAGCCACGGTCGTCAGCATTCACTAAGCCTGACACTACCACCGCTGGCCACTATCTGGCTGGTTCGGGAGGCAGAATGACACAACTCGCCATTGGCAAACCCGCACCCCTCGGCGCGCATTACGACGGTCAGGGCGTCAACTTCACACTTTTCTCCGCTCATGCCGAGCGGGTAGAACTGTGTATCTTTGACGCCAATGGCCAGGAACATCGCTATGACTTGCCAGGGCACAGTGGCGACATTTGGCACGGTTATCTGCCGGATGCGCGTCCGGGTTTGCGTTATGGTTATCGCGTTCATGGCCCCTGGCAACCCGCCGAGGGGCATCGCTTTAACCCGGCGAAGTTGTTGATTGATCCTTGCGCGCGGCAAATTGACGGGGAATTTAAAGATAACCCGCTGCTGCACGCCGGTCATAATGAACCTGACTATCGCGACAACGCCGCCATTGCGCCGAAATGCGTAGTGGTGGTTGATCACTATGACTGGGAGGATGATGCTCCGCCGCGCACGCCGTGGGGCAGTACCATCATTTATGAAGCCCATGTCAAAGGATTAACGTACCTGCACCCGGAGATCCCGGTCGAGATCCGTGGCACTTATAAAGCCCTGGGGCATCCGGTGATGATCAACTATTTGAAACAGTTGGGCATTACCGCGCTGGAACTGCTGCCGGTGGCGCAGTTTGCCAGCGAACCACGCCTGCAACGTATGGGTCTAAGTAACTACTGGGGTTATAACCCGGTGGCGATGTTTGCGCTGCATCCGGCGTATGCCTGCTCCCCAGAAACGGCGCTGGATGAGTTTCGCGATGCAATCAAAGCACTGCATAAAGCGGGTATCGAAGTCATTCTTGATATCGTGCTCAACCATAGTGCGGAACTGGACCTCGACGGCCCGTTATTCTCTCTGCGTGGGATCGACAACCGTAGCTATTATTGGATAAGAGAAGACGGCGATTATCACAACTGGACCGGTTGTGGCAACACGCTCAATTTGAGTCATCCGGCGGTGGTGGATTATGCCAGCGCCTGCCTGCGTTATTGGGTAGAAACCTGCCACGTCGATGGTTTCCGCTTTGATCTGGCGGCAGTCATGGGCCGTACGCCAGAGTTCCGTCAGGATGCGCCGTTGTTTACCGCTATCCAGAACTGCCCGGTGCTCTCGCAGGTGAAGTTAATTGCTGAACCGTGGGATATTGCTCCTGGTGGTTATCAGGTGGGAAATTTCCCGCCGCTGTTTGCCGAGTGGAACGATCATTTCCGCGATGCTGCCCGTCGTTTCTGGCTTCATTATGATTTGCCTCTGGGGGCGTTTGCCGGGCGTTTTGCTGCCTCCAGCGATGTTTTTAAACGTAATGGTCGTCTGCCGAGTGCCGCGATTAATCTCGTCACCGCGCATGACGGTTTTACGCTTCGCGACTGCGTTTGCTTCAACCATAAACACAATGAAGCAAACGGAGAAGAAAATCGCGACGGGACCAACAACAATTACAGTAACAATCATGGTAAAGAAGGGTTAGGCGGTACTCTTGACCTGGTTGAACGGCGTCGCGACAGCATTCACGCCCTGTTAACAACGTTGTTGCTCTCCCAGGGTACGCCGATGTTACTGGCCGGTGACGAACATGGTCACAGCCAGCATGGCAATAACAATGCCTACTGTCAGGATAACCAATTAACCTGGTTGGACTGGTCGCAGGCAAGCAGTGGTTTAACCGCATTTACCGCCGCGTTAATCCATCTGCGCAAGCGCATTCCCGCTTTGGTGGAGAATCGCTGGTGGGAAGAAGGCGACGGCAATGTCCGTTGGCTAAATCGATATGCTCAACCTTTAAGCACGGATGAGTGGCAAAACGGGCCGAAACAGCTGCAAATTCTGCTCTCGGATCGCTTTTTGATCGCAATTAACGCCACGCTTGAGGTAACAGAGATTGTTTTACCTGCTGGGGAGTGGCACGCCATTCCCCCATTCGCTGGAGAGGATAACCCAGTGATTACGGCTGTCTGGCAGGGACCTGCACACGGATTGTGTGTGTTCCAGAGATGATAAAAAAGGAGTTAGTCATGGTTAGTTTAGAGAAGAACGATCACTTAATGTTGGCGCGCCAGCTGCCATTGAAATCTGTTGCCCTGATACTGGCGGGAGGACGTGGTACCCGCCTGAAGGATTTAACCAATAAGCGAGCAAAACCGGCCGTACACTTCGGCGGTAAGTTCCGCATTATCGACTTTGCGCTGTCTAACTGCATCAACTCCGGTATCCGTCGTATGGGCGTGATCACCCAGTACCAGTCCCACACTCTGGTGCAGCACATTCAGCGCGGCTGGTCATTCTTCAATGAAGAAATGAACGAGTTTGTCGATCTGCTGCCAGCACAGCAGAGAATGAAAGGGGAAAACTGGTATCGCGGCACCGCAGATGCAGTTACCCAAAACCTCGACATTATCCGCCGTTATAAAGCGGAATACGTGGTGATCCTGGCGGGCGACCATATCTACAAGCAAGACTACTCGCGTATGCTTATCGACCACGTCGAAAAAGGCGCACGTTGCACCGTTGCTTGTATGCCAGTACCGATTGAAGAAGCCTCCGCATTTGGCGTTATGGCGGTTGATGAGAACGATAAAATTATCGAATTCGTTGAAAAACCAGCTAACCCGCCGTCAATGCCGAACGATCCGAGCAAATCTCTGGCGAGTATGGGTATCTACGTCTTTGACGCCGACTATCTGTATGAACTGCTGGAAGAAGACGATCGCGATGAGAACTCCAGCCACGACTTTGGCAAAGATTTGATTCCCAAGATCACCGAAGCCGGTCTGGCCTATGCGCACCCGTTCCCGCTCTCTTGCGTACAATCCGACCCGGATGCCGAGCCGTACTGGCGCGATGTGGGTACGCTGGAAGCTTACTGGAAAGCGAACCTCGATCTGGCCTCTGTGGTGCCGGAACTGGATATGTACGATCGCAATTGGCCAATTCGCACCTACAATGAATCATTACCGCCAGCGAAATTCGTGCAGGATCGCTCCGGTAGCCACGGGATGACCCTTAACTCACTGGTATCCGGCGGTTGTGTGATCTCCGGTTCGGTGGTGGTGCAGTCCGTTCTGTTCTCGCGCGTTCGCGTGAATTCATTCTGCAACATTGATTCCGCCGTATTGTTACCGGAAGTATGGGTAGGTCGCTCGTGCCGTCTGCGCCGCTGCGTCATCGATCGTGCTTGTGTTATTCCGGAAGGCATGGTGATTGGTGAAAACGCAGAGGAAGATGCACGTCGTTTCTATCGTTCAGAAGAAGGCATCGTGCTGGTAACGCGCGAAATGCTACGGAAGTTAGGGCATAAACAGGAGCGATAATGCAGGTTTTACATGTATGTTCAGAGATGTTCCCGCTGCTTAAAACCGGCGGTCTGGCTGATGTTATTGGGGCATTACCCGCAGCACAAATCGCAGATGGCGTTGACGCTCGCGTACTGTTGCCTGCATTTCCCGATATTCGCCGTGGCGTGACCGATGCGCAGGTAGTATCCCGTCGTGATACCTTCGCCGGACATATCACGCTGTTGTTCGGTCATTACAACGGGGTTGGCATTTACCTGATTGACGCGCCGCATCTCTATGATCGTCCGGGAAGCCCGTATCACGATACCAACTTATTTGCCTATACCGACAACGTATTGCGTTTTGCGCTGCTGGGGTGGGTTGGGGCAGAAATGGCTAGCGGGCTTGACCCATTCTGGCGTCCTGATGTGGTGCATGCGCACGACTGGCATGCAGGCCTTGCGCCTGCGTATCTGGCGGCGCGCGGGCGTCCTGCGAAGTCGGTGTTTACTGTGCACAACCTGGCCTATCAAGGCATGTTTTATGCACATCACATGAATGACATCCAATTGCCATGGTCATTCTTTAATATTCATGGGCTGGAATTCAACGGACAAATCTCTTTTCTGAAGGCCGGTCTGTACTATGCCGATCACATTACGGCAGTCAGTCCAACCTACGCTCGCGAGATCACCGAACCGCAGTTTGCCTACGGTATGGAAGGTCTGTTGCAACAGCGTCACCGTGAAGGGCGTCTTTCCGGCGTACTGAACGGCGTGGACGAGAAAATCTGGAGTCCAGAGACGGACTTACTGTTGGCCTCGCGTTACACCCGCGATACGTTGGAAGATAAAGCGGAAAATAAGCGCCAGTTACAAATCGCAATGGGGCTTAAGGTTGACGATAAAGTGCCGCTTTTTGCAGTGGTGAGCCGTCTGACCAGCCAGAAAGGTCTCGACCTGGTGCTGGAGGCCTTACCGGGTCTTCTGGAGCAGGGCGGGCAACTGGCGCTACTCGGCGCGGGCGATCCTGTGCTGCAGGAAGGTTTCCTTGCGGCGGCAGCGGAATACCCCGGCCAGGTGGGCGTTCAGATTGGCTATCACGAAGCATTTTCGCATCGCATTATGGGCGGCGCGGACGTCATTCTGGTGCCCAGCCGTTTTGAACCGTGCGGCTTAACGCAACTTTATGGATTGAAGTACGGTACGCTGCCGTTAGTGCGGCGCACCGGTGGGCTTGCTGATACGGTTTCTGACTGTTCTCTTGAGAACCTTGCAGATGGCGTCGCCAGTGGGTTTGTCTTTGAAGATAGTAATGCCTGGTCGCTGTTACGGGCTATTCGACGTGCTTTTGTACTGTGGTCCCGTCCTTCACTGTGGCGGTTTGTGCAACGTCAGGCTATGGCAATGGATTTTAGCTGGCAGGTCGCGGCGAAGTCGTACCGTGAGCTTTACTATCGCTTGAAATAGTTTTCAGGAAACGCCTATATGAATGCTCCGTTTACATATTCATCGCCCACGCTTAGCGTAGAAGCTCTTAAGCACTCTATCGCTTACAAGCTGATGTTTACGATTGGAAAGGACCCGGTCGTCGCCAATAAACATGAATGGCTGAACGCAACGTTATTTGCTGTGCGCGATCGTCTCGTGGAGCGCTGGTTACGTTCAAACCGTGCCCAGTTGTCGCAAGAAACTCGTCAGGTTTACTACCTGTCGATGGAGTTTTTGATTGGCCGTACGCTTTCCAACGCCATGTTGTCGCTAGGAATTTACGAAGATGTACAGGGCGCACTGGAAGCGATGGGGTTAAATCTCGAAGAGCTGATTGATGAAGAAAATGACCCGGGCCTCGGTAATGGTGGCCTGGGACGTCTGGCGGCTTGCTTCCTTGATTCTCTGGCGACGTTAGGGTTGCCGGGGCGCGGTTACGGCATCCGCTATGACTACGGTATGTTCAAGCAGAACATCGTTAACGGTAGCCAGAAAGAGTCACCTGACTACTGGCTGGAATACGGTAACCCGTGGGAATTCAAACGCCACAACACGCGCTATAAAGTCCGTTTTGGCGGTCGCATTCAGCAGGAAGGTAAAAAAACGCGCTGGATTGAAACCGAAGAGATTCTGGGCGTAGCTTACGATCAGATTATCCCGGGTTACGACACTGACGCGACCAACACGCTGCGTTTGTGGAGTGCGCAAGCCAGTAGCGAAATTAACCTCGGTAAATTCAACCAGGGTGACTACTTCGCGGCAGTGGAAGATAAAAACCACTCCGAGAACGTATCTCGCGTACTGTATCCAGACGACTCCACCTACTCCGGGCGTGAGCTGCGCCTGCGTCAGGAATACTTCCTGGTTTCCTCGACCATTCAGGACATTTTAAGCCGCCATTATCAGTTGCATAAAACCTACGATAACCTGGCGGATAAAATCGCGATTCATCTCAACGATACCCATCCGGTGCTGTCGATTCCTGAGTTGATGCGCCTGCTGATTGATGAGCACCAATTTAGTTGGGACGACGCGTTTGGGGTCTGTTGCGAGGTTTTCTCTTACACCAACCACACGCTGATGAGCGAAGCGTTGGAAACCTGGCCGGTTGATATGCTGGGTAAAATTCTGCCGCGTCATCTGCAGATCATCTTTGAAATTAACGACTATTTCCTGAAAACCTTGCAGGAACAGTATCCGAACGATACCGATCTGCTGGGACGGGCGTCGATCATTGATGAATCCAACGGTCGTCGTGTGCGTATGGCCTGGCTGGCGGTTGTGGTGAGCCACAAAGTTAACGGTGTATCGGAACTGCACTCTAACCTGATGGTGCAATCGTTGTTTGCCGACTTTGCGAAAATCTTCCCGGGTCGTTTCACCAACGTCACCAACGGTGTGACGCCGCGTCGCTGGCTGGCGGTTGCGAACCCATCGCTTTCAGCCGTGCTGGACGAACACCTGGGCCGTAACTGGCGCACCGACCTTAGCCTGCTTAATGAGCTGCAACAACACTGTGATTTCCCAATGGTTAATCACGCTGTGCATCAGGCGAAGCTGGAGAACAAAAAGCGTCTGGCGGAGTATATCGCCCAGCAGCTGAATGTGGTGGTAAATCCGAAAGCGCTGTTCGATGTGCAAATTAAACGTATTCACGAATACAAACGTCAATTGATGAATGTGTTGCACGTGATCACCCGCTATAACCGCATCAAGGCCGACCCGGATGCGAAGTGGGTACCGCGCGTGAATATTTTTGGCGGTAAGGCGGCTTCAGCCTATTACATGGCGAAGCACATTATTCATTTGATCAATGACGTAGCGAAAGTGATCAACAACGATCCGCAGATTGGCGACAAGCTGAAAGTCGTGTTCATCCCGAACTACAGCGTTAGCCTGGCGCAGTTGATCATTCCGGCGGCCGATCTGTCTGAACAGATTTCGCTGGCGGGGACGGAAGCTTCCGGCACCAGTAACATGAAGTTTGCGCTTAACGGCGCGCTGACCATCGGTACGCTGGACGGTGCGAATGTCGAGATGCTGGATCATGTCGGTGCTGACAATATCTTTATCTTTGGTAATACAGCGGAAGAAGTGGAAGAACTGCGTCGTCAGGGCTACAAACCGCGTGAATACTACGAGAAAGATGAGGAGCTGCATCAGGTGCTGACGCAAATCGGCAGCGGTGTATTCAGTCCGGAAGATCCGGGTCGCTATCGCGATCTGGTTGATTCGCTGATCAACTTCGGCGATCACTACCAGGTACTGGCGGATTATCGCAGCTATGTCGATTGTCAGGATAAAGTCGACGAACTCTACGAGCGTCAGGAAGAGTGGACCGCAAAAGCGATGCTAAACATTGCCAATATGGGCTACTTCTCTTCTGACCGTACGATCAAAGAGTACGCTGATCATATCTGGCATATCGATCCGGTGAGATTGTAATTTCACTAATAAATAGAACGGGGCCAAAGGGTCCCGTTTTTTTCGCCATCATTTCGGAAAAGTGTCCAGAAGGGGCAAGGGGACTCGGGGAGTATAATTTCGCCATTCAGAAAGAATGGAAAGAATAATGCAAAACAGAAAATGGATTTTGACCTCGCTGGTAATGACTTTTTTCGGCATCCCCATTCTGGCGCAGTTTTTGGCGGCGGTTATTGCCATGCTGGGGGCCGGGCTTGCCGCTATTCTTGAGTTTTGCAATTTACTCTTTACGCCAACAATTTATCTTCTACTCAACGTCTTTATGCTGACGCTGGGCGCATTACTGCTATTTTTCTCTGGGCGAGTGTGGGCGGGTGATAGCGCACCAGAAAACAGAGAAATAGCCGCCTGGCGACAATGTCTTTTTTTAGTTCCCGCTTTATTAATCCTGGTTGGCTGGATAATCGCGCTACATCTGGCAGATTATCAATTTCGCCAGATGGTTTCAGGTTGGTTGGCAGATCTTATGCTTCCCTGGCTGGGTGTTTTGTTAGTCTCATTATTCGGTGGTGAGTACTGGTGGATAGTCATTATTCCCGTTGGAACGCATATCAGTTTTTCGCTGGGATACGGCTGGCCGACAAGGCATCCTTTAACCGGCACGTCCGGGCTACGTTGCCGTAACTTACTCCTGTTTCTACTTCTCTTACTTGGTATTGTCGCTGGGTATCAGGCCCATTTATATAAGCAGCAAAACCCTGGTGTTGGTGTACGTGAAAATATTGATATCTGGGCCTGGCGACCCGATAAACTCAATAATCGACTGACGCCGCTGCGTGGCAAACCGCAAATTCAGTTTACGCAAAACTGGCCGCGAATCGATGGTGCCACGGCGGCGTACCCAATTTAAGCTTCTGCCTTTTATGCGTTAAGCATAATACCAGAGGATTTTCACGTTTGGGATTATCTGAATAACTCTCGTACGCCAGAAGCATATAACAAAATCGTTAAGGGCGATGCTGATATTATTTTCGTGGCGCAACTTTCCGGTGGGCAGAAAAAACGTGCAAAGGAATCTGGTGTCACTTTGCTGTACACCCCCTTTGCCCGTGAAGCATTCGTTTTCATCGTCAATGCGGATAATCCGGTTAATTCCCTGACTGAACAACAGGTGCGTGACATTTTCAGTGGTGCAATTACCAACTGGCGTACTGTTGGCGGTAACGATCAGGAGATCCAGACCTGGCAGCGCCCGGAAGACTCTGGCAGCCAGACAGTGATGCAATCACAGGTCATGAAAAATGTCCGCATGATCTCGCCGCAGGAAACGGAAGTGGCAAGCGTGATGGAGGGAATGATTAAAGTCGTTGCCGAATACCGTAATACAAACAACGCAATAGGCTATACCTTCCGCTATTACGCGACGCAAATGAATGCTGATAAAAATATAAAATTGCTAGCGATTAACGGTATTACACCGACGGCGG
Source organism: Escherichia sp. WS547 (assembly GCF_046486065.1). Lineage (NCBI taxonomy): Bacteria > Pseudomonadati > Pseudomonadota > Gammaproteobacteria > Enterobacterales > Enterobacteriaceae > Escherichia > Escherichia sp. WS547. The sequence goes on along the minus strand of NZ_JBJQMA010000017.1, from coordinate 90,131 downwards.
AAAACATTCGCAACGGCAAATATGCGTACATCGTCGATGCATTTATGGTGACGAGAGAAAATACAACGTCAGAAACACAAAAACTGGTCGAATGGTTTTTAACGCCGCAGGGGCAGAGTCCGGTAGAAGATGTGGGATATGTGCCGCTGTATAAAACGTTGCATTAAGCAGGATTACAATATGGATATCATTAATATTTTCCTGAACGCGGCGAATGCCCTTTTTATCTATCAGCCGTTTATGCACGATCAGCGGGCGAGGGGGTAATTATGCAACCCAGCCCCGCTATGCAGGCAGTAATTGAGCAGGTTTATCATATTTTTCGTCGTTATCCGGTGCCGCAGAAATTTGTGGTTTGTTGTGAATATTGCCTGAGTCAACAGGAACAAAAAGCATTACGGAATACATCGTTGCGAGCGATTCCTTATTCCTTAATCAATGCCTGGAATAGTAGTCCAGGACCTGATCCGCAAAACAGCGATGAGGTTCGTTATTTTCTTCCTCGTTTACTGGAGTTTGTTGCACAGGGGCAATTTGACAATATTCACGAAGTATTTTCTCTACGGCGTATAAATCTTGCCAGTAAAGAAAACTGGCGTGAGGATGAACGGGCAATATTGCAGCAATTTGCTTGCCAGTATATGACTGATTGGGTATCCGGCGATGAAATTGTCGAATTACAGTACATGCTGGAAATGTTTTTCCGTGCCGATATCGCTCTTTCACCATTGCTTGATGCCATTATTTCAGTTCCCGGCTTTTGGTCGGCAGCGTCTCTTGCCTGTTTATTGAATACGTATCGTGACGGTTATATCAGAGATAACCAGGACGATATCGATAAAGCCATTACCACTCAAACTAATACTTGGGCTAGTAATAATCAATCTATCCTGAAAGAACGCGCGCGGCAGGCGATTGAGAACCCGCTTAATCAGCCCGAACAGGGCACACATTATCAGGTCTGGGAAGACGACTGGATGATTGATGAGTGTTTATGCGCGATGTATGACGCATCATCCGAATCACCAGGAAAATAAAAATGATTAAATTCCGGCTTTATATTCCCCCTGTAATTCTCGGTTTTGTTATCGTGCCATTATTGGTATGGCCGACGGTTATTGTCTTAGCCGTACTTATATTCACGTTAACTTTTCTGGCAGAAATAATATTTTCCTTTCCGCTCCTGGTTGTGCGTATTTCTCTTCAGGAATTACAACTTGAGTTAATGGTTGAATATGCACTTTTTTTCAGTGTAATGGGTGGCATCGGTTGGCAATTCTCCCGCAGAACGCCTCCTGAATTAAAAAACAGACTGCATTGCTGACTGGTCTTTTCTCCGGTCTATTTCTGGTTAATTCTCTCGAATTTCATTCTTTATATTTCTCCAGAGAAATCAGCGTTGCAGGAAAATATCCGAAATTTCTTTCTTACGTTTGTCTGGCCTCCCCTGAATTTTTCCCCTTTTTGGCCGCAGCCGTGGACTGATTTTGTCGGCCCGATTAGTGCACAGCTTGGTTTTGCATTGGGATATTATTGCCATTGGTGCAGAAAAAATAGAAGCCAGAGGCAGAAGTGGGGTGAGTGGGTAACGTGCTTAAGTTTGGCGATTTTAGCTCAGGGGCCGTTATTCAATTATTTACAATGAATAGTCTAAGAATCCAAATAGCCCGGTTGCACTTCACAACCGGGCATCATCCTTACGAAGCCAGCGACAACTTCTGCTGCGTATACTCCACCAGCCACTGACTCACACGAGATTGTTGTTCCGCATTCAGCCACATGCCTTGTTTTGTGCGACGCCACAGGGCATCGTCGGCGCGGCGGACCCATTCGTGATCCACCAGGTATTTCAGCTCCGCTTCGTAGAACTCATGTCCGAAATCTTCCCCGAGATCGCCTATCGCCCCGGCATTGCCGAGCAGAAGCTCGCTGTTGCTGCCGTAAGTGCGCGCGTAGTGACGTGCCAGCGATTCGGTCAGGAATGGGTAACGGCGGCGCAGACGCGCGGCGTAATCGTCGCGGTCGCCTTCAATGGCTCCGCCCGGTAGCACGCTCTCTTTCGTCCACGCCGGACCAATGCCCTGATAATACGGCGTCAGTTTTTCCAGCGCATGTTCCGCCAGTTTGCGGTAGGTGGTCAGCTTACCGCCGAATACCGACAGCAGCGGCGCTTTACCGTTTTCATCATGGATATCAAGCGTGTAATCACGAGTAATAGCCTGCGGCGAGTCGGACTCATCATCACATAGCGGACGCACGCCGGAGTAGGTCCAGACGATATCGTCCCGGCTTAACTGCTTTTTAAAGTGCGTGTTATACACTTTCAGCAGGTAATTGATTTCACTCTCTTCAATCTTCACGGCTTTCGGATCACCTTTGTATTCCACATCGGTGGTGCCGATGATGGAAAACTCGTCCATCCACGGGATCACGAACACAATACGTTTATCTTCGTTTTGCAGAATGTAGGCTTGCTTCTGGGTATGTACGCGTGGCACTACAATATGGCTGCCTTTGATCAGGCGAATGCCATAAGGCGAAGGCAGATGCATCCCCTCGTCGAAGAACTGTTTCACCCACGGGCCGGTGGCGTTCACGAGGCCGCGCGCTTGCCAGCTATATTTTTTGCCGGTATCGATATCTTCCGCTTCCACAATCCACAGGCCGTTTTCGCGGCGAGCAGAAGTGGCACGAGTACGGGTAAGCACTTCACCGCCTTTACGCACCACCATCTGGGCGTTGGCGAGTACCAGACGAGCGTCGTCTACCCAACAGTCGGAATATTCGAATCCGCGCTTAATTTCCGGTTTTAATACTGAATTTGTGCCAAAACGCAAACCGGTTGATCCCGGTAGGCTGGTGCGTTTACCCAGATGATCGTACATAAACAGACCAATCCGAATCATCCACGCCGGGCGCAGATGCGGACGATGCGGCAGGCGAAAACGCATCGGGAAGGCGATATGCGGGGCCATTTTCAGTAGCACTTCACGTTCAGCCAGCGCCTCGCTGACCAGGCGGAATTCATAGTGCTCAAGGTAGCGCAGGCCACCGTGAATGAGTTTTGAACTGGCGGAAGAGGTCGCACAAGCGAGATCCTGCGCCTCCAGCATCAGCACGGATAAACCGCGTCCAGCGGCGTCTGCCGCGATACCAGCACCATTGATGCCGCCACCTATCACAATCAGATCTTTGGTTTCCATGCTGCCCTCATTCACTTTCGTTAAAGCTCACAAATGTTCGTTATCGAACATATTAGCAAAGAATCGCGCTTTAGGTAACATTGAAAAAACATTTTAGAGTGATATGTATAACATTATGGCGTTTATCTGCCGCTTCGACGTAAACTGTGCGGTAAATTTGCCCACTTGTTTGTAAAGAAAGAGAGACGCATGGATCAGTTCGAATGTATTAACGTTGCCGACGCGCACCAGAAGTTGCAGGAAAAAGAGGCGGTGCTGGTCGATATTCGCGATCCACAGAGTTTCGCTATGGGGCATGCGGTGCAGGCTTTCCATTTGACTAACGACACGCTGGGCGCGTTTATGCGTGATAACGACTTTGACACTCCGGTGATGGTGATGTGTTACCACGGCAATAGCAGCAAAGGTGCGGCGCAGTATCTGCTGCAACAGGGCTACGATGTGGTCTATAGCATTGACGGCGGCTTTGAAGCCTGGCAGCGTCAGTTTCCCGCAGAGGTGGCGTACGGCGCGTAACGCTTTATACTGTCCCCTTTTGTGTGGAATAAGCGACAGCAACGATGTTGATGATTACCTCTTTTGCTAACCCCCGCGTGGCGCAGGCGTTTGTTGATTACATGGCGACGCAGGGTGTTATCCTCACGATTCAACAACATAACCAAAGCGATGTCTGGCTGGCGGATGAGTCCCAGGCCGAGCGCGTGCGGGCGGAGCTGGTGCGTTTTCTCGAAAACCCGGCAGATCCGCGTTATCTGGCGGCCAGCTGGCAGGCGGGCCATACCGGCAGTGGCCTGCATTATCGCCGTTATCCTTTCTTTGCTGCCTTGCGTGAACGCGCAGGCCCGGTAACCTGGGTGATGATGATCGCCTGCGTGGTGGTGTTTATTGCCATGCAAATTCTCGGCGATCAGGAAGTGATGTTATGGCTGGCCTGGCCATTCGATCCGACACTGAAATTTGAGTTCTGGCGTTACTTCACCCACGCGTTAATGCACTTCTCGCTGATGCATATCCTCTTTAACCTGCTCTGGTGGTGGTATCTCGGCGGAGCGGTGGAAAAACGCCTCGGTAGCGGTAAGCTAATTGTCATTACTCTCATTAGCGCCCTGTTAAGCGGCTATGTGCAGCAAAAATTCAGCGGGCCGTGGTTTGGCGGGCTTTCTGGCGTGGTGTATGCGCTGATGGGCTACGTCTGGCTACGTGGCGAACGCGATCCGCAAAGTGGCATTTACCTGCAACGTGGGTTAATTATCTTTGCGCTGATCTGGATTGTCGCCGGATGGTTTGATTTGTTTGGGATGTCGATGGCGAACGGAGCACACATCGCCGGGTTAGCCGTGGGTTTAGCGATGGCTTTTGTTGATTCGCTCAATGCGCGAAAACGAAAATAATTCCAGGGATTTATAAATGAAACAAACACAACGTCACAACGGTATTATCGAACTGGTTAAACAGCAAGGTTATGTCAGTACCGAGGAACTGGTGGAGCACTTCTCCGTCAGCCCGCAGACTATTCGTCGCGACCTCAACGAGCTGGCGGAGCAAAACCTGATCCTGCGCCATCATGGCGGCGCGGCGCTACCTTCCAGTTCGGTTAACACGCCGTGGCACGATCGCAAAGCCACCCAGACCGAAGAAAAAGAGCGTATTGCCCGCAAAGTGGCGGAGCAAATCCCCAACGGCTCGACGCTGTTTATCGATATCGGCACCACCCCGGAAGCGGTGGCGCACGCGCTGCTTAATCACAGCAATTTGCGCATTGTCACCAACAATCTCAACGTCGCTAACACGTTGATGGTAAAAGAAGATTTTCGCATTATTCTCGCCGGTGGCGAATTACGTAGCCGCGATGGTGGGATCATAGGCGAAGCGACGCTCGATTTTATCTCCCAGTTCCGCCTTGATTTCGGCATTCTGGGGATTAGTGGCATCGATAGCGACGGCTCGCTGCTGGAGTTCGATTACCACGAAGTTCGCACCAAACGCGCCATTATTGAGAACTCGCGCCACGTTATGCTGGTTGTCGATCACTCGAAATTTGGCCGTAACGCGATGGTCAATATGGGCAGTATCAGCATGGTAGATGCCGTCTACACCGACGCCCCGCCGCCAGTAAGCGTGATGCAGGTGCTGACGGACCATCATATTCAACTGGAGCTGTGCTGATCCTGCACGGCTTCCCACGTCAGACCAAAACGCGCCAGGTATTTGCGTAGCCGATCCGCGTCATTGACGCTGGCTTTGCCCTGGCGCGAAACATCAAAAAGCTGTCGTCCGGCAGCAGAAAGCGACTTTGCCTGGCGGCAGATAGCGATAACGTGTTCCAGTTGCATACGGTCGAAGAGATCGATGTTTTCTGCCTCTGCGCCCAGCAACGCCGTAATCGCGGAGGGGCGACTCTCCTGCCAGTTATAGCGCAGACGGTTTATCTCATCTTCCACCACTTCCCGAGTGATGCGTCCGCTAGTGGCAAAGGTTGCCATCCGCGTGACGCTGGCAGAAAGTTCGCGAAAGTTACCGCGCCATGTTGCCTGGGGAGAGGTCGCAAAAGCCAGCCAGGCGCGCCGCGCTTCGGTGTTAAAACGCACGCTGTCGCCAGTGAGTGAGGCGTGGCGCTCCACTTCATAATCCAGGTTCGGTTCAATATCTTCCTGGCGCTGGAGTAGACCCGGCAGGGTGAAGGTCCAGAGATTGATCCGCGCGTACAGATCTTCGCGGAATTTGCCTTCGGCAACCAGCTGACGCAAATCGCGCACCGTTCCGGCGATAAGCTGAAAGTCGCTACTCACCTGGCGATCGCTGCCAAACGGATAAAAGGTTTTCTCTTCAATGGCTTTCAGCAACATCGCCTGTTCGTCTGCGCCCAGTTCGCCAATCTCATCAAGAAACAACATGCCACCGTTGGCGCTGCGTAATAATCCTTCACGAGATTCCCGCGCCCCGGTGAACGCGCCTTTCACATGACCAAACAGCGTCGACATGGCGGTATCGCCGCGCAGGGTGGCGCAGTTCACTTCTACAAATGCGCCGCTAAACTGATGCCGCGCCTGTTTCAATTCAAAGATGCGTCGTGCCAGAAACGACTTGCCCGCACCGGTTGGGCCGTTAAGCAGGATCGGTGCGCGGGATTTGATCGCCACTTTTTCGATCTGCTCAATCATGCGGTTGAAGTGGGGGTTGCGTGTGGCAATGCCGGATTTGAGGAAGTCGAGGGTTTGCTGGCGTTCCTCGGCAAAGCGGCTGGCGATGGCGTTATAACGGCTTAAATCGAGATCGATAATCGTCACTTCACCTGCGCCGCGCGGTTGTTCTTTTTTGCGCGGTGGTGAAGATTGTATCAACCGGGCGGGTAGATAACGCGCTTCTGCCAGCAGAAACCAGCAAATCTGCGCGACGTGGGTACCGGTGGTGATGTGAATTAAATAGTCTTCTTTTTCTGGCTGGAACGCGTAACCACGGGCGAAATCATGCAGGCAGGCGTAAACCTCTTCGAAATCCCACGGGTTATGCAGTTCTATCTCAACGCCCACCACTTCTGTTTCTGACGAAACGCTGGCGATATCGCGTTTAAGCGTTTCGAATAGCGAGCGCGAGCGGGCGTCGTGCAATAATTCCAGCCGATCGATAACTAACGATTCTTGCTGGCATAGACAGAGTGTCGGACGCCATTTTGACCAGCGCTGACTGCCGCGCCCGGCATAATCCAGCACCGTTCCGACAAAACCAAAAGCCACTGTTTTACGCATCTTAGATATCCTTATAAAAGACGATATTTCATTATCGGTAAATTGGCTTTGCGGGAAATCTCCGTTTACGGACGTAAAGATTTAATCTATTAAAAACAATGAATTAAAAAATTAAGCTGCTTAATTAATTTTCTGGCACGACGGTTGCAATTATCAGGACAGCAAACAACGAAAAGAGAAAAACAAAATGAATTACGAATTACTGACCACTGAAAATGCCCCGGTAAAAATGTGGACCAAAGGCGTGCCGGTAGAGGCCGATGCGCGTCAGCAACTTATTAATACGGCGAAGATGCCGTTTATTTTCAAACATATTGCGGTAATGCCTGATGTACACCTGGGTAAAGGTTCCACCATTGGTAGCGTGATCCCGACCAAAGGGGCGATTATTCCGGCGGCGGTGGGCGTGGATATCGGTTGTGGAATGAACGCGCTGCGTACCGCGTTAACGGCGGCAGACCTGCCTGAAAACCTGGCGGAGCTGCGTCAGGCGATTGAAACGGCCGTGCCGCACGGACGTACTACTGGCCGTTGTAAACGTGATAAAGGCGCATGGGAAAACCCGCCTGTTAACGTCGATGCGAAATGGACTGAGCTGGAAGTCGGTTATCAGTGGTTAACGCAAAAATATCCGCGTTTCCTTAACACTAATAACTATAAACACCTGGGAACGCTGGGAACGGGTAACCACTTTATTGAAATCTGCCTTGATGAGTCGGACCAGGTGTGGATTATGCTGCACTCCGGTTCACGCGGAATTGGTAACGCCATCGGGACTTACTTTATCGATCTGGCGCAAAAAGAGATGCAGGACCAACTTGAGACGTTGCCGTCGCGTGATCTGGCGTACTTTATGGAAGGTACGGAATACTTTGATGATTACCTGAAAGCCGTGGCCTGGGCGCAGCTTTTTGCCAGCCTTAACCGCGATGCGATGATGGAAAACGTGGTAACGGCGTTGCAGAGCGTTACGCAGAAAACGGTAAGACAGCCACAAACGCTGGCGATGGAAGAGATCAACTGTCATCACAACTATGTGCAAAAAGAACAGCACTTTGGTGAAGAGATCTACGTGACGCGTAAAGGCGCGGTGTCTGCGCGTGCGGGTCAATATGGAATTATTCCAGGGTCGATGGGAGCGAAAAGCTTTATCGTCCGTGGGCTGGGAAATGAAGAATCGTTCTGTTCGTGCAGCCACGGTGCCGGGCGGGTAATGAGCCGTACCAAAGCGAAAAAACTGTTCAGCGTGGAAGATCAAATTCGTGCCACCGCGCATGTGGAATGCCGTAAAGATGCCGAAGTGATCGACGAAATCCCGATGGCGTATAAAGATATTGATGCGGTGATGGCGGCACAAAGCGATCTGGTGGAAGTTATCTATACCCTGCGTCAGGTGGTGTGCGTAAAAGGATAAATGATGAAAAGGATGATTGCGCTGGATGGCGCACAGGGCGAAGGCGGCGGGCAGATCCTGCGCTCGGCGCTGAGCCTGTCGATGATAACTGGCCAGCCATTTACCATCACTGGCATTCGTGCCGGGCGGGCGAAACCGGGGCTGTTGCGCCAGCATCTGACCGCGGTAAAAGCGGCTGCGGAAATTTGTAGGGCAACGGTGGAAGGCGCGGAGCTAGGGTCGCAGCGTCTGGTCTTCCGGCCAGGTACCGTGCACGGCGGCGATTACCGCTTTGCTATCGGTAGCGCCGGAAGTTGTACGCTGGTACTGCAAACGGTGCTGCCCGCGCTGTGGTTTGCTGATGGACCTTCGCGTGTTGAAGTGAGCGGTGGCACCGATAACCCGTCGGCACCGCCTGCGGATTTTATCTGTCGGGTGCTGGAGCCGCTGCTGGCGAAAATGGGCATTCATCAGCAAACCACATTATTACGCCACGGTTTTTATCCTGCTGGAGGCGGGGTGGTGGCAGCGGAAGTCTCGCCCGTGGCATTGTTTAACACCTTGCAACTTGGCGAGCGCGGGAACATTGTGCAGATGCGTGGAGAGGTGCTATTAGCTGGCGTGCCGAGGCATGTTGCTGAGCGTGAAATCGCTACGCTGGTGGCAAGTTTTTCCCTGCATGAGCAGAATATTCATAGCCTGCCGCGCGACCAGGGGCCGGGTAATACCGTCTCGCTGGAAGTCGAAAGTGAAAATATCACTGAACGCTTTTTCGTCGTCGGTGAAAAGCGCGTCAGTGCCGAAGTGGTAGCCGCGCAGTTAGTGAAAGAGGTGAAACGCTACCTGGCAAGCCCGGCGGCAGTGGGGGAATATCTCGCCGACCAGCTGGTGCTACCGATGGCGCTGGCGGGCGCGGGAGAATTTACGGTCGCCCATCCCTCATGCCATCTGCTGACCAATATCGCGGTGGTGGAGCGTTTCTTGCCAGTGCGGTTTAGTCTGGTGGAGGCTGATGGCGTAACGCGGGTGAGCATTGAATGATATAAAGATGTAAGCCGGATCCGACGTAATATCCGGCTGAACTCATACCCCATATCCCATCATCTTCAGCAGTTTCTGCGCGTGTTGTACCGCGGCCTGACGGTGGGCGACACCGAGTTTTTGGTACAGATTGCGGATATGCGTTTTGATGGTGGTTGCCGCCACTTCCAGCTCGCCTGCAATTTGCTCGTTGCTGTAACCGGAGTAAATCAGCCCCAGTACCTGCCATTCACGTTGGGTCAACGGGCTGGTGCGGATCAGTTCTGGCACTTCCGGATGATTTAGCAGACGTTCAACGAAATTCTCATCGAAATGGGCGAATTTATGCCGATGATGTTGATTGATTTCTCGCAGAATACGCTGTGCGCGATGCTGTTCCAGTTCCGGCAGCGTATTGAGTTGAATCAGCTGGCGCAGTTGTTGCGCCATCGCTTCGCCTTCAATCACAAAATGGCTGATAAATCCGGTGCGATTTGCCAGTTTTAATGCGTCCAGCAACACGCGCTGAGCGTCACTTTTACGTCCGGCCTGCCAGTACAGTTGATTAAGCAGCAACAGGTTACGGTTGAGATCGCTCATCAACCGCAGACTGCGGGCGTTTTCATTGAGTTCTTCGAGAACAATTTCTGCCGGTTCAAACTCGCCCAGCAAGATTTGTGCACGGGCAATGTTGCGCCATTGACCTTGCAGGAAGTGGTTGTTCGCAAACTCCGGTTTAGCCGTATGGCGCAACCAGTTGGCAGCGGCGGCTTTATCGCCGGTCATTTGCCAGTAAATCACCCGGACTTTGTTGGCGTTAGAGATCCAGTCGCTGTGATATTTGCCATTCCCCAGCAGGTTTTCCAGACGGTTAAGCTGGCTACGGGCGTTATCTAAATCACCACGGGCCAGCGAGCATTGAATCAACATTGCCAGGCACTGAAGCTGTTGCTGTGGCTGATAAGACGACAAGACTTCAATCCCGCTACGCGCCGACGCTTCGGCTTCATCCAGCCGCGCCCAGGCCCATAACAGCTGCGCACGAATGCGCACCAGAAACTCATGCATTGGCAGCTGTTCCAGATGCTGCTCGTTGATCAGCTGGAACGCTTTTTCCTGCGTTTCCCACGCGGTTTGCAGGAACCCTTGGGCAAACAGAATTTCACTTTGCTGGATTAAACTCCATAAGGCGTAGTGCCAGACATCGTGCTGGCGCGCCATCTGTTCGGTTTGCTGCATTAACGCCAGTGAACGGGTCAATTCGCCTTTGCAGTGCAATACTTCACCCAGCACTGAGGTTGCTACAATGCGGCTATAGAACCAGCCCGGAGGCAGTTCTTCCAGTGCCAGTTTTGCCAGCCGTTCCGCTTCATCCGGATTACCATCGTTAATCGCTACCTGGGCGCGCAGAGCGTTAAATTCTGCGTGCATGGTGCCTTCTCTGATGTCCTTGATTTCATGTTCAGCACGGGCTAGCAGGGTGTTAACTTCGCCGTAGCGATGTTGGCTTTGCATCAGCCACGCCTGCAATAACACTAACTGCGGATTTTCCAGCAAACTGTCCCACGGCAGGGCCTTAAGCGACTCTTCCAGCAGCGACAGTTCGCTATGGTTGAACAGACTCCAGGCGTGATTAAGCAGAATATCGCGCAGCATCAGCGCATCGCCTGCCGCCAACGCATGATGAATCGCTTCGCTGGGAAATCCCTGGGCCATCCAGCTTTCTGCGGCGGCACGGTGGATTTCCGGCAGCTCCGCCGCCAGTTCCCACTGGCAGCGCTGGCGCAGGAAGTTACCAAACAGCGGGTGATAGCAGAACCACTCGCCGGTATCATCCATCCGCTGTAAAAACAGCCCCTGACGCTCAATCTCTTCGAGGCGCATTTGCCCGTTTTCTTCGCCGGTCACACGGGTGATGAGTGCATCGTTCATTGAGCGCAAAATGGCGCTTTTCAACAGAAAATGGCGCGTTGCGAGATCGACGTTATCCAAAACCTCATCGACCAGATAATCCGAAAGATGGCTGGCATTGATTCCCGCCAGGCGGCGTGCCGACTTATGGGCTGAGTGGGTATTCTGCCGGGCGGAGAGGGCGATTAGCTGCAGTGCCGTCGCCCAACCGGAAACGTCATCACAAATCCGACTGCTTTCTGCGGCTTCAATCGGCGATGACAGACGGCAATCAAAAAACTGCTTCGCTTCCTGATGGGTAAATGCCAGTTGCTGACTGCCAATTTCCAGCAGTTGGTCACGAACACGCAGATTGGCAATGCCCAGTTGCGGAAGGTTGCGTGACAACACCACCAGGGTGAGATTTTCTGGTTGATGGCGAATAAAGAAGCGCATTGACTCGTGGATCACTGGATTAGTGATTAGATGATAGTCATCGATGACCAGATAAAGTGGGCTATGCCATTCCGCCAGCTCAATGAAAAGCTGGGCGAAGAGTGACGTCAGACTGGCATATTGCCGTTTTTGCGCCATCGTCTCACATATCGCACAGTGACCGTTGGTTGCCTGCTGCACGGCGGCAATGAGATAGCTGGCGAAACGCTCTTGCTGGTTATCACCTTCATCCAGCGAGTACCAGCCGATATCGTTTTTGCCTGCCGCCCACTGGGAAATGAGCGTGGTCTTTCCGTAGCCCGCAGGACTTGTGATCAGCGCCAGCCGGAAGTTGTTCGCGCCGGAAAGTTTAGCCAGCAGGCGCTCACGAACCACGGTATGGTCGAGTCGAACCGGACGACTTAATTTTGACGGAATCAGCATAGTTAATCACTTCACTGTGGAAAATGAGGAAATATTATTTTTTTTGCGCTTCGTAATTAATGGTTATAAGGTCGGCCAGAAACCTTTCTAATGCAAGCGATGACGTTTTTTTATGTGTCTGAATTTGCACTCTGTCACAATTCCAAATCTTTATTAATGACTCACCTAAAACGACGCTGATACAGCGTGAATGCTGGGTTGTACGGTATTTCCCTTATGTTCATCAGTTTCATTTAAGCAAGGGTTTTTTCTTTATCCCTGATGAAAGTGCCATCTAAAAAGATGATCTTAATAAATCTATTAAGAATGAGATGGAGCACACTTGATATTTTACTTATGAAACTGTTTCACTCCTTTACTTAATTTATAGAGTTACCTTCCGCTTTTTGAAAATACGCAACGGCCATTTTTTGCACTTAGATACAGATTTTCTGCGCTGTATGGCATTGATTTGCTGCTAATCCTGTGGTTTGCACTAGCTTTAAGTGGTCGAGATCACATTTCCTTGCTCATCCCCGCAACTCCTCCCTGCCTAATCCCCCGCAGGATGAGGAAGGTCAACATCGAGCCTGGCAAACTAGCGATAACGTTGTGTTGAAAATCTAAGAAAAGTGGAACTCCTATGTCACAACCTATTTTTAACGATAAGCAATTTCAGGAAGCGCTTTCACGTCAGTGGCAGCGTTATGGCTTAAATTCTGCGGCTGAAATGACCCCTCGTCAGTGGTGGCTGGCAGTGAGCGAAGCACTGGCCGAAATGCTGCGTGCTCAGCCATTTGCCAAACCGGTGGCGAATCAGCGGCATGTTAACTACATCTCAATGGAGTTTTTGATTGGTCGCCTGACGGGCAACAACCTGTTGAATCTCGGCTGGTATCAGGATGTACAGGATTCGTTGAAGGCTTATGACATCAACCTGACTGACTTGCTGGAAGAAGAGATTGACCCGGCGCTGGGTAACGGTGGTCTGGGACGTCTGGCGGCGTGCTTCCTCGACTCAATGGCAACTGTCGGTCAGTCTGCGACGGGTTACGGTCTGAACTATCAATATGGTTTGTTCCGCCAGTCTTTTGTCGATGGCAAACAGGTTGAAGCGCCGGATGACTGGCATCGCAGTAACTACCCGTGGTTCCGCCACAACGAAGCACTGGATGTGCAGGTAGGGATTGGCGGTAAAGTGACGAAAGACGGACGCTGGGAGCCGGAGTTTACCATTACCGGTCAAGCGTGGGATCTCCCCGTTGTCGGCTATCGTAATGGCGTGGCGCAGCCGCTGCGTCTGTGGCAGGCGATGCATGCACATCCGTTTGATCTGACTAAATTTAATGACGGTGATTTCCTGCGTGCCGAACAGCAGGGCATCAACGCGGAAAAACTGACCAAAGTTCTCTATCCAAACGACAACCATACTGCCGGTAAAAAGCTGCGCCTGATGCAGCAATACTTCCAGTGTGCCTGCTCGGTAGCGGATATTTTGCGTCGCCATCATCTGGCGGGGCGTAAACTGCACGAACTGGCGGATTATGAAGTTATTCAGCTGAACGATACCCACCCAACTATCGCGATTCCAGAACTGCTGCGCGTGCTGATCGATGAGCACCAGATGAGCTGGGATGACGCCTGGGCCATTACCAGCAAAACATTCGCTTACACCAACCATACCCTGATGCCAGAAGCGCTGGAACGCTGGGATGTGAAACTGGTGAAAGGCTTACTGCCGCGCCACATGCAGATTATTAACGAAATTAATACACGCTTTAAAACGCTGGTGGAAAAAACCTGGCCGGGCGATGAGAAAGTATGGGCCAAACTGGCGGTGGTACACGACAAACAAGTGCATATGGCGAACCTGTGTGTAGTTGGCGGTTTCGCGGTAAACGGTGTTGCGGCGCTGCACTCGGATCTGGTAGTGAAAGATCTGTTCCCGGAATATCACCAGCTATGGCCGAACAAATTCCATAACGTCACCAACGGTATTACCCCACGTCGCTGGATCAAACAGTGCAACCCGGCACTGGCGGCTCTGTTGGATAAATCACTGAAAAAAGAGTGGGCTAACGATCTCGATCAACTGATCAATCTGGAAAAATTCGCTGATGATGCGAAATTCCGTCAGCAATATCGCGAGATCAAGCAGGCGAATAAAGTCCGTCTGGCAGAGTTTGTGAAAGTTCGTACCGGTATTGAGATCAATCCACAGGCGATTTTCGATATTCAGATCAAACGTCTGCATGAGTACAAACGCCAGCACCTGAATCTGCTGCATATTCTGGCGTTGTACAAAGAAATTCGTGAAAACCCGCAGGCTGATCGCGTACCGCGCGTCTTCCTCTTTGGCGCGAAAGCGGCACCGGGCTACTACCTGGCGAAAAACATTATCTTTGCGATCAACAAAGTGGCTGACGTGATCAACAACGATCCGCTGGTTGGCGACAAGTTGAAGGTGGTGTTCTTGCCGGATTATTGTGTTTCGGCGGCGGAAAAACTGATCCCGGCGGCGGATATCTCCGAACAAATTTCGACGGCAGGTAAAGAAGCTTCCGGTACCGGCAATATGAAACTGGCGCTCAATGGTGCGCTTACTGTCGGTACGCTGGATGGTGCGAACGTTGAAATCGCTGAGAAAGTCGGTGAAGAAAATATCTTTATTTTTGGTCATACCGTGGAACAAGTGAAGGCAATTCTGGCCAAAGGCTACGACCCGGTGAAATGGCGGAAGAAAGATAAGGTGCTGGACGCAGTATTGAAAGAGCTGGAAAGCGGTAAATACAGCGACGGCGATAAGCATGCCTTCGACCAGATGCTGCACAGTATCGGCAAACAGGGCGGCGATCCGTATCTGGTGATGGCAGATTTCGCCGCTTATGTAGAGGCACAAAAGCAGGTGGATGTGCTGTACCGCGACCAGGAGGCCTGGACCCGCGCGGCGATCCTCAATACCGCCCGCTGCGGTATGTTTAGCTCGGATCGCTCTATTCGCGATTATCAGGCTCGTATCTGGCAGGCAAAACGCTAAGGAAGCTCGATGGAAAGCAAACGTCTGGATAATGCCGCGCTGGCGGCGGGGATTAGCCCCAATTACATCAATGCCCACGGTAAACCGCAGTCGATTAGCGCCGAAACCAAACGGCGTTTGCTTGACGCGATGCATCAACGTACCGCCACGAAAGTGGCGGTAACGCCAGTCCCGAATGTCATGGTTTATACCAGCGGCAAAAAAATGCCGATGGTGGTGGAGGGCAGCGGCGAATATAGCTGGCTGCTGACCACCGAAGAAGGAACGCAGTACAAAGGCCATGTAACGGGGGGCAAAGCGTTCAATCTACCGACGAAGCTGCCGGAAGGTTATCACACGCTGACACTCACCCAGGACGACCAGCGCGCGCATTGCCGGGTGATTGTGGCACCGAAACGCTGTTACGAACCGCAGGCGTTGCTGAATAAACAAAAGCTGTGGGGTGCCTGCGTTCAGCTTTATACGCTGCGATCGGAAAAAAACTGGGGTATTGGGGATTTTGGCGATCTCAAAGCGATGCTTGAGGATGTGGCAAAACGTGGCGGGTCGTTCATCGGTCTGAACCCGATTCATGCGCTCTATCCGGCAAATCCGGAAAGTGCCAGCCCGTATAGCCCGTCTTCTCGCCGTTGGCTGAATGTGATTTATATCGACGTTAACGCCGTCGAAGATTTCCATCTTAGCGAAGAGGCTCAGGCCTGGTGGAAGTTGCCGACCACGCAACAGACGCTGCAACAGGCGCGGGATGCCGACTGGGTTGATTACTCCACGGTTACCGCCCTAAAAATGACAGCATTACGAATGGCGTGGAAAGGTTTCGCGCAACGTGATGATGAACAGATGACCGCGTTTCGCCAGTTTGTTGCCGAGCAAGGCGACAGCCTGTTCTGGCAGGCGGCGTTTGACGCACTACATGCCCAGCAAGTGAAAGAGGACGAAATGCGCTGGGGCTGGCCTGCATGGCCAGAGATGTATCAGAACGTGGATTCACCAGAAGTGCACCAGTTCTGCGAAGAACATCGTGATGACGTCGATTTTTATCTCTGGTTGCAGTGGCTGGCTTACAGCCAGTTTGCCGACTGCTGGGAGATAAGCCAGGGCTATGAAATGCCGATTGGCTTGTATCGTGATCTGGCGGTTGGCGTAGCGGAAGGTGGGGCGGAAACCTGGTGCGACCGTGAACTGTATTGCCTGAAAGCGTCGGTAGGCGCACCGCCGGATATCCTCGGCCCGTTGGGGCAGAACTGGGGATTGCCGCCAATGGACCCGCATATCATCACCGCGCGTGCCTATGAACCGTTTATCGAGCTGTTGCGTGCCAATATGCAAAACTGCGGCGCATTACGAATTGACCATGTGATGTCGATGCTGCGTTTGTGGTGGATACCGTATGGCGAGACGGCGGATCAGGGCGCGTATGTACACTATCCGGTGGATGATCTGCTCTCGATTCTGGCACTCGAAAGTAAACGTCATCGCTGCATGGTGATTGGTGAAGATCTCGGTACCGTACCGGTAGAGATTGTCGGTAAGCTGCGCAGCAGCGGTGTGTACTCCTACAAAGTGCTCTATTTCGAAAACGACCACGAGAAGACATTCCGCTCACCGAAAGCGTACCCAGAGCAGTCGATGGCGGTTGCGGCGACACACGACCTGCCTACGCTACGCGGCTACTGGGAGAGCGGGGATCTAACGCTGGGCAAAACGCTGGGGTTGTATCCGGATGAAGTGGTACTGCGCGGTCTGTATCAGGATCGCGAACTGGCGAAGCAAGGACTGCTGGATGCTCTGCATAAATATGGTTGCCTGCCAAAACGTGCCGGGCATAAGGCATCGTTGATGTCGATGACGCCGACGCTGAATCGTGGTTTGCAACGTTATATCGCTGACAGTAACAGTGCCCTGTTAGGGCTACAGCCAGAAGACTGGCTGGATATGGCGGAACCGGTAAATATTCCCGGCACCAGTTACCAGTATAAAAACTGGCGGCGCAAGCTCTCTGCAACGCTTGAGGCGATGTTTGCCGATGATGGCGTGAACAAGTTGCTGAAGGATTTGGACAGACGGCGCAGAGCGGCAGCGAAGAAGTAGTAGGGTGCGGTTGATGCCGGATGCGATGCATCCGGCAGTCGGTGTTATCAAATCACCATATTCAGCAGCAGACAGCCTACCAGACCGCACACCGAGATAATGGTTTCCAGCATCGACCAGGACTTGATGGTCTCGCCGATAGTCAGGTTAAAGTACTCTTTGAACAGCCAGAAGCCCGGATCGTTCACGTGAGAGAAAATCACACTACCGGAACCAACCGCAATAACCATCAGCTCCGGGCTAACACCCGTCGTTGCAATCAGCGGTGCCGCGATACCACCCGCAGTGATTGCCGCAACGGTTGCGGAACCCAGCGCGATACGCAGTACGGCAGCAATCGACCAGGCCATCAGCAGCGGAGAAATGTTGGTTTCGTGCATCATGGAAGCAATGTATTTGTCCACGCCGCTGTCTACCAGCACCTGCTTGAACGCACCGCCACCACCGATAATCAACAGCATCATCGCAATGATTTTGATGGAAGAAACCAGCGTGTCGTTAATCTGATCCATTGAACGACCACGGTTCAGACCAAAGGTGAACATCGCAATCAGTACGGCAATCAGCGTAGCCATTACCGGGTCACCGAGGAACTCCGCTACCGGCAGGAAAGCGTGACCTTTCGGCAGGATCATTTCGGCAATCGCACGCATCGCCATCAGCACAACCGGGACCAGAGAGGTCCAGACGCTTACGCCAAAACTCGGCATCTCTTCTTCGCTGAAGGTTTTCGCGCTGTACAGACCTTCCGGGATCGGCTTATCGATACCTTTCAGCACGCGAGCGTAAACCGGACCGGCGAGAATCACGGTCGGGATTGCCAGAATAGTACCGTACAGCAGAGTTTTACCCATATCGGCATTGAAAATGGTGGCAATCGCAGTCGGACCCGGATGCGGTGGCAGGAAGCCGTGGGTCACAGACAGTGCAGCCGCCATTGGTACACCAACATACAGCAGTGGAATATTCGCGGAAGCCGCGATGGTAAACACCAGCGGCAGCATCAGCACGAAACCCACTTCATAGAACAGGGCAAAACCAACGGTAAAACCGGTCAGTACCACCGCCCACTGGATGTGTTTTTTACCAAATTTAGCAATCAGCGTGGTGGCGATACGTTGTGCGCCACCACAGTCTGCCAGCATTTTGCCCAGCATTGCGCCAAAACCCATGATCAGGGCAAGGCTACCGAGCGTCCCGCCGACACCGGCTTTGATGGAGCCAATAACTTTATCCAGCGGCATTCCTTGCATTAATCCAACAGCAAGCGCCACGAGGACGAGAGCGATGAAGCCGTTCATTTTGAAGCGGATCATCAGGAGCAACAACAAGATTACACCGATAGCAACAATGACTAATGGCATGATTTACCTGGCCTTTCATTTGTTATGGGTAACGTCAATTTTCTGACGACAAACTCTAATTATCCCAATCGGGAACAGAGATATTGCGGCACCACGACTGATACCCACTAAAACTAATTATTGTAGTCAGATGTCAGGAGTATGTTTGGTACCCATGTGAATGATACGGGTAACATCTGGCGTTTGAGAATCACCAGAGCGGGGTAAATTTAAATTATGAGAGGTTGGTCATATTATCGCGAGGAAACGAAGAGAGGGATTTGCCAAAGCAATGCTGCGCCAACGTCTGGCACATGTTCAACGTAGGCCCGAAATGACGCTTTAGCGTCGCATCGGGCAATCTACAAAAGAGGGGATAACTTAGTAGTAGGAGTGTTCGCCGCGCTGGTGTTCGGTGAGATCGCGCACACCTTTCAGCTCCGGGAATTCGTTTAGCAGCTGCTTCTCGATCCCTTCTTTCAGCGTCACATCGACCATGGAACAACCGTTACAGCCGCCGCCAAATTGCAGAATGGCGTAACCGTCTTCGGTGATTTCCATCAGCGAAACGCGACCACCGTGACCAGCAAGCTGTGGGTTGATCTGCGACTGCAGCATATACTCCACGCGCTCCATCAGCGGTGCATCGTCTGCTACTTTACGCATTTTGGCATTAGGCGCTTTCAGCGTTAGCTGAGAACCCAACTGGTCGGTAACAAAATCGATCTCTGCATCTTCCAGGTAAGGAGCGCTTAACTCATCAACATACGCGGTCAGCAGGTCAAATTTCAGGGCAGTGTCGGTGGCTTCTACAGCGTCCGGCGGACAATAAGAAACGCCACATTCAGCGTTAGGCGTGCCAGGGTTAATCACAAATACGCGGATTTGTGTCCCTTCTTCCTGATTTGCCAGCAGTTTGGCAAAGTGCGCTTGTGCAGCATCGGAAATACGGATCATAGTAATGGCCTAATAGTTGACTATTTTAGTTGGTTATAATACGCCCATCATCGAGGCTCTACAAGGTTCGACAAAGGCACCAGACCTGGACAGTCGCCGCACCATTGCGTAAAAGCAACTGCGCAATCTCTGCGACGGTACTTCCGGTGGTGACGACATCATCCACAATCACCATATGGCGACCTTGCACAGGCAATTCAAGGCGAAAGGCATTTTTCAGGTTGCGCTTGCGCAGCCGGGCACTGAGAAAATGCTGGGTCGCAGTGGCCCGTGTTCGTGTGACGGCTTCGCTATCCCATCGGCAGTGCAACCAGCGTGATAACGGCTGACACAGCAAATCGCTCTGATTAAATCCCCGACGCCAGTGACGTCGCTGCCATAACGGAACGCTGATGATGCGATCCGGCAATTGCAACCCGGTGGTGCGACGAGCGTGTAAGACTTCCAATAGTAACAGACGTGACAGGGCGCTGGCGATTTCGCTGCGCCGGGAAAACTTAAGCTGGTGGATAAGCGGACTTAACGGCGGCGCATAGTCGGCAACCGTGACCAGTCTTTGCCAGGGCGGTGGTTTATGCAGGCAGCGACCGCAGGGAAGATGGGTGTGTGTGGCGGGTAATCCACATTGTGGGCATAACGTTTTATCTGTACGGGCGGCGCGTGAACAGACCGAACAAATCCCCCAATGACCTAACGCCAGTGGCATTCGGCATAGCCAGCATAATCCCGGTACTGTTAGCATATGTTCATCCTTGTAAGTCAAAAGAGAACAATAGCGGATGAATAACATCTGGTGGCAGACCAAAGGTCAGGGGAATGTTCATCTTGTGCTGCTGCACGGATGGGGACTGAATGCCGAAGTGTGGCGTTGCATTGACGAGGAACTTAGCTCGCATTTTACGCTGCACCTTGTTGATCTGCCCGGTTTCGGGCGCAGTCGGGGATTTGGTGCGATGTCACTTGCTGATATGGCCGAAGCCGTGCTGCGACAGGCACCTGATAAAGCCATTTGGTTAGGCTGGAGTCTGGGCGGGCTGGTGGCAAGCCAGATTGCGTTAACCCATCCCGAGCGTGTTCAGGCACTGGTCACCGTGGCGTCGTCACCTTGTTTTAGTGCTCGTGACGAGTGGCCGGGGATAAAACCGGACGTGCTGGCGGGATTTCAGCAGCAACTCAGTGATGATTTTCAGCGTACAGTGGAACGGTTCCTGGCGTTACAAACCATGGGTACTGAAACGGCCCGCCAGGATGCGCGGGCGCTGAAGAAAACCGTTCTGGCGTTACCGATGCCGGAGGTTGACGTGCTTAATGGCGGGCTGGAAATCCTGAAAACGGTCGATCTCCGTCAGTCGCTGCAAAACGTGTCCATGCCGTTTTTGCGATTGTATGGTTATCTCGATGGTCTGGTGCCGCGCAAAGTGGTGCCGATGCTGGATAAACTCTGGCCGCACAGCGAGTCGTACATTTTCGCCAAAGCGGCCCATGCGCCGTTTATTTCGCATCCAGTCGAGTTTCGTCACGTGCTGGTGGCGTTGAAGCAGAGGGTGTAGGCAGCTTTTGAAATGGCGAGACAGAATTTTACTGACTCGCCGCAGCCAACTCTTCTTCTGACACCCCGGTAAAACGCATGATGTCCGCAAGAGGGACTCCGGATTACAGCATTCTTTTGGCGATATCCAGGGCTTCCAGGCGTCGACCCAATAAATAACCAATCAGGTAACTAATAAGATATTCTCTTTCTGCATCTGTCATTAAAACCATCCTTTACGTTATTGATGATTTATTTCAGCAAGGTCTTCAACCGTCAGGCTGGTAAATCGCAAAACGTCCTCAAGAGAGACTCCGGCATCCAGCATGGTTTTGGCAATATTTAGGGCGTTGGTACGTATACCTTTCTGAAACCCCTCCTGCCGCAATCTTTCCGCAATAGTCATTAAACTCTCCTTGTGTTTCGGTGAACGTTCGGCCACACCGTCGATAAAATCGTTAAAACGTACCGCATCGCCAGTTTGCAGTATGTAATTAAACAGCCCTTTGATTTGTCTGTCATTAGCGTATCCACTACTTAATAAGCAGGCCATTTGCTCTACCAGCCCCATCAGGTCGCGTTGACGAATATGTTTTTGAATTAACTCCAGCAGTGCCATACGTCGGTGCTGCATGATTTCATCATCAGGCATGACGGTGACATCAATCAGCGGAAATGCAGAGGCATAAAGCTGCCTTGCCAGGTTGGGATCGGCGAAACAATCAAGCCAACACAGCGAATAGGGATAGGGGCTTTCAATACCGTGGTAAAACAACAATGGCACCACCATCGGCAAGGTTTTGTATCCGGCATCCAGGTGATTTTGCATTGCGGCAATGGCGTAGCGCATCATGCGAAATGCGATCAGTTTGTTTGAGGTGCTTTGATGTTCAATCAGACAATAGATGTATCCTGGTCCTTGTTCCGTTTTCACCGACCACAGCACGTCGGAATAGCTTTCACGCAGATCGTCATCAATAAAGCTGCTCGACTCCAGCTTGAGGGTTTTCATATCACAGAGCGCGTGAATAGGTGCCGGTAAATGGAACGCAAGAAAATCGCGCGCCGTCTCCGGTTGGCGTAAAAAGAGTTTGAACAGCGCATCGTGTGGGGTGGAACTCTGCTTTTTGCTCATGGCGTTCCTTCACCTGTTGTTTGAATGCCGCGACTCTACGCGCCACTCCACACCTGTGCATTAGCGAGTTTTCATCCCTGCGAGACGCTTTCAGAGGAACTTGCGCCGTGCTGCAAGGGTTACATTTTTATGGAAAGTCGCACGCAAAAAAGCCCGGATGCAAACGCATACCGGGCTTTTCAAAACAGGTGATGGAGTATGGTTAACGCAGCGCCCACCACTCGCGCAGGCAGGCTTTGCCTTCCGGGCAGCTTTTACAATTGCCAGAGAGGCAGCCGTCAGGTTCTTCCTGAATCCGCACGGCTTTGCCCATGCTTTCCAGCTGTTGCAGCATGGCGTTAATCATTGGCTGCGGGGTGTTCAATGTCTGGCTTATCTGGGCCGCTTCCATACGGCCCCGTAACGCCAGCAAATCACGCACCTGAATAAGTGAAGCCATTAATGGCAATCACCGGTGGTGTTGGCTGCGCAGCAACTGCTTACCGACTTGCGCGTTGCCAGCAGTTCGATATCCACCCGGCTACGCGCGCGACGCAGCAAACCGATAACCACGATGTTAAACAGGATAACCGCCAGAATGCACACCAGGCTGTAAGTTGGATGCTGGCTGTAGCTGGCGACTTGATAGAACAATGTTGCCAGCGAGTAAGCGATATTCAGCCCCCACAGGATGGAGAAGCCCATCCAGCCACGGCTTGATTCACGGGCGATAGCACCCATCACCGAGATGCACGGTACGTACAGCAGGACGAAAATCAGGTAGCTGTATGCGGCAGCTGCGCTACCGAATTTCTGATCCATCACACCCATCGCCCCGGTACCCATTTCGCCGTCGCCTTTGCTCGCTTCAATCGGGTTCATCAGTACGCTAAGGCTGAAGGTGTCTTTCAGGCTCTGCCAGGTTTCATCTACCGCACTGAACAGCTCTTCACCGAGGTTAAATTCCGCCGGATTGAACTCTTCGTCCTGAATATTTTCTGCGGTGTAGAGGGTGTTGAGCGTACCCACCACCACTTCTTTCGCCATTGCGCCTGTAAACAGGCCAACCGTTGCCTGCCAGTTATCTTCATGCACGCCAATCGGCTTGAAGACTGGGGTGATCACCCGGCTGACGGAAGCCAGCGCCGAGTCGTTGATGTTATCGACGATTTTCCCGCTCAGAGAGAAGCTGTTGAAAGCACTCAGGAAAATGCTGACGATGATAATCACTTTACCAGCACGCAGAACGAAGCCTTTCAGACGCTGCCAGGTCTGGATAATCAGGCTTTTAACGTGTGGTACATGGTAGACCGGCAGCTCCATGACAAACGGCGTCGCTTCACCGCGCATGATGGTGTACTTGAGCATCAGGCCAGTCAGCACCGCCATCACAATACCGAGCATATACAGCGAGAAGACCGCCAGCGCACCGTTCTGCCCGAAGAAGGCAGCCGCGAATACTGCGAAGATAGCCAGACGCGCGCCGCAGGACATAAACGGTGCCATCATGATGGTCATCAGGCGTTCACGCGGTGCATCAAGCGTACGTGCGCCCATTACCGATGGTACGTTACAACCGAAGCCGACGATCAGCGGTACAAAGGATTTCCCCGGCAAGCCCAGCGCCTGCATCAGGCGGTCCATCACAAACGCCGCACGCGCCATATAGCCGGAGTCCTCAAGGAAGGAGAGGAACAGGTACATCATGCCGATCTGCGGCACCAGTGGCAGCACTGTGTTAATACCGCCACCCAGGCCCTGGGCGAGGAAGATAGTCAGCCAGTCCGGGAAGTGGAGCGTGTAGCCAATCCACTGAATACCATGCACAAACAGCGCCACGGAACCGACATCAAACAGCGGCTGTAACGCCCCGCCGATGTTGATAGCCAGCAGGAACATCAGGTACATCACAAAGAGGAAAATCGGCAGACCGAGGAAACGGTTGAGCACGATTTTATCTACCGCAGTGGTGAAACGGCTGGGTTCTGCCGTCAGGGTGTTGCTTACCACATCACAGATGGCAGCAATGCACTGGTAACGCGCATCGGCAATGTGCAGCGCCGGATCGTCCATCTCATTACGCAGACGGGCGAGGGCGGCATCCAGATGCTGCGACGCTTCACCGGCGTAGGCGCGGCTGTAGATATCGCCTTCCAGCATTTGCAGGCCCAGCCAGCGACGTTGTTTCAGCGGGATGTCGGAAGGCATCACTTTTGCCAGTGAATCTGCTTCGTTGAGTAGCGGCTGTGCGTAATGCACCAGTTCCACATTCTCGTTAGCTTTATAGCGATCAATCGCCAGCTTGAGCGCTTCAATACCGCGACCACGGGTTGAAACCAGCGGGATCACCGGGCAGCCAAGACGCGCCGACAGAGCATCAATTTCAATACGAATATTTTGCTTCTCGGCAATGTCGAGCATGTTCAGTGCCACGATGCAGGGAATGCCGAGTTCCAGCAGTTGCAGCGTCAGGTACAGGTTACGCTCAAGGTTAGACGCATCCACCACGTTAATCAGCAGGTCGGCGTCGCCACTCAGAATATAGTGACAGGCGATTTGCTCATCGAGCGAGGTCTGCGATGAGATGGTGGTCAGAGAATAGGTGCCGGGCAGGTCCACCAGCGTGACCTGATGATCGGTGGTGGAGAATTGCCCTTCTTTACGTTCGACGGTAACGCCAGCCCAGTTACCTACACGCTGACGTGCACCAGTGAGCTGGTTAAATAAGGTTGTCTTGCCAGAATTTGGATTACCAATTAAGCCAATGGTTAATTTTTTCATTGTTGTTATCACCGTATTAACAGGAAACCGCTTCCACTTCTAATAAGGCCAGATCTTTTTTGCGTAATACCAGGCTCACACGACGGGTTTCGATATGAATGGGGTCGCCGAGTGGAGCGATGCGCACCACATTAAAAGAGGAGCCAGGTAACATGCCAAGAGAAAGCAGTTTTTGGCGATATGCCGGGCTGATTTCACGGGAAAAGCCAGTGATTTTCCACGCAGTATCTGGAGTGTATTGCATAGGTGCCTACTTGTTTCTCATTAACTGGATAACTACCTCATGGGGCGTTTGACAGCGACATGAGACCAGATGATTTGCCAACAAAGGGGAGATTAAATAATCAACAACACAATGATAATGAGAATGGTTTCTATCAGCAATACTTAAAATGTGTGCGAATGTTGGTTTGAATAATAATCTGACTCAATGTTGATGTGGCTCAAGGTTATATCGCAGCGAAAATATAATTCGAATAGCGAATTACCAGGACTGGTTAATGTTTAATTAAGGTTTCAGTTGTTAATGAAGTGATAAATATTAACGGGGTATATTGAGAGTTTGGTTGTGGAATAAAAAGGCCGGAGATATTCTCCGGCACTTTTATGTCAGGCAAGGCGTTCGTTGCCAGATGCGGCGTGAACGCCTTATCTGGCAGGTTTACGTTTGTCTATCAGGGCGTTTAACGTTTTTTGCCCATTGCCGCCGCCAGCGCATCCATCATCGCGCTGTTACCGGCAGGCTGCGCTTCACGCCCACGCGGTTTGGCTGCCGGGCGGTTGTTTTGCGGACGTTCATTCCCGCCGCCGCGACGAGCGTTGGTTTCGCCAGGCTGCTCGTCCAGACGCATAGTCAGGGCGATACGTTTACGCTGAAGATCCACTTCCAGCACTTTCACCTTCACAATATCGCCCGCTTTCACCACGGTATGCGGATCTTCCACAAACTTGTTCGACAATGAAGAGATGTGAACCAGGCCGTCCTGATGTACGCCAATATCAACAAAAGCACCAAAATTGGTGACGTTGGTCACCGCACCTTCGAGGATCATCCCCGGTTGCAGGTCGTTCATTGTCTCGACGCCATCGGCAAACTGAGCGGTTTTAAATTCCGGACGCGGATCGCGACCTGGTTTTTCCAGCTCTTTGATGATGTCAGTTACTGTCGGCACACCGAATTTCTCATCAGTAAAGTCAGACGCTTTCAGGTTACGCAGCTCGCTGCTGTTACCCATCAGATCTTTCAGTGCCTGCTGCGTCGCCGCCAGAATGCGTTCCACCACCGGATAGGCTTCCGGGTGAACGGTAGAGGCGTCCAGCGGGTTATCACCATGGTTAATGCGCAAGAAGCCCGCACACTGTTCGAAGGCTTTCGGCCCCAGACGGCTCACTTTTAACAGTTGCTGACGGTTCTGGAACTGCCCGTTCTCATCGCGCCAGGCAACGATGTTTTGCGCCATCATGCGCGTCAGGCCCGCCACGCGAGTTAACAGCGGAACAGAAGCAGTGTTGAGATCGACGCCAACGGCGTTTACGCAGTCTTCTACTACTGCATCCAGTTTGCGGGCCAACTGCGTCTGGCTGACGTCATGCTGATACTGACCTACGCCGATAGATTTCGGATCGATTTTCACCAGCTCCGCTAGCGGATCCTGCAAACGACGGGCGATAGACACCGCGCCACGCAGCGAAACGTCGAGATCCGGGAACTCCTGCGCTGCCAGCTCGGAAGCCGAGTAAACCGACGCGCCAGCTTCGCTGACGATCACTTTCTGCGCGGTCACTTTCGGGAACTGCTTCTGCACGTCGAGATAGAAACGCTCAGTTTCGCGGGAAGCTGTACCGTTGCCGATCGCCACCAGTTCAACATTATGCTTTTCACACAGGGCGGCAACGGTCATCGCTGCTTTTGCGGCTTGTCCGGTGTGCGGGTAAATGGTATCGGTCGCCACCAGTTTGCCAGTGGCATCGACCACCGCTACTTTTACCCCGGTACGCAGGCCCGGATCGAGGCCCATCGTTGCACGCAGTCCGGCTGGGGCCGCCATCAGCAGATCGTGCAGGTTACGGGCAAAGACGTTGATTGCTTCATCTTCCGCGCGTTCGCGCACGGTGCCCATCAGTTCGGTTTCCAGATGCATCAGCACCTTGATGCGCCACGTCCAGCTCACCACGCCTTTGCGCCAGCTATCCGCCGGGGCATTGTTCAGGCGCAGGCCAAGGTGATCCATGATGATTTGCTCGCAATAGCTCTCTTTCGGCGGCTCATCGAACTGTGGATCGGCATTCAGCGAAAGCTGAAGTACGCCTTCGTTACGCCCACGGAACATCGCCAACGCGCGGTGAGAAGGCACCGTGGACAGCGGTTCGTGATGATCGAAATAGTCGCGGAATTTCGCCCCTTCCTCTTCTTTACCGCTCACCACCGTAGAAACCAAATGCGCGTTCTTCCACAGATAATCACGCACTTTCGCCAGCAGCGCGGCATCTTCGGCAAACCGTTCCATCAGGATATAGCGCGCGCCGTCCAGCGCGGCTTTGGTATCTGCCACGCCTTTATCGGCATCAACATATTGTGCAGCGGCGACTTCTGGCGTGTGTGACGGATCGCTCCACAGCAGATCGGCCAACGGCTCAAGCCCTGCTTCAATGGCGATTTGCCCGCGGGTGCGGCGTTTAGGTTTGTAGGGCAGGTAGAGGTCTTCGAGTTCGGTTTTGCTTAGTGTGGCGTTGATGGCATTCGCCAGCTCGTCAGTGAGTTTGCCTTGCTCGGAAATGGACTTGAGGATCGCCTGACGTCTCTCTTCCAGCTCGCGCAGATAGCTCAGACGCGTTTCCAGATTACGCAGCCGCGTGTCATCCAGACCGCCGGTGATTTCCTTACGATAACGTGCGATAAACGGCACGGTATTCCCTTCGTCAAGCAGGCGAACGGCAGCGTCAACCTGTTCCGGGCGCGCCTGAATTTCACCCGCAATAATGCGGCAGAACGAATCATTCATCATGGTTTGAGTTCATCTTTTCGGATCAAAAATCAGGGGATAGTTATACGGACTGGCTGGCAAAAATGCCAGCCATCGGCAGGAGGTTAAGACTCTTCCTTACGGTTTCACGTACTCGATAGCATTAACATACCAGCTCGCTTCCCCGGCAGGGGTATTGACCACCGCCAGGTCGCCCACCTCTTTTTTCAGCAATGCGCGAGCCATCGGGGAATCGATAGAGATGTAATCTTTACGGCCAAAAATTTCATCGTAGCCGACAATACGGAAACGGTGAGTCACGCCATCGTCGTTTTCAATCTCCACCCACGCGCCAAAAAAGACTTTGCCTTCCTGCTGCGGGGAGTAATCGACGATTTTGAGATTTTCCATGCATTTAGTGAGATAGCGCACGCGACGGTCGATTTCACGCAGGCGCTTTTTATTATACTGATAGTCAGCATTTTCGCTGCGGTCGCCCAGACTTGCGGCCCAGGTCACCTTTTTTGTGACCTCCGGGCGTTCTTCACGCCAGAGATAATTAAGCTCTTGTTTGAGTTTTTCATACCCTTCCCGGGTAACCAGGGGCGTTTTCATCTCGTTGATTCCCTTTGTCTGTTTGATAATGCGCACATTGGGTATAACGTGATCATATCAACAGAATCAATAATGTTTCGCCGAATAAATTGTATACTTAAGCTGCTGTTTAATATGCTTTGTAACAATTTAGGCTGAAATTCATACCAGATTTAGCTGGTGACGAACGTGAGCTTTTTTAAGAATACACGCTTACAAATTGTTGCGAACCTTTGGGAGTACAAACAATGCAAGAGAACTACAAGATTCTGGTGGTCGATGACGATATGCGCCTGCGCGCGCTGCTGGAACGTTATCTCACCGAACAAGGCTTCCAGGTTCGAA
This sequence comes from Escherichia sp. WS547, assembly GCF_046486065.1. Classification (NCBI taxonomy): domain Bacteria; kingdom Pseudomonadati; phylum Pseudomonadota; class Gammaproteobacteria; order Enterobacterales; family Enterobacteriaceae; genus Escherichia; species Escherichia sp. WS547. Next base: position 61,268 of record NZ_JBJQMA010000017.1, on the reverse strand, counting down.
GCGTCGCTAATGCAGAACAGATGGATCGCCTGCTGACTCGTGAATCTTTCCATCTTATGGTACTGGATTTGATGTTACCTGGTGAAGATGGCTTGTCGATTTGCCGACGTCTTCGTAGCCAGAGCAACCCGATGCCGATCATTATGGTGACGGCGAAAGGGGAAGAAGTGGACCGTATCGTTGGCCTGGAGATTGGCGCTGACGACTACATTCCAAAACCGTTTAACCCGCGTGAACTGCTGGCCCGCATTCGTGCGGTGCTGCGTCGTCAGGCCAACGAACTGCCGGGCGCGCCGTCACAGGAAGAGGCGGTAATTGCTTTCGGTAAGTTCAAACTTAACCTCGGTACGCGTGAAATGTTCCGCGAAGATGAGCCGATGCCGCTCACCAGCGGTGAGTTTGCGGTACTGAAGGCATTGGTCAGCCATCCGCGTGAGCCGCTCTCCCGCGATAAGCTGATGAACCTTGCCCGTGGCCGTGAATACTCCGCAATGGAACGTTCCATCGACGTGCAGATTTCGCGTCTGCGCCGCATGGTGGAAGAAGATCCGGCGCATCCGCGTTACATTCAGACCGTCTGGGGTCTGGGCTACGTCTTTGTACCGGACGGTTCTAAAGCATGAGGCGATTGCGCTTCTCGCCACGAAGTTCATTTGCCCGTACGTTATTGCTCATCGTCACCTTGCTGTTCGTCAGCCTGGTGACGACTTATCTGGTGGTACTGAACTTCGCGATTTTGCCGAGCCTCCAGCAGTTTAATAAAGTCCTCGCATACGAAGTGCGTATGTTGATGACCGACAAACTACAACTGGAGGACGGCACGCAGTTGGTTGTGCCTCCCGCTTTCCGTCGGGAGATCTACCGTGAGCTGGGGATCTCTCTCTATTCCAACGAAGCTGCCGAAGAGGCCGGTCTGCGTTGGGCACAACACTATGAATTCTTAAGCCATCAGATGGCGCAGCAACTGGGCGGCCCGACGGAAGTGCGCGTTGAGGTCAACAAAAGTTCTCCTGTCGTCTGGCTGAAAACCTGGCTGTCGCCCAATATCTGGGTGCGCGTGCCGCTGACCGAAATTCATCAGGGCGATTTCTCCCCGCTGTTCCGCTATACGCTGGCGATTATGCTATTGGCGATAGGCGGGGCGTGGCTGTTTATCCGTATCCAGAACCGACCGTTGGTCGATCTCGAACACGCAGCCTTGCAGGTGGGTAAAGGGATTATTCCGCCGCCGCTGCGTGAATATGGCGCGTCCGAGGTGCGTTCCGTTACCCGCGCCTTTAACCATATGGCGGCTGGTGTTAAGCAACTGGCGGATGATCGCACGCTGCTGATGGCGGGGGTAAGTCATGATCTGCGTACGCCGCTGACGCGCATTCGCCTGGCTACCGAGATGATGAGCGAGCAGGATGGCTACCTGGCAGAATCGATCAATAAAGATATCGAAGAGTGCAACGCCATCATTGAGCAGTTTATCGACTACCTGCGCACCGGGCAGGAGATGCCGATGGAAATGGCGGATCTCAACGCAGTGCTCGGTGAGGTGATTGCCGCCGAAAGTGGCTATGAGCGGGAAATTGAAACCGCGCTTTACCCCGGCAGCATTGAGGTGAAAATGCACCCGCTGTCGATCAAACGTGCGGTGGCGAATATGGTGGTCAACGCCGCCCGTTACGGCAATGGCTGGATCAAAGTCAGCAGCGGAACGGAGCCGAATCGCGCCTGGTTCCAGGTGGAAGATGACGGTCCGGGAATTGCGCCGGAACAACGTAAGCACCTGTTCCAGCCGTTTGTTCGCGGCGACAGTGCGCGCACCATTAGCGGCACGGGATTAGGGCTGGCGATTGTGCAGCGTATCGTGGATAACCATAACGGGATGCTGGAGCTTGGCACCAGCGAACGGGGCGGGCTTTCCATTCGCGCCTGGCTGCCTGTGCCGGTAACGCGGGCGCAGGGTGCGACAAAAGAAGGGTAAATAAAACGGGAGGCGAAGGTGCCTCCTGTTTTTAGATTGTTTTCAATTGATTGATAATGAAAGGATTCGCTTGCAAAAGCAGGAGCAATTTTCGGGGTGCTCCGGTAGGTTGACGGCGTTTGGTTTCCCAGCTTTTGACCAGGTCATAACTTACCCCTACGGCGACAGCAAAATCTTGCTGACGTAAACCCGTTGCTTCACGGATCGCTTTTACATCGATTTCGCTAAAAGTATGGACGTGCTCTGGTTCAGGCGCTTCTTCACCCTTTTCGATGCGTACCATTTCTTCTGCGCTGGCAAGAAGATCAGCAAATAATTCGTCTTTCATCTGTTTTCAATGCCTCCGTTGGCATTTCGGCCATGGTGGAATTTGTGGAGCTTCAACATTAAAGCAGCTTCTCGGACAATAGTTTCAATGCCTTTCTTTGTTCTTCTGTTAAATCATCCTGTTCATTTTTAGGATAAATCAACGCCAGATAAATTCGGCCATTGCGTGTTACGTTGTAATAAATTATCCGAATGCCACCCCGTTTCCCCATTCCAGAACGGTTCCAGCGAATTTTTCTAAAACTGCCTGTGCCTGCGATAATGTCACCGGCAGTGGGATCTTGAATGAGTAGTTCCTGAAAAGCCCGGAACTCATCATCAGGTAACAATAACTGGCGGCGTTTGCTAAATCCTTGTAGTTCAATAAACGTGAACATAATGCATCCTGCGGTTTATTGATAATTATAAGTGTACCGTGTACATATTGGTAGCTAATTAGATATAAAAAAACCCCTTATCCGTTTGGATAAGGGGTCAATGAGATTTCAGCTGATTACAGCTTCGGACCAGCCGCTACCAGCGCGGCACCCGCAGGGGTGTCGGTGTATTTATCGAAGTTGTCGATAAACAGTTTCGCCAGCGTTTCAGCTTTTTCCTGCCACTGTTCCGGAGAGGCGTAGGTGTTACGCGGATCGAGGATCCTGGTGTCTACGCCCGGCAGTTCGGTTGGGATCGCCAGGTTAAACATCGGCAGAGTGAAGGTTTCTGCGTTATCCAGCGAACCGTTGAGGATGGCGTCGATAATAGCGCGGGTATCTTTAATGGAGATACGTTTGCCAGTGCCGTTCCAGCCGGTGTTAACCAGATACGCCTGCGCGCCTGCCGCCTGCATACGTTTCACCAGCACTTCTGCGTACTGCGTCGGGTGCAGCGACAGGAATGCCGCGCCGAAGCAGGCGGAGAAGGTTGGCGTCGGTTCGGTGATGCCGCGCTCTGTACCAGCCAGTTTGGCGGTGAAGCCAGAGAGGAAGTGGTACTGGGTTTGATCGGCAGTCAGACGAGAAACCGGCGGCAGCACACCAAAGGCGTCTGCGGTCAGGAAGATAACTTTAGTTGCGTGGCCCGCTTTGGACACCGGCTTAACGATGTTTTCGATGTGATAGATCGGATAAGAAACGCGGGTGTTCTCGGTTTTTGAACCATCATCAAAGTCGATAGTGCCATCTTCACGCACGGTGACGTTTTCCAGCAGCGCATCACGACGGATAGCGTTGTAGATTTCAGGTTCCGCTTCTTTCGACAGCTTGATAGTTTTTGCGTAGCAGCCGCCTTCAAAGTTAAACACACCGTCATCGTCCCAGCCGTGTTCGTCATCGCCAATCAGGCGACGTTTCGGGTCGGTGGAAAGGGTGGTTTTACCGGTGCCGGAAAGGCCGAAGAACACCGCAACATCGCCTTTCTCGCCAACGTTGGCGGAGCAGTGCATAGAAGCGATACCTTTCAGCGGCAGCAGGTAGTTCATCATTGAGAACATCCCTTTCTTCATTTCGCCGCCGTACCAGGTGCCGCCAATCAGCTGCATGCGCTCGGTCAGGTTAAACGCCACGAAGTTTTCGGAGTTCAGACCCTGTTCTTTCCACTGCGGGTTAGTGCACTTCGCGCCGTTCATAACGATAAAGTCTGGTTTGAAACCTGCCAGCTCTTCATCGCTCGGGCGAATAAACATGTTTTTGACAAAATGCGCCTGCCAGGCCACTTCGGTGATGAAACGGACGGAAAGACGAGTATCCGGGTTCGCACCACAGAAGGCGTCGACAACGAACAGACGTTTGCCGGAAAGCTGTTTGGTCACCAGGCCTTTCAGATGCTGCCAGGTTTCCGGAGAGAGAGGTTTGTTGTCGTTCTTACCTTTGCCTTTGTCTGCCCACCAGAAAGTATCGCGAGTGGTATCGTCACGGACGATATACTTATCTTTTGGTGAACGACCGGTGAAGATCCCGGTATCGACGGCAACGGCACCCAGATTAGTTAACACCCCGCGCTCATAACCTGTCAGGCTCGGATCGAGCTCTTCCTGATACAGCAGGTCGTAGCTTGGGTTGTAAACGATATCATGTACGTCACTGATACCATAAGCCTCGAGTTCTTGCGGGGTCAAACCATTGTTAACGCGCATTTCACTGCTCCTTAGCCAATATGTATTGCCTGAATAGTAAAGTCTTTTTGGGGGTGTTAACCGCGACAAGGCTCATAGATTTACGTATCTGGAGAAATTCATATTTGACAAAAAACTCCGTGATTCCTGTCACGAAACGGTTGCTATTATCGCAGAAATAGCATTTTAGGTGTGGAAAATGTTCTTAAAAGGTTAAATCTTGGTTTATATGGCGGGAATATTGTGAGTGGAATCGCATTCCTGAATGAAATTGATGCAAATTCAATCGGTAAAGTATCGATTCACCACGCTAACTTTTTTTGATTATTTTCTGAAAAAAGCAAAATACTACGGCCCGGATGCGATAATTAACCCACGTTTTGATTCTGGATAACTAACATGGATAACGTTGAACTTTCACCCGCAACACGCTGGGGGATGATTGCTACCGGATTACTTCAGGGTCTGGTTTGCTACCTACTGATCGCCTGGCTTGCCGGAAAAAATCTCAGTTGGATTGTTTATGGCGTGCCTGCGACCGTCGCGTTTTCATCCGTTTTACTCTTCTCCGTGATCTCCTTTAAACAGAAGCGCCTTTGGGGATGGCTGGCGCTGGTGTTTATTGCCACGCTGGGAATGAGCGGCTGGCTGAAGTGGCAAACTGATGGCATGAACCCCTGGAGAGCAGAAAAGGCGCTTTGGGATTTTGGCTGCTATCTGCTGCTGATGGCAATGTTGTTGCTACCGTGGATACAACAAAGCCTTCGCATCCGCAATGACAGTAACCGCTATCGCTATTTTTACCAGTCAGTATGGCATAACGTACTTATATTACTGGTGATTTTTCTCGCCAATGGCCTGACGTGGCTGGTGCTTTTACTGTGGGGCGAGTTGTTTAAACTTGTTGGCATCACGTTTTTCAAAACGCTCTTTTTTGCAACCGACTGGTTTATTTATCTCACGTTAGGTCTGGTTACCGCGCTGGCGGTGATCCTCGCGCGAACACAGTCACGTTTAATCGACTCTATTCAAAAGTTGTTAACGTTAATCGCCACGGGGTTGCTGCCGTTAGTATCATTGCTAACCCTGATGTTTATCATCACCCTGCCGTTTACGGGCCTGAGCGCGATTTCTCGCCACATCTCCGCCGCCGGGCTGCTGTTGACGCTGGCCTTTTTGCAATTGATCTTAATGGCTATTGTCCGCGATCCGCAAAAATCGTCACTTCCCTGGACGGGGCCGTTGCGTTGCCTGATTAAAACCGCTCTGCTGGTTGCTCCGCTGTATGTGTTCGTCGCCGCCTGGGCGTTATGGCTGCGGGTCGCTCAGTACGGCTGGACTGTCGACCGCTTGCAGGGTGCGCTGGCGGTGCTGGTGTTACTGGTATGGTCGCTGGGGTATTTTGTCAGTATCGTCTGGCGTAAAGGGCAAAACCCCCTTGTTCTTCAGGGCAAAGTGAACCTTGCGGTTTCGTTATTGGTGTTGGTAATACTGGTGCTTCTTAATTCTCCGGTGCTGGACAGTATGCGCATTAGCGTGAACAGTCATATGGCGCGTTATCAGAGCGGCAAAAACACGCCAGACCAGGTAAGTCTCTATATGCTCGAACAGAGCGGTCGCTATGGACGTGCGGCGCTTGAGTCGCTGAAAAGCGATGCCGGGTTTATGAAAGACCCGAAACGCGCGCGGGATCTGTTGATGGCGTTAGATGGAGAGCAACATCTTCAGCAACAGATATCGGAAAAAGTATTAGCCGAAAATGTGTTAATTGCCCCTGGTTCTGGTAAACCGGATGCGACATTCTGGTCGGCCTTAATCCAGGATCGCTATAACGTGATGACCTGTATTGGAAAAGACGCCTGCGTACTGGTCGAGCAAGATCTGAATAGTGATGGCAGGGCAGAGCGGATCCTCTTTGCCTTTGATGATGAAAGATACATTGTCTATGGCTTTGATCCTGACAAGAAAGAATGGCAAGAGCTTACGATGAGTTTACTTCCGCGTGATATAACGAAAGAAAAATTACTCACAGCTGCGAAGGATGGAAAACTGGGAACGAAGCCTAAAGCGTGGCGCGATCTTGTAGTGGATGGTGAAAGGCTGGATGTGAATCTGAATGAGTGACAAAGCGCATCAGGTGTATTAGTCGTAAAATCCGGCAGAGCCCTCTCTGCCGGACATACTCATTAATGAACTTGCGGATCTGCCGGAGACGCGTTGTTGCGGATTTCAGCAATATCCATCGCATTGAACAGATAGTGGTTACCGCAGTAATCACAATGCATGTCAATTTCGCCATCTTCCGCCAGGATGCTATCGACTTCTTCATCCGGCAGCGTTTTTAGCGCGTCGGCGCAACGTTCACGCGAGCAGGTGCATTTGAACTCCACATCCTGCGGATCGTAAACCGTCACCTCTTCTTCGTGATACAAACGCCACAACACTTCGTTTGCCGGTAAGGTCAGCAGTTCTTCGGTTTTGATGGTTTCGGTTAGCGTCGCCAGGTGGTCAAAGTCGTCCTGCTGGGCATTTTGCGCAGGCATTACCTGCAACAACATACCGCCTGCAGCCGGTTTGCCGTCTACGTCGCCGGTGCGAATAAAAAGGCGCGTCGGCAGCTGTTCAGAACGCATAAAGTAATCTTCCAGGCAGGCCGCCAGGGTATCACCTTCCAGACCCACCACGCCCTGATAGCGTTCACCTTCGCTCGGGGTGATGGTGATCACCACGTAACCATTGCCGACCAGCGTTTTCAGGTCGGCATTTTCTGGAATTTCGCCCTGTACGCGCGCGACGCCACGCATCTGCTGTTTGTTGTTTCCGTTGATGACTGCCAGATTCATCGGGCCGTCGCCTTGCAGCTGTACGGTGATATCACCATCAAATTTCAGCGTAGCGGTTAACAGGCTGGTCGCAACCAGCAGTTCTGCCAGCACGTTTTTAACGGGCTGCGGATAATCGTGATTCTCAAGGATCTGTTGCAGGGTTTCCGAAACGGTTACCAGTTCGCCGCGCACGGCAAAGTTTTCAAACAGATAGCGATGTAATTGGTCATGTTGCGGCATAATCATCTCTCTTGCAGGTGACAGTTATTCACTGTCGCCGTGTTTAAATCGTAACAGGTCGCGGCGCTCTTTTTTGTCCGGGCGTCGGTCCGGGTGCGGCATGGTTAAGGCATTAAGTTTACGTGCCAGCGCCATTTTTTCGCGTTTCTCTACACTTTCCGCAGTCTCTTCATACAGCAAGGCTGCCTCGCTGGCGGGGCGACGCTGTTCAGTAATCGCCTTTACAATCACCGTGCGTTCGTCATTTCCCTGGCGCAGAGTGAGCGTGGCATTCAGCTCGACGATTTTGCTCGGCTTGCTGCGCTGCCCGTTGTAATGCACCTTACCGCCTTCAATCATTTCACGGGCCAGCGCGCGGGTTTTATAAAAACGGGCAGCCCATAGCCATTTATCCAGTCGAACCTCAACAGCAGGTTTTTCTTTCATGGCATCTCCTTCACATTAGCGAGGGGATCAGGCGGCGGTAGTCATTCAGTGACGGATGGCGTTGATACTGTTTCTCGGCAATCCCTGAGTCAGGATTAGTCACGCCGAGGCAGTAACGAATACCAAATTGCGCGGCAGCATCGAGAATCGCTTCGCTGTCATCAATAAACAGCGTTCTTTCAGCTTTCAGTCCCGTAGCTTCGGCCACCGCATGCCATAACCGCTGATCCTCTTTCGGATAACCAAATGTGTGGGTGGAAAGTAATAAATCAAGGTGTGCGTCCAGACCGGTATGCTCAAGTTTTACCGCCAGGTTGTGCGGATGAGCATTGGTGAGCAAAATTCGCTGCTTACCGCTGGCTTTCAGTGCCTCAAGAAACGGAATGGTATCTTCACGCAGTACGGCGCGCGGTCCCATCTCGGTGGTCATCGCACAGATATCCAGACCCAGTTGCTCACTCCAGTAATCAAGACAGTACCAGTTTAGCGTATGCTGTACGTCGTGATATTGCTGGCGCATATATTCCCTCGCTTCCTGTGGCGTAACCCCGTTTTTCGCGCCCCATGTTTCAGGCACCAGCTTTTGCCAGAAATAGTTATCGAAGGCGAGGTCGAGCAACGTGCCGTCCATATCCAGCAGAACGGTATCTACGTCCTGCCAGGCAATGTTGATATGCATGAGGGAAATCTCCAGAGTGAAGCAATTTGCGCGACAGGGTAGCATAACCTGCCGCGCAAACGTGTTATTCGATAAGGCTTTCTGAAGGGGTGATCAGTTGTGGGTTCAGGCAGCTTTCATAATAGGCCTGAATCTTCATCATGCGAGTACGATGACGCTGGTAACGACGCCAGGCCTGTACGCCATTATAAATGGCGCTACCCAGCATCGTCAGTAGCAGCAGCGTGGTGCTGAGATAGCGCCACAGGCCGGAACGATCCGGGATCGGATGAAGGCCAATATGCTGCGTACCATTGGCGTCAGTGAAGATTTTTGTGACGATACCTTCGGCGTTAAACGGCGTATGCATCAGCATTTGTGCCAGTTTCTGGAAAGCGTTCCACTGTTCTTGCGGCGGATAGTCGTAAAGTGATGCCGAAGGCCAGGGCTGATCAACAAAATCGCTGCCTTCGTCGCTGACAATCAGGAACCCGCCGGGGGCCGGACTGTTTAGTGATTGTGCCGCTCGCGCCGTTTCATGCGTGATAAACGGCGCGGTAGAGGTGGCCACCAGGTTATCCAGCGATTCCGCACTCACCGGGCGTAATAACACATTCACGCCATCGAGTTTCCCGGCGTTGGCGCGTTTTACCAGCGCGTCCCAGTCTTTACTGTTACCGAGATTGACCAGCGCATTTTTCAGTCGCACACAGTCATCTTTGGCAGAACACAGATCCGCTGTCTTCAGTACTATGTCGCCAAAATCATCAAGCAATACCATGCCGGATTTTTGAATTGCTGAACGTAATGAGGCGCTGACGCGAGATTCATCTTCCGGTTTAGGGTGCAGCTGGCGATTAACTGCTTCGGTCAATGCCGTCGCTTTGTTGACCAATTCAGATTCTGGTAATGGCAATGAGCGGGCGTCATTCCAGATGATCTGCGAGCAGTCAAACGGTAAAAAAGGTGAGTTGGTTTTCGCGCTCCAGGTACCGGAAGTGCGAATATTACACATTCCCGTACCGCTAATACGCAATGTATCGCCAACCCGCACGCCAGCGTCAGCCAGTTGTTTCACGCTGGTGGCTTCAATGGTCTGCGCGCCTTTCATCCACGAGAGGGTGAATTTCAGCGGCATATCCAGCGGGATCCAGAATAACAGCATAAACAGCACCAGTAGCGAGCCCGCAGCGATAATCGTACTGCGCAGCCAGTGCTGTAACGGAAAGTTTTTTACTTCATCATGGAGCGAAAGATATCGCCCCTGACGCACTACGTGGCGGTCGAGATAGATATCGATATCGGTTTGTTGACCGAGATCCTGAGCAATGTATGGCTGCCAGTGTGCGGGGTAGACCAGGTCGATAATACCGAGTGAAATATTGTTGATCTGTTCCTGATCGTTTTCGCCAAACAATCCCCAACGACGGGGTGTACCGCGCAGACAATGAATTTCCCGCAGGGAGGATTTTGCCGGGGGCGCGAATAGCCCCCACAGACCTGCGCCCAGCAGCAGTAACGCGCCGCCTGCCAGCCACGGAACAAATACATCCGGGGTAATCAGGCAGAAAAAGAACATCAGGAATGAGGCGACAATCAGCAACGCTTCACGCAGCCCGCGCGGACGACTTAGCGCATACTCTTCGTGCGTTTCTTTGCGAATATTGAGTAGCTCGATTTGCTCACTCTCTTCCCCGCGAATCGACGCCTGTGTTGACGGAACAGGTTGCAAGGCATAGCCGCGAGTTTCCTGCATGTACTCCTGCAGCGTATGACCGTTGAGTGAAATAACCAGCGGCAGCGAATTGGTATGAATCAGTTCAACGGTATTCTCATCGTTGATGTACTGCTCCCAGAAAGGGGGCAGGTGGACTTCTACCGAATCGAGGTAGTAACGCCATTTATTCGGATCGTCGGTAGAGATGCCGTAACGCGTGATAGCGTGTGTCAGCATCATGACGTTGTTGCTTTCGGCATTCAGCGCCAGAGAGATCGGTGCCGCGCTGGCTCCCGTTGGGCCAGGCACCTGTAATACCTGCGTCAGGCTCTCAAGATAATTTTCAACGGCGCTATGTTCTTCAGGTGTGAGTTTACGCGTTTGCGCATCCGCGAAGGCGTTGGTCCAGGGCAGCTGACGCCGTCTGGATCGCACTTTTATCAGCCATCCCGCAAGTAGTGAGCAGGCCAGCAAAGCAGCTAAAAAAATCACAATGGTGCTCATGCTTTCCCCATCTTACTTAGTCTGTCAGGCGTGGTCAGTCGCACCGGACACAATACATGATTCTGCGGTTGGCTATCGGCAAGCGTGGAGTTTAACTTGAGCATCATTAAGCACATCACAGTAACCGCTGATCATAGCAAACCCTCTGAAGGCGGAATATCAGCAAATTCCTGGAGTTATTTCAACCTATTGACTTTTAATTTGATTTGAGGACGATTATTTATTAAGTTACATAAATGTAAATAACATGCAATTCACATTGCCGAAAGCGTGTCCGATATCGCACAATAACCGCTGATTTCACAGCATAGATCCCACGATGAGCAAATCATTACAAAAACCCACCATTCTGAATGTTGAAACTGTAGCCCGTTCCCGACTGTTTACCGTCGAAAGCGTGGATCTGGAGTTCAGCAATGGCGTGCGGCGTGTTTATGAACGAATGCGTCCAACCAACCGGGAAGCAGTGATGATTGTGCCGATTGTGGACGATCACCTGATCCTGATCCGCGAATACGCAGTGGGAACTGAATCCTACGAATTAGGTTTTTCGAAAGGATTAATTGATCCGGGTGAAAGCGTCTTCGAAGCCGCGAACCGCGAGCTAAAAGAAGAGGTGGGATTTGGTGCGAACGATCTGACTTTTTTGAAGAAGCTCAGCATGGCACCGTCTTACTTTTCCAGCAAAATGAATATCGTGGTAGCGCAAGATCTCTACCCGGAATCGCTGGAAGGCGATGAGCCAGAGCCGCTACCACAGGTGCGCTGGCCGCTGGCGCATATGATGGATTTGCTGGAAGACCCTGACTTCAACGAAGCGCGTAATGTCAGCGCGCTGTTCCTCGTGCGCGAATGGTTGAAAGGGCAGGGGCGGTTGTAAATGCGTGAAGTTTGCCTGATGCATAATGCTTATCAGGCCTGTGCGGCTCCTGCAATATATTGATTTTTCTAGATGTTGCTAGACGGGTAAAGTGTTCACGCCGTATCCGGTATAAACAAAGTGCACTTTGTCAGCAAACTTAAAAAGGCGCTGAAGCGCCTTTTTAATCAGAACAATTCCTGTGCCTCGCCATTATCGATAATGGTCGTTCCCACCTCGTGCACCGCCTGTTGTGTCGGCTGCGTACCTTCGATGAAATACTCTTCGCGGCTGTTGCCACCATTAGCTAACTGCCCGGTGCTGCGATCGATATTCACCGTCACAATACCCGGCGGCGGCGTCAGCGGCTGCTCCGGCACACCTTCAAGAACGGCTTTCATATAAGCGTCCCATGCAGGCTGGGCACTCTTGGCACCGCCTTCGTAACCTGAGATCTGATCTTTAATCGCTCCGGAAGCCGTTGTATGACCGAGATTACGACGGTGATCATCAAAGCCAATCCAGACCGAGGTCACAACGCCCGGACCGTAACCCGAAAACCACGCATCTTTCGAACTGTTAGTGGTACCGGTTTTCCCGCCGATATCGCGACGCTGCAAATCACGACCTGCACGCCAGCCGGTACCCTGCCAGCCTGGCTCACCAAAGATATTGGTGTTCAAAGCACTCTTAATCAGGAATGCCAGCGGAGTGTTGATGACGTGCGGTGCGTACTCCTGCGCGCCAGTCTTCGCCACTAACGCCTGATTTGCCTGCTCCAGCTGCGGCATTGGCACAGAAACATTCTGCTGCTCGCGGGAGATAGCGACATCTTCAACATCGTTATTTTCCAGCACGTTCGATTTCTGCGTATCACCGTAAATTACCGGAATATCGCATTCCGGGCAGGCTACTTTCGGTTTCGCTTCGAAAATCACGCCGCCCTGATCGTTTTCAATTTTGCTGATAAACCACGGGTCCACCAGGAAGCCGCCGTTCGCCATGACCGCGTAGCCGCGCGCCACCTGCATTGGGGTGAATGACGCTGAACCCAGCGCCAGCGATTCGGTGTGGACAATGTTTTGCGCCGGGAAGCCGAAGCGTTGCAGATATTCTGCAGCGTAGTCGACGCCCATCGCCCGCATTGCGCGTACCATCACCACGTTTTTCGACTGGCCCAGTCCCTGACGTAAGCGAATTGGACCAGCATATTGTAGCGGCGAGTTTTTCGGCTGCCAGTCAGAACCGGCACCTGCGTCCCAGCGAGAAATTGGCACATCGTTCAACATACTTGCCAGCGTCAGACCTTTATCCATCGCCGCGGTGTAGAGGAACGGTTTGATGTTGGAACCCACCTGACGCAGTGCCTGGGTGGCGCGGTTAAACTTGCTCTGATTGAAATCAAAGCCACCGACCAGCGCCATAACGGCACCGTTTTGCGGATTGATCGACACCAGCGCCGAGTTCACTTCCGGCACTTGTGCCAGCCACCAAGCATCGCCAACCTGACGAACCCAGATTTGCTGACCCGTTTGCAGAACATCGGTCACTTTACGCGGCGTCGGTCCCTGCTGAGTATCCGAACGGTAAGGACGCGCCCAGCGAACGCCTTCCATACTCAATGCGACGGTCGACCCGTCCGCCAGCATCGCCGTCGCTTCCTGAGGATTGGCGCTGGTGACTGCGGCAGGTAGCAGAGGACCATAGGTCGGCAGCGCCTTCAACGTATCGGTAATCTTGTTGTTATCCCACGCCGACTCGCCCACTTTCCACAGCACATTTGCCGGGCCGCGATAGCCGTGGCGCATGTCGTAGTCCAGCACGTTATTACGTACCGCCTGCTGTGCGGCCTGCTGCACTTTGCGGGTGATGGTGGTGTAAATGCGATAACCGTCTTCATAGGCACTTTCGCCATAACGGTTATACATCTCCTGGCGCACCATTTCGCTCAGGTACGGCGCAGAGAAAGCAATCTCCGGCGCGTGATAGTTAGCGTTAATCGCCTCAGTGCGTGTCTGATCGAACTGTTGCTGGGTGATATACCCTTCATCCAGCATCCGCGACAGTACGACGTTACGCCGCGCGACGGCACGATCCATTGAGTAGAGCGGATTAAAGGTGGAAGGCGCTTTCGGCAGCCCGGCTATCACCGCCATTTCGTTCAGCGTCAGTTGGTCGACCGTTTTACCGAAATAGACTTGTGCCGCAGCACCGACACCATAGGCGCGGTAACCGAGGTAAATCTTGTTCAGATAAAGCTCGAGGATCTCGTCTTTCGTCAGCAATTGTTCAATGCGAATCGCGAGGAAGACTTCCTTAATCTTACGCATCAGCGTGCGTTCTGGACTGAGGAAGAAGTTTCTCGCCAGCTGCTGGGTAATGGTACTCGCCCCTTGTGACGCGTGGCCGGAGAACAGCGCCACACTTGCCGCACGGAAGATCCCCACCGGGTCAACGCCGTGATGCTCGTAGAAGCGGCTGTCTTCCGTCGCGATAAAGGCTTTCACCATCTCCGGCGGGATTTGATCCAACGTAACCGGAATACGACGTTTCTCACCGTATTGAGCGATCAGCTCGCCATCGGCGCTGTAAATCTGCATCGGAATTTGCAGGCGAACATCTTTTAATGTCGCCACATCCGGCAGTTGTGGCTCGATGTAGCGGTATAGGCCATAAATCGAGCCTGCTCCCAGCAGAATGCAACAGACTGCAAGGATCAAAAAATACTTTACGAACTTCACTGGAAATTTCCCATTTAGTTTCATTTGGGCAGTTTATAAACAAACGCGCGGTAGTATAAAGGCAAGCCAGACGCATTGATATACCCGTCAGAGTGACGGGTGATAAGGAGATCATCACAATGGCATTTAAGATCTGGCAAATTGGTTTGCATTTACAACAGCAAGAAGCGGTAGCGGTTGCTATCGTGCGGGGCACAAAAGAATGTTTTTTGCAACGCTGGTGGCGGTTGCCGCTGGAGAACGACATAATCAAAGATGGGCGGATTGTTGATGCGCAGCGGCTGGCTAACACGTTGTTACCGTGGAGTCGCGAACTGCCGCAGCGTCATCACATTATGTTGGCGTTTCCCGCCAGTCGCACATTACAGCGGTCATTTCCACGCCCGTCGATGTCCCTTGGTGAGCGGGAGCAAACGGCCTGGCTGTCCGGGACGATGGCCCGCGAGCTGGATATGGATCCGGACTCCCTGCGCTTCGATTACAGCGAAGACTCACTCAGTCCCGCCTATAACGTGACTGCCGCGCAAAGCAAAGAGTTGGCAACGCTGCTTACTCTGGCAGAAAGGTTGCGTGTTCATGTTAGCGCGATCACCCCGGATGCCAGTGCATTACAGCGATTCCTGCCTTTTTTACCTTCTCATCAGCAATGTCTGGCCTGGCGTGATAACGAACAGTGGCTGTGGGCGACGCGCTATAGCTGGGGGCGCAAACTGGCGGTGGGGATAACTAGCGCGAAGGAGCTGGCGGCAGCGTTATCCGTTGATCCCGAAAGCGTCGCGATATGTGGCGAAGGCGGATTTGACCCCTGGGAGGCGGTTTCTGTTCGTCAGCCGCCGCTACCGCCGCCAGGTGGAGACTTTGCCATCGCGCTGGGGCTGGCGCTTGGGAAGGTGTACTGATGAACCCGCCAATTAATTTTTTGCCCTGGCGACAGCAACGCCGGACCGCTTTTCTTCGTTTCTGGTTGCTGATGTTCGTTGCGCCTCTGCTGCTGGCTGTCGGGATAACGCTAATACTGCGTCTGACAAGCAACGCCGAAGCACGCGTAGACACCGTTTTGCTTCAGGCGGAACAACAACTCGCCCGCAGCTTACAGATAACGAAACCACGTTTGCTGGAACGCCAGCAGTTACGCGAACAGCGTTTGCAAAGGCAGCTCCAGCGACAATTTACCCGTGACTGGCAATCTGCGCTGGAAGCACTGGCGGCGCTTTTACCCGAACATGCCTGGCTGACAACGATAAGCTGGCAGCAGGGAACGCTGGAGATCAAGGGGCTGACAACAAGCATTACCGCGTTAAACGCGCTGGAAACGTCACTCCGCCAGGATGCATCTTTTCATCTCAATCAGCGGGGGGCCACGCAGCAGGATGCGCAGGGACGCTGGCAATTTGAGTATCAGTTAACAAGGAAGGTTAGCGATGGACATGCTCTTTGACTGGTGGTTCGCCACATCACCCCGCCTCCGCCAGCTTTGCTGGGCATTCTGGTTGCTGATGTTAGTTACGCTCATTTTTCTGTCATCGACACACCAGGAAGAGAGCGACGCATTAATTCGACTACGGGCGAGTCATCACCAGCAGTGGGCCGCACTGTATCGCCTGGTAGACACCACTCCCTTCAGCGAAGAAAAAACGCTGCCCTTTTCGCCACTGGATTTTCAGTTATCCGGCGCGCAACTGGTTTCCTGGCGTCCATCCGCGCAGGGAGGTGAGTTGGCGTTGAAAACGCTGTGGGAAGCAGTGCCGTTGGCATTTACACGGCTGGCAGAGCGCAACGTCAGCGTGAGCCGTTTTTCGTTAAGCGTGGAAGGTGATGACCTTTTGTTCACGCTACAACTGGAGACGCCGCATGAGGGGTAAACGCTGGTTGTTGGCAGGTATTGCATTGTGCCTTTTAACCGGTATGCGTGACCCTTTTAAACCGCCGGAAGATCTATGCCGGATTAGCGAACTTAGCCAGTGGCGCTATCAGGGGATGGTAGGGCGAGGCGAGCGCATCATCGGTGTAATAAAAGACGGGCAAAAAAAATGGCGACGGGTGCAGCAAAACGATGTGCTGGAAAACGGCTGGACGATCTTACAGCTAACGCCAGACGCACTAACGCTGGGAACCGGGACAAACTGCGAACCGCCACACTGGTTGTGGCAACGGCAAGGAGATACAAATGAAGCAATGGATAGCCGCACTACTGTTGATGCTGATACCCGGCGTACAGGCGGCAAAGCCGCAAAAAGTGACGCTGATGGTGGATGACGTTCCGGTAGCTCAGGTGTTGCAGGCGCTGGCTGAACAGGAGAAGTTGAACCTGGTGGTGTCGCCAGACGTCAGCGGTACGGTGTCGTTACATCTAACAGATGTTCCCTGGAAGCAAGCACTACAAACTGTAGTGAAAAGCGCCGGACTGATAACGCGTCAGGAGGGCAACATTCTCTCAGTGCATTCCATTGCCTGGCAGAATGACAATATCGCCCGTCAGGAAGCGGAGCAGGCGCGGGCGCAGGCAAATCTGCCGCTGGAAAATCGCAATATTACTCTGCAATACGCCGACGCCGGAGAGCTGGCGAAAGCTGGGGAGAAGCTACTGAGTGCCAAAGGGAGTATGACCGTCGATAAACGCACCAATCGCCTTTTGCTGCGAGATAACAAAACGGCGTTAAGCGCCCTTGAACAGTGGGTAGCGCAAATGGATCTGCCGGTCGGGCAGGTTGAGCTGTCGGCGCATATTGTCACCATTAATGAAAAAAGTTTGCGTGAGTTAGGCGTGAAATGGTCGCTGGCCGATGCGCAACAAGCTGGTGGCGTTGGGCAAGTCACCACGCTTGGCAGCGACCTCTCCGTAGCGACGGCGACAACGCATGTCGGTTTTAACATTGGACGCATCAACGGACGTTTACTGGATCTTGAGCTTTCCGCGCTCGAACAAAAACAGCAGCTGGATATTATCGCCAGTCCGCGTCTGCTTGCCTCACATCTTCAGCCTGCCAGCATTAAACAGGGGAGCGAAATTCCATATCAGGTTTCCAGCGGGGAAAGTGGCGCGACGTCGGTGGAATTTAAAGAGGCCGTCCTGGGGATGGAAGTTACGCCCACGGTGTTACAAAAAGGTCGCATCCGGCTGAAATTACACATCAGCCAGAACGTTCCGGGGCAGGTGCTACAGCAGGCCGATGGCGAAGTGTTGGCGATTGATAAGCAGGAGATCGAAACGCAGGTCGAGGTCAAAAGCGGAGAAACGTTGGCGCTGGGCGGCATTTTTACCCGTAAAAATAAATCGGGTCAGGATAGCGTACCGTTGCTTGGCGACATTCCCTGGTTCGGGCAATTATTTCGTCATGACGGAAAAGAAGATGAACGACGCGAGTTAGTGGTGTTTATCACGCCACGACTGGTTTCCAGTGAGTAAACAGCCGTAAAAGCGGTAATGTTTTTACGCTGAACGTGTTTCATCTATTTGACGCGCGCAGGTATTTAGCATACAAGGAGTACCGATTTGAGAGTTGGTGCTCTTCGCTGCCTGCGTTCCATGATGATGATTTATCATTCAGGCGGCATTTTGCTGTCTTTTTTACGCTAATCTTACCCGGTGATTTATCGCCAGAGCGGTGGTAGCAAGGCAGCGCGCTTGCAGCGACCAGATATGCAGAGGGATGGGTGATTTATTCAGTTGCCAAACCCGCTGGAGTATTGAGATAATTTTCAGTCTGACTCTCGCAATATCTTATGAGGTTTCAGTTCATGTCCTGCGGCGCTCTCTGAGCGAAGCGGGTTTATCATTAACGAATAGTCTTAGTAGTACCGAAAAAATGGCAGAGAAACGCAATATCTTTCTGGTTGGGCCTATGGGTGCCGGAAAAAGCACTATTGGGCGCCAGTTAGCTCAACAACTCAATATGGAATTTTACGATTCCGATCAAGAGATTGAGAAACGAACCGGAGCTGATGTGGGCTGGGTTTTCGATTTAGAAGGCGAAGAAGGCTTCCGCGATCGCGAAGAAAAGGTCATCAATGAGTTGACCGAGAAACAGGGTATTGTGCTGGCTACTGGCGGCGGCTCTGTGAAATCCCGCGAAACGCGTAACCGTCTTTCCGCACGTGGCGTTGTCGTTTATCTTGAAACGACCATCGAAAAGCAACTTGCACGCACGCAGCGTGATAAAAAACGCCCGTTGCTGCACGTTGAAACACCGCCGCGTGAAGTTCTGGAAGCGTTGGCCAATGAACGCAATCCGCTGTATGAAGAGATTGCCGACGTGACCATTCGTACTGATGATCAAAGCGCTAAAGTGGTCGCAAACCAGATTATTCACATGCTGGAAAGCAACTAATTCTGGCTTTATATACACTCGTCTGCGGGTACAGTAATTAAGGTGGATGTCGCGTTATGGAGAGGATTGTCGTTACTCTCGGGGAACGTAGTTACCCAATTACCATCGCATCTGGTTTGTTTAATGAACCAGCTTCATTCTTACCGCTGAAATCGGGCGAGCAGGTCATGTTGGTTACCAACGAAACCCTGGTTCCTCTGTATCTCGATAAGGTCCGCGGCGTACTTGAACAGGCGGGTGTTAACGTCGATAGCGTTATCCTCCCTGACGGCGAGCAGTATAAAAGCCTGGCTGTACTCGATACCGTCTTTACGGCGTTGTTACAAAAGCCGCATGGTCGCGATACTACGCTGGTGGCGCTTGGCGGCGGCGTAGTGGGCGATCTGACCGGCTTTGCGGCGGCGAGTTATCAGCGCGGTGTACGTTTCATTCAAGTCCCGACGACGTTGCTGTCGCAGGTCGATTCCTCCGTTGGCGGCAAAACTGCGGTCAACCATCCCCTCGGTAAAAACATGATTGGCGCGTTCTACCAGCCTGCTTCAGTGGTGGTGGATCTCGACTGTCTGAAAACGCTTCCCCCGCGTGAGTTAGCGTCGGGGCTGGCAGAAGTCATCAAATACGGCATTATTCTTGACGGTGCGTTTTTTAACTGGCTGGAAGAAAATCTGGATGCGTTGTTGCGTCTGGACGGTCCGGCAATGGCGTACTGTATTCGCCGTTGTTGTGAACTGAAGGCAGAAGTTGTCGCCGCCGACGAGCGCGAAACCGGGTTACGTGCTTTACTGAATCTGGGACACACCTTTGGTCATGCCATTGAAGCTGAAATGGGGTATGGCAATTGGTTACACGGTGAAGCGGTTGCTGCGGGTATGGTGATGGCGGCGCGGACGTCGGAACGTCTAGGGCAGTTTAGTTCTGCCGAAACGCAGCGTATTATAACCCTGCTCACGCGGGCTGGGTTACCGGTCAATGGGCCGCGCGAAATGTCTGCGCAGGCGTATTTACCGCATATGCTGCGTGACAAGAAAGTCCTTGCGGGAGAGATGCGCTTAATTCTTCCGTTGGCAATTGGTAAGAGTGAAGTTCGCAGCGGCGTTTCGCACGAGCTTGTTCTTAACGCCATTGCCGATTGTCAATCAGCGTAACAACAAGAAAGGTCAGGCCGCTTATCAAGCGGTCTATTAGCTTCAGGTTAATTGCAACGTGGTAAGCATTAACCTTTTAGTGGGGTGTTAAATGGATGAATTCAAACCAGAAGACGAGCTGAAACCCGATCCCAGCGATCGTCGTACTGGTCGTTCTCGTCAATCTTCTGAACGTTCTGAGCGTACTGAACGTGGCGAACCGCAGATCAATTTTGATGATATTGAACTTGATGACACTGACGATCGCCGTCCGACTCGTGCGCAAAAAGAGCGCAATGAGGAACCGGAACTCGAAGAAGAAATTGACGAATCCGAAGATGAAACCGTGGATGAAGAGCGCGTAGAGCGTCGTCCGCGTAAGCGCAAAAAAGCAGCCAGTAAACCCGCTTCTCGTCAGTATATGATGATGGGCGTCGGCATTCTGGTTCTCCTGCTGTTGATCATTGGTATCGGTTCTGCGCTAAAAGCCCCCTCGACCTCTTCCAGCGATCAAACCGCGTCTGGCGAGAAGAGTATTGATCTTGCTGGCAATGCGACCGATCAGGCGAATGGCGTGCAGCCAGCGCCGGGAACCACGTCTGCGGAAAATACTCAGCAGGATGTTTCTCTGCCGCCGATCTCTTCTACGCCGACTCAAGGGCAAACCCCGGCGGCAACGGATGGTCAACAACGTGTTGAAGTGCAGGGTGACCTGAACAATGCGCTGACCCAGCCACAAAATCAGCAACAGTTGAATAATGTGGCGGTCAATTCCACGTTGCCGACTGAACCCGCGACGGTCGCGCCTGTTCGCAATGGCAATGCATCGCGTGACACGGCGAAAACGCAAACCGCTGAACGTCCGGCCACTACGCGTCCAGCTCGCCAGCAGGCGGTGATTGAACCGAAAAAACCGCAAGCAACCGTGAAAACGGAGCCGAAGCCGGTAGCACAGACGCCGAAGCGTACTGAACCAGCTGCTCCTGTGGCAAGCACGAAGGCACCGGCTGCGACCTCTACGCCAGCACCAAAAGAGACCGCAACTACGGCTCCAGTACAGACGGCATCCCCGGCGCAAACCACGGCAACACCAGCCGCTGGAGGGAAGACCGCAGGTAATGTTGGTTCGTTGAAATCGGCACCGTCCAGCCATTACACTCTGCAGCTGAGCAGTTCCTCTAACTACGACAACCTGAACGGTTGGGCGAAGAAAGAGAATCTGAAAAACTACGTTGTCTATGAAACGACGCGTAATGGTCAGCCGTGGTATGTCCTGGTTTCTGGCGTGTACGCTTCGAAAGAAGAGGCGAAAAAAGCGGTATCTACATTGCCAGCAGATGTCCAGGCCAAAAACCCGTGGGCGAAACCGCTGCGTCAGGTACAGGCCGATCTGAAGTAATCAAGGTTATCTCCCGCAATGGTTTATCATCGCGGGAGTTGCCTGAAGCGCTGGATGCTGTCGGAGCTTTCTCCACAGCCGGAGAAGGTGTAATTAGTTAGTCAGCATGAAGAAAAATCGCGCTTTTTTGAAGTGGGCAGGGGGCAAGTATCCCCTGCTTGATGATATTAAACGGCATTTGCCCAAGGGCGAATGTCTGGTTGAGCCTTTTGTAGGTGCCGGGTCGGTGTTTCTCAACACCGACTTTTCTCGTTATATCCTTGCCGATATCAATAGCGACCTGATCAGTCTCTATAACATTGTGAAGATGCGTACTGATGAGTACGTACAGGCCGCACGCGAGCTGTTTGTTCCCGAAACAAATTGCGCCGAGGTTTACTATCAGTTCCGCGAAGAGTTCAACAAAAGCCAGGATCCGTTCCGTCGGGCGGTACTGTTTTTATATTTGAACCGCTACGGTTACAACGGCCTGTGTCGTTACAATCTGCGCGGTGAGTTTAATGTGCCGTTTGGCCGCTACAAAAAACCCTATTTCCCGGAAGCAGAGTTGTATCACTTCGCTGAAAAAGCGCAGAATGCCTTTTTCTATTGTGAGTCTTACGCCGATAGCATGGCGCGCGCAGATGATGCATCCGTCGTCTATTGCGATCCGCCTTATGCGCCGCTGTCTGCGACCGCCAACTTTACGGCGTATCACACAAACAGTTTTACGCTTGAACAACAAGCGCATCTGGCGGAGATCGCTGAAGGTCTGGTTGATCGCCATATTCCAGTGCTGATCTCCAATCACGATACGATGTTAACGCGTGAGTGGTATCAGCGCGCAAAATTGCATGTCGTCAAAGTTCGACGCAGTATAAGCAGCAACGGCGGCACACGTAAAAAGGTGGACGAACTGCTGGCTTTGTACAAACCAGGAGTCGTTTCACCCGCGAAAAAATAATTCTCAAGGAGAAGCGGATGAAACAGTATTTGATTGCCCCCTCAATTCTGTCGGCTGATTTTGCCCGCCTGGGTGAAGATACCGCAAAAGCCCTGGCAGCTGGCGCTGATGTCGTGCATTTTGACGTCATGGATAACCACTATGTTCCCAATCTGACGATTGGGCCAATGGTGCTGAAATCCTTGCGTAACTACGGCATTACCGCCCCTATCGACGTACATCTGATGGTGAAACCCGTCGATCGCATTGTGCCTGATTTCGCTGCCGCTGGTGCCAGCATCATTACCTTTCATCCAGAAGCCTCCGAGCATGTTGATCGCACGCTGCAACTGATTAAAGAAAATGGCTGTAAAGCGGGTCTGGTATTTAACCCGGCGACACCTCTGAGCTATCTGGATTACGTGATGGATAAGCTGGATGTGATCCTGCTGATGTCCGTCAACCCAGGTTTCGGCGGTCAGTCTTTCATTCCGCAAACACTGGATAAACTGCGCGAAGTACGTCGTCGTATCGACGAGTCTGGCTTTGACATTCGACTGGAAGTGGACGGTGGCGTGAAGGTGAACAACATTGGCGAAATCGCTGCGGCGGGCGCGGATATGTTCGTTGCCGGTTCGGCAATCTTCGACCAGCCAGACTACAAAAAAGTCATTGATGAAATGCGCAGTGAACTGGCAAAGGTAAGTCATGAGTAAGTTTGAAGATATTCGCGGCGTCGCTTTTGATCTCGACGGTACGCTGGTGGACAGTGCTCCTGGCTTGGCTACCGCAGTAGATATGGCGCTGTATGCGCTGGAGTTGCCTGTCGCAGGTGAAGAACGCGTTATTACCTGGATTGGTAACGGCGCAGATATTCTGATGGAGCGCGCATTGACCTGGGCGCGTCAGGAACGTGCGACTCTGCGTAAAACAATGGGTAAACCGCCCGTTGATGACGACATTCCGGCAGAAGAACAGGTACGTATTCTGCGTAAACTGTTTGATCGCTACTATGGCGAGGTTGCCGAAGAGGGGACGTTTTTGTTCCCGCACGTTGCCGATACGCTGGGCGCATTGCAGGCTAAAGGCCTGCCGCTAGGCCTGGTCACCAACAAACCGACGCCGTTCGTCGCGCCGCTGCTCGAAGCCTTAGATATCGCCAAATACTTCAGCGTGGTGATTGGTGGTGATGATGTGCAAAACAAAAAACCGCATCCGGACCCGCTGTTACTGGTGGCTGAGCGGATGGGAATTGCTCCACAACAGATGCTGTTTGTTGGCGACTCACGCAATGATATTCAGGCAGCAAAAGCGGCAGGTTGCCCATCAGTTGGCTTAACCTACGGATATAACTACGGCGAGGCTATCGATCTCAGCCAGCCTGATGTAATTTATCAGTCTATAAATAACCTTCTGCCCGCATTAGGGCTTCCGCATAGCGAAAATCAGGAATCGAAAAATGACTAAGCCCATCGTTTTTAGTGGCGCACAGCCCTCAGGTGAATTGACCATTGGTAACTACATGGGTGCGCTGCGTCAGTGGGTAAACATGCAGGATGACTACCATTGCATTTACTGTATCGTTGACCAACACGCGATCACCGTGCGCCAGGATGCACAGAAGCTGCGTAAAGCGACGCTGGATACGCTGGCCTTGTATCTGGCTTGTGGTATCGATCCTGAGAAAAGCACCATTTTTGTTCAGTCCCACGTGCCGGAACATGCGCAGTTAGGCTGGGCACTGAACTGCTATACCTACTTCGGCGAACTGAGCCGCATGACGCAGTTTAAAGATAAATCTGCGCGTTATGCCGAGAACATCAATGCTGGTCTGTTTGACTATCCGGTGCTGATGGCTGCGGACATCCTGCTGTATCAAACTAATCTGGTACCGGTGGGTGAAGACCAGAAACAGCACCTGGAACTGAGCCGCGATATCGCCCAGCGTTTCAACGCGCTGTATGGCGAGATCTTTAAAGTGCCGGAGCCGTTTATTCCGAAATCTGGCGCGCGCGTAATGTCGCTGCTGGAGCCGACCAAAAAGATGTCCAAGTCTGACGATAACCGCAATAACGTTATCGGCCTGCTGGAAGATCCGAAATCGGTAGTGAAGAAAATCAAACGCGCGGTCACCGACTCCGACGAGCCGCCGGTAGTTCGCTACGATGTGCAGAACAAAGCGGGCGTTTCCAACCTGCTGGATATCCTTTCTGCGGTAACGGGCCAGAGCATCCCGGAACTGGAAAAACAGTTCGAAGGCAAGATGTATGGTCATCTGAAAGGCGAAGTGGCTGATGCCGTTTCCGGTATGCTGACTGAATTGCAGGAACGTTATCACCGTTTCCGCAACGATGAAGCCTTCCTGCAACAGGTGATGAAAGATGGCGCGGAAAAAGCCAGCGCGCACGCTTCCCGTACGCTAAAAGCGGTGTACGAAGCGATTGGTTTTGTGGCGAAGCCGTAATTTAACATTAATGCCAAAAACCGGGGAAACCCGGTTTTTTTATCCTCATTTGCAATAATCCGAAAAAATGTGAAGCGCCTCGCCGTTTCCACATCTCGCAGTTGCCACTTATCTTCATTTTTATGAAGATATAAATATTCACTTTATTGAAAATTTACTATGCGTCGAACGTTTATCAAAAAAGAAGGTGTCGTTATCACGACACTGGCCCGTTATTTGTTGGGTGAAAAGTGCGGTAATCGACTGAAAACCATAGATGAGCTGGCAACTGAATGCCGTTCATCCGTTGGCCTGACGCAGGCCGCATTGAAAACGCTGGAATCAAGCGGAGCGATACGGATTGAACGCCGTGGGCGCAATGGCAGTTATCTGGTCGAGATGGATAACAAAGCATTGCTGACTCATGTGGATATCAACAACGTGGTATGTGCGATGCCCTTGCCCTATACCCGTTTGTACGAAGGCCTGGCGAGCGGATTGAAAGCTCAGTTTGATGGTATTCCTTTTTACTATGCGCATATGCGCGGCGCGGATATTCGCGTGGAGTGTTTACTTAACGGCGTGTATGACATGGCGGTTGTTTCCCGACTGGCGGCGGAAAGTTATCTCACGCAAAAAGGCTTATGCCTCGCGCTGGAGTTGGGGCCGCACACCTACGTTGGCGAGCACCAGTTGATTTGCCGTAAAGGCGAGTCCGCAAACGTGAAGCGCGTGGGGCTGGATAACCGTTCGGCGGATCAGAAAATCATGACCGATGTCTTTTTTGGCGATAGTGATGTGGAACGTGTCGATCTCTCTTATCACGAGAGTTTACAACGCATTGTTAAAGGCGATGTCGATGCGGTGATCTGGAACGTGGTGGCGGAAAACGAACTGACCATGCTGGGATTAGAAGCGACGCCGCTCACAGACGATTCGCGATTTTTACAGGCCACCGAAGCCGTGGTTTTGACGCGAGTCGATGATTACCCAATGCAACAATTGCTGCGTGCAGTTGTTGATAAACAGGCCCTGCTTGCCCATCAACAACGAGTGGTCAGTGGGGAACAGGAACCCAGTTATTAAACGAAAGGCATCTGAAATGGAAACCAGACTCAACCTGCTTTGCGATGCAGGCGTTATTGATAAGGACATCTGCAAAGGCATGATGCAGGTCGTCAACGTACTGGAAACAGAGTGTCATCTACCGGTGCGCAGCGAGCAAGGAATGATGGCGATGACACATATGGCGAGCGCACTGATGCGCAGTCGCCGTGGTGAAGAAATAGAGCCGCTGGACGCCGAATTGCTGGCAGAACTGGCGCAATCCAGCCACTGGCAAGCCGTTGTGCAATTGCATCAGGTGTTGTTGAAGGAATTTACACTGGAAGTTAACCCGTGTGAAGAAGGCTATTTGCTGGCCAACCTTTATGGATTATGGATGGCTGCTAACGAAGAGGTTTGAAGCTCCCGACAAATCCACGTCGCACAACCTAAATATTCAAAAAAATGAATATTTAATTCAAGGAACAGAAACGAGGCAACAAGATGTTTGTAGAAGCATTGAAACGCCAGAACCCGGCGCTAATTTCCGCCGCACTAAGCTTGTGGCAAAAGGGCAAGATCGCCCCGGACAGCTGGGTGATCGACGTGGATCAGATACTGGAAAACGGTAAGCGGCTGATTGAGACGGCGCGGCTTTACGGCATTGAACTGTATCTGATGACCAAGCAGTTCGGTCGCAATCCTTGGCTGGCGGAAAAACTGCTGGCGCTGGGCTACAGCGGTATTGTGGCGGTGGATTACAAAGAGGCGCGAGTCATGCGCCGCGCCGGTTTGCCGGTGGCGCATCAGGGGCATTTGGTACAAATCCCTTGTCATCAGGTTGCTGACGCCGTTGCACAGGGCACCGACGTCATCACCGTGTTTACTCTCGACAAAGCGCGGGAAGTTTCTGCGGCAGCGGTGAAGGCCGGACGTGTGCAGTCTGTGCTGCTCAAAGTTTATAGCGACGATGATTTTCTTTATCCGGGGCAGGAGAGCGGTTTTGTACAGCATTCGCTGCACGAGGTGGTTGCTGAAATTAAGAAACTGCCGGGGTTGCATTTAGCTGGACTAACCCATTTCCCTTGCCTGCTTTGGGATGAGGCTGCCGGGAAAGTTTTGCCGACACCGAATCTTCACACGCTGATACAGGCACGGGATCAACTAGCGAAATCTGGTATTGCGATTGAGCAACTGAACGCACCTTCTGCGACCAGCTGCACTTCGCTGCCATTGCTGGCGGAATACGGTGTGACTCATGCCGAACCCGGTCATGCGCTGACGGGGACGATTCCGGCAAACCAGCAGGGCGACCAGCCTGAACGTATCGCGATGCTCTGGTTAAGTGAAATCTCCCATCATTTCCGTGGCGACAGCTACTGCTACGGCGGCGGTTATTACCGTCGTGGTCACGCGCAACATGCGCTGGTGTTTACGCCAGAAAATCAAAAGATTACTGAAACCAATCTCAAAACTGTGGATGACAGCAGTATCGACTACACCCTGCCGCTGGCAGGCGAGTTTCCGGTAAGCAGTGCAGTAGTGCTCTGTTTTCGCACGCAGATTTTTGTCACCCGTAGCGATGTGGTGTTGCTGTCCGGTATTCACCGTGGCGAACCAGAAATCGTCGGTCGTTATGACAGTCTTGGAAACTCTATGGGGGCGTAAATGGCGCGATTTGTGGTGTTAGTGATTGATAGCTTTGGCGTAGGGGCAATGAAAGATGTCACGTTGGTGCGTCCGCAGGATGCCGGGGCAAATACCTGTGGTCACATCCTGAGCCAGCTGCCGCATTTGCAGCTACCAATGCTGGAGAAAATGGGGCTAATCAACGCATTAGGTTATGCGCCTGGAGATATGCAGCCGTCAGACTCCGCAACCTGGGGCGTGGCAGAGCTGCAACATGAAGGTGGCGATACCTTTATGGGGCATCAGGAAATTTTAGGCACGCGCCCGTTACCGCCGCTGCGGATGCCCTTTCGCGATGTGATTGACCGTGTTGAGCAGGTATTAGTATCCGCCGGTTGGCAGGTGGAGCGCCGTGGCGATGATCTGCAATTTCTGTGGGTCAATCAGGCGGTTGCGATTGGCGATAATCTCGAGGCGGATTTAGGCCAGGTCTATAACATTACCGCCAATCTCTCTGTGATCTCTTTTGACGACGCAATCAAAATTGGTCGTATCGTGCGTGACCAGGTACAGGTCGGTCGGGTCATTACATTTGGCGGCCTGTTAACTGACAGTCAACGCATTCTCGATGCCGCAGAAAGTAAAGAAGGGCGCTTTATTGGTATCAATGCGCCGCGTTCAGGCGCTTATGACAACGGCTTCCAGGTCGTGCATATGGGCTACGGTGTCGATGATAAAGTGCAGGTGCCACAAAAACTGTATGAAGTGGGCGTACCAACCGTGCTGGTGGGGAAAGTGGCGGATATTGCCAGTAATCCTTATGGCGTGAGCTGGCAAAACCTGGTGGATAGCCAGCGGATTATGGATATCACCCTCGACGAATTTAACACGCATCCGACGGCGTTTATTTGCACCAATATCCAGGAAACCGACCTCGCTGGTCACGCGGAAGACGTCGCACGTTATGCCGAACGTTTGCAGGTCGTTGACCGTAACCTTGCCCGGCTTATTGAGGCGATGCAGCCAGATGATTGCCTGGTCGTGATGGCGGATCACGGTAACGATCCGACCATTGGTCACAGCCACCATACCCGTGAAGTGGTGCCAGTGCTGGTTTATCAGCAAGGGCTGGTCGCTACGCAGCTTGGTGTGCGCACCACGCTTTCTGATGTGGGGGCTACCGTGTGTGAATTTTTCCGTGCGCCACCGCCACAAAATGGTCGCTCTTTTCTTTCCTCCCTCCGGTTTGCAGGAGACACCCTATGAGTTTTGATCCGACGGGCTACACCCTCGCCCATGAGCATCTGCATATTGATCTCTCCGGCTTTAAAAACAACGTGGACTGCCGCCTTGATCAGTATGGGTTCATTTGCCAGGAGATGAACGACCTGATGGCCCAGGGCGTGCGTAATGTGATTGAGATGACCAACCGTTATATGGGGCGCAATGCGCAATTTATGCTCGATGTAATGCACGAGACGGGGATCAACGTGGTGGCCTGCACCGGTTATTACCAGGACGCGTTTTTCCCGCAACATGTGGCGACCCGCAGTGTGCAGGAACTGGCGCAAGAGATGGTCAATGAAATTGAGCAGGGTATCGATGGCACGGAGCTGAAAGCCGGGATTATCGCGGAGATCGGCTCCAGCGAAGGGAAGATTACGCCGCTGGAAGAGAAGGTGTTTATTGCCGCCGCGCTGGCACATAACCAGACCGGACGCCCGATCTCCACGCATACGTCGTTCAGCACGATGGGGCTGGAACAACTGGCTCTGTTGCAAGCCCACGGAGTTGATCTTTCGCGCGTCACCGTTGGTCACTGCGATCTGAAAGACAACCTCGACAACATTTTGAAGATGATCGATCTCGGCGCGTATGTGCAGTTCGACACCATCGGCAAGAACAGTTACTACCCGGACGAAAGGCGCATTGCGATGCTCCACGCGCTACGTGACCGTGGTTTGCTGAACCGCGTCATGCTGTCGATGGATATTACGCGCCGCTCCCATTTAAAAGCCAACGGTGGTTATGGCTATGACTATTTATTGACCACCTTTATTCCGCAATTGCGCCAGTCAGGATTCAGTCAGGCCGATGTGGATGTGATGTTACGTGAAACTCCCTCTCAATTTTTCCAATAAGGACAGACTCATGAAAAAGATTGGTGTTGCAGGCTTACAGCGTGAGCAGATTAAAAAAACCATTGAAGCGACGGCTCCTGGCTGTTTTGAAGTTTTCATTCACAACGACATGGAAGCGGCAATGAAAGTCAAATCCGGGCAACTGGATTACTACATCGGCGCGTGTAATACCGGTGCGGGCGCGGCATTGTCGATTGCCATCGCGGTGATTGGCTATAACAAAAGTTGCACCATTGCCAAACCAGGCATTAAAGCGAAAGACGAACATATCGCCAAAATGATCGCCGAAGGGAAAGTGGCGTTTGGGCTTTCCGTTGAGCACGTCGAACACGCGATTCCGATGCTGATTAACCATCTGAAATAAAAGGCACGACTATGGATCTGTATATTCAGATTATCGTGGTGGCGTGCCTGACGGGTATGACATCGCTTCTGGCGCATCGCTCGGCGGCCGTTTTTCATGACGGTATCCGCCCGATCCTGCCGCAACTGATTGAAGGCTATATGAACCGTCGCGAGGCGGGGAGTATCGCTTTTGGTCTGAGCATTGGTTTTGTGGCTTCGGTGGGGATCTCTTTTACCCTGAAAACCGGACTGCTCAACGCATGGTTACTCTTTCTTCCTACCGATATCCTCGGCGTACTGGCGATAAACAGCCTGATGGCGTTTGGTCTTGGCGCTATCTGGGGCGTGTTGATCCTTACTTGCCTGTTACCGGTAAACCAGCTGCTGACCGCGCTACCGGTGGATGTATTAGGTAGCCTGGGGGAATTAAGCTCGCCGGTGGTTTCAGCTTTTGCACTGTTCCCGTTGGTGGCGATTTTCTACCAGTTTGGCTGGAAGCAAAGTCTGATCGCCGCCGTGGTGGTACTGATGACCCGTGTGGTGGTAGTGCGCTATTTCCCGCATCTCAATCCGGAATCCATCGAAATCTTTATTGGCATGGTGATGCTGCTGGGGATCGCGATAACTCACGACCTGCGTCATCGTGATGAAAATGATATTGATGCCAGCGGGCTTTCGGTGTTTGAAGAACGCACGTCGCGGATTATCAAAAACTTACCGTATATCGCTATTGTCGGGGCGCTGATTGCCGCCGTTGCCAGCATGAAGATTTTTGCTGGCAGTGAAGTGTCGATCTTCACACTGGAGAAAGCATATTCCGCAGGCGTAACGCCGGAACAATCACAAACGCTGATTAACCAGGCCGCTCTGGCGGAATTTATGCGCGGGCTGGGTTTTGTACCGTTGATTGCCACCACCGCGTTAGCCACTGGTGTGTATGCAGTTGCGGGCTTTACCTTTGTTTATGCGGTGGGCTATCTCTCGCCGAATCCGATGGTTGCAGCGGTATTAGGCGCAGTGGTTATTTCGGCGGAAGTCCTGCTGCTTCGTTCGATCGGCAAATGGCTGGGGCGCTATCCGTCGGTGCGTAATGCGTCAGATAACATCCGTAACGCCATGAATATGCTGATGGAAGTGGCGTTGCTGGTCGGTTCGATTTTCGCAGCAATTAAAATGGCGGGTTATACCGGATTTTCTATCGCAGTTGCCATTTACTTCCTCAACGAATCCCTGGGCCGTCCGGTACAGAAAATGGCGGCACCGGTCGTGGCAGTAATGATCACCGGTATTCTGCTGAATGTTCTTTACTGGTTTGGCCTGTTCGTTCCGGCTTAAGGAAGGCACCTATGAAGACGTATCCTTTGCAAAGCCTGACGCTTATTGAGGCGCAGCAAAAGCAGTTTGCGCTGGTGGACACGATTTGCCGCCATTTTCCCGGCAGCGAGTTTCTTACCCGCGGGGATTTGGGCTTAACGCCGGGGCTGAATCAACCGCGCATTACCCAGCGAGTGGAACAGGTGCTGGCTGATGCATTTCACGCACAGGCTGCGGCGCTGGTACAGGGTGCGGGTACTGGAGCGATTCGTGCGGCGTTGGCGGCTTTGCTCAAACCGGGGCAGCGTCTTCTGGTGCATGACGCGCCTGTTTACCCGACGACTCAGGTCATTATTGCGCAGATGGGGCTGACGCTTATCACTGCTGATTTCAATGACCTGTTGGCACTGAAGCAGGTTGTCGACGAGCAACAACCAGATGCCGCGCTGGTGCAGCATACGCGCCAGCAGCCGCAGGACGGGTACATTCTGGCAGATGTGCTGGCAACGTTGCGCTCGGCTGGCGTTCCTGCATTAACCGATGACAACTATGCGGTGATGAAAGTGGCGCGAATTGGCTGCGAATGCGGAGCAAATGTCTCGACTTTTTCCTGCTTCAAGCTGTTTGGGCCGGAGGGTGTTGGCGCGGTGGTAGGTGATGCCGATGTTATTAGTCGGATTCGCGCCACGCTCTATTCCGGCGGCAGCCAGATTCAGGGCGCTCAGGCGCTGGAAGTCTTGCGTGGGCTGGTGTTTGCGCCAGTGATGCACGCGGTGCAGGCGGGGGTATCTGAACGGTTGCTGGCCTTGCTCAACGGTGGTGCAGTTCCGGAAGTGAAAAGCGCCGTCATTGCCAATGCGCAGTCGAAGGTGTTGATTGTGGAGTTTCATCAGCCGATTGCCGCCAGAGTACTGGAAGAGGCGCAAAAGCTCGGTGCCTTGCCTTACCCGGTCGGTGCAGAGTCGAAATATGAAATCCCGCCGCTCTTTTACCGTCTTTCCGGAACGTTTCGCCAGGCGAATCCGCAACTCGAACATTGCGCGATTCGCATTAACCCAAATCGCAGCGGTGAAGAGACGGTGCTGCGGATTTTGCGTGAGAGTATTGCCAGTATTTAATCTTGTGCATGATGTTTTCGAAAAGAATGCAGAAATAAATACGCCCTCGGGTAACCCCGAGGGCGTCAGGCAATTAAACCGGTGTTAGCCGATTTCTGTCAGAGACTTACTGTGCAGTAGGACCGCAACCGCCAATGATTTTAGAAATAGAAATTGCCGGGTGCAGCAGGTAGTCGTAAGAGCAGTTCTTATCACGGTTTTCAATATGACCAGTACATGCAGTTAACGTAGCCAGTACTGCGCCTACCAGTGCAACTTTAATAAATTTGTTCATTTACATTCCCTATGTATTATATATTAATTAATATTCATTGATTATATGAATATAAGCAGACTGCTCATTAAGAACGATACAGGAATATTTAATTAGCGTCAGTGAGTGAATGGCTTAATTTTGTAAGTCGCTGTAACGGTGAATATAACCCATTAGCAGATAATATTTATTAAGGGGTTATGTTTTATTTGCTGAATATATAAAAAGAGTCATTAAGAAGGCCAGAATTCTCTGGCCCGGGTTACATTAATGGTTGGAGAACCAGTTCAGTTTATCGCGCAGGCCAACAACCCGACCAATAATAATTAGCGATGGACTGTTCATTTGCTGCGCCAGTTCGCCCAGCTGTGTGAGCGTACCGTCAATCACGCGCTGCGTGACTGCTGTTCCGTTTTCGACAATTGCCACCGGCATTTCGCCAGGCATACCGTGTTCAATCAGCTTTTGCTGAATAGTCGCAGCCTGATTCAGCCCCATATAGAACACCAGCGTTTGTTTTTCTGCCGCCAGGTTTTCCCAGTCCAGTTCGCCACCGGTTTTTAAGTGTCCGGTAATTAAGCGTACGCTCTGGGCATAATCGCGATGCGTGAGCGGAATACCCGAATAGGCAGAGCAACCAGAAGCTGCGGTAATACCCGGAACCACCGAGAACGGAATACCCGCGTTGCACAGTGTTTCCAGCTCTTCGCCACCACGGCCAAAAATAAACGGATCGCCGCCTTTCAGCCGCACCACGCGTTTGCCTTTTTGCGCTTCCCGTAGCAGGATCTGGTTTATCTCTTCCTGCGGTACGCAGTGGTATCCCGCGCGTTTGCCGACGAAAACGCGATCAGCATCGCGGCGTACCAGATTCATAATATCGTCAGAAACCAGACGGTCGTAGACCACCACATCTGCCTGCTGAATTTGTTGCAGACCTTTCAGTGTCAGCAGCCCGGCATCGCCCGGACCTGCACCAACCAGCACCACTTCACCGCGATGGTCGAGCGGTTCGTTGATTAACTGTTCGGTGGTTTCAGTAATGGCTTTCTGATCGTTGTTTGCCAGCGACTGCGCCAGGCGGTCATTAACGAACAGTTTTTCCCAGAAACGGCGACGTTCACCCATTGTGGCGAACTGTTGTTTCACTCGCCCGCGTAATTGCCCGGCGTATTT
Source organism: Escherichia sp. WS547 (assembly GCF_046486065.1). Taxonomy (NCBI): domain Bacteria; kingdom Pseudomonadati; phylum Pseudomonadota; class Gammaproteobacteria; order Enterobacterales; family Enterobacteriaceae; genus Escherichia; species Escherichia sp. WS547. The sequence continues at coordinate 27,668 of NZ_JBJQMA010000017.1, read as the reverse complement.
CGCCACCTGGCCCAGATGCAACGGCAGCAGTGATTCGAGTTTTTCGCGCAACAGGCGTGCCAGAACCGGAGAGGTGCCGCCAGAGGAGACCGCGACCATGAGCGGTGAGCGGTCAATAATCGACGGCATAATAAAGCTGGCGGCTTTCGGCGCATCGACCACGTTACAGAAGATGCGACGAGCTTCAGCGGCTTCACTGACGCGCTGGTTAAGCGCGTCATCATCCGTCGCTGCAATCGCCAGCCAGCAGGTGTCGAGAAGGCTTTCATCAAATGGCCCTTCGACGAGGGTTAACATGCCTGCATCTGCCCATGCGGTGAACTGTGGAATAAACGCTAATGCATTCACCGTTAAGCGAGCGCCTGCGTCTAACAGCAACCTTGCTTTGCGTTCCGCGACATCACCACCGCCGACAATCAGACAGTCGCGATCGCGTAATTGGCAAAATATAGGCAAATGATCCACGTAAAAACCCCTTAGTAATTAACCGGCAGCTGTTTCAGTTTGATTAAATTTGTCCGCAACCGGACGATTCGCTTTCGGCGTAGCATACCAATAACCCAATCCCATGAATACGGCACCTGATAAAGTATTACCCAGCGTCACCCACAGCAGGTTATGACCAATACCCGCCAGCGTGTAGGCTTCGCTGTGGTTGCCAAACCAGGAGAGGGCGAACAGCGTCATGTTAGCGATGGAGTGCTCGTAGCCGGACGCGATAAATGCCAGCAGACACCACCAGATAGCGATAAATTTCGCCGCCCCTTCAGTGCGCAGCGCCATCCAGATAGCCAGGCAAACCAGCCAGTTACACAATGCACCTTTGAAGAACAGTACCATTGCCGGTGCAGTGGTTTTAGCCAGCGCGACGGAGTGAACGATGCTGGTATCTACCGGCAGCAGGCTACCGCCACCCCAGCTATAGAGCATGGCAACGAAGACGGAACCGACCAGGTTACCCAGCCAGGTTTGCGGCAGGATTGCCCACATTTGCCCGTGGCTGATAGTGCCCGCTTTCACTCCAAAGGTGAGGAACATGGTGTGTCCGGTGAACAGCTCAGAACCAGCAATAATGACCAACGTTAAGGCGATACCAAAGGTCGCGCCCATCACCAGAGGACGTACGGACGGGTCGAGCAAATTACCGAGCGTGAAGATCAGGATGATCCCAAGACCCACATACGCGCCCGCCATGGCGGAGCTGACCCAGAAGCCGAGCGGGTTATTTGCCGACAGGCGTGCAATGCGCGCAGCGTTAGCCGCACACTTATTAATAGTGTCTGTAAACATTTGATTATCCTTTAAAAAATAAAAACAAAAAATAAAACAAAAAGTTTAAAAAATGTCCTGCAATATACCGAAGGTTATTACAGGACCATGCAAAAAGGGGAGGCATTGCGCCTCCCGTTAAAACATTAACCGCGTAGCTGCACCACGCCGTCTTTCACTCGCGCGTCGTAATGCTTGACGGAAAACTGTTCGTCTTCCATGCACAAGCCGTCGCTTAAGCGAAAACGCTGTTTTTTCAGCGGGCTGGCGACCCACAGCTCGCCCTGGTGTTCCGCAATCAGCCCGCGTGACAGCACGCTGGACTCGAAGAACGGGTCGATGTTGCTGATCGCAAACACCTGGTCGCTGTGATACGGGCGGAAAATTGCTACCTGCTCGTCACCTAACAGCGCGCAGACGCCGGTTTCAGGCAGGATGTCATCGATTTTGCAGATGTCTTTCCACTGGCTCATGCGTTGTCCTCCACCAGAGTTACCGGGATACGTTCATACGGCGTTGCCGGACGGTGCTGTTCGCGCTCTGGCACCATCTGCACGTTCGGGTCACGCTTGTCGCTGTTGATGAAGTGTTTGAAGCGAGTCTGCGCGGACGGTGTATTGACCGTTTCAGTCCACTCACACACTACCGCTTCACGCAGGCGCGCCATCTCTTCTTCCAGATGAGCGTTCAGCCCCAGTTTGTCGTCAATGATCACCGCTTTCAGGTAATCGATGCCGCCTTCGAGGTTTTCTAACCACGGCGCGGTACGCGTCAGTTTGTCGGCAGTACGGATGTAGAACATCATGAAGCGGTCGAGATATTTGATCAGCGTTTCGCGATCGATATCCGCCGCCAGCAGATCCGCATGACGCGGTTTCATGCCGCCGTTGCCGCAAACGTACAGGTTCCAGCCTTTTTCGGTGGCGATAATACCCACGTCTTTACCCTGAGCTTCTGAACATTCACGGGTACAGCCGGAGACACCGAACTTCATTTTGTGCGGCGTACGGATGCCTTTGTAGCGGTTTTCCAGTTCCACGCCGAGGCCGACGCTGTCACCAACACCGTAGCGGCACCAGGTGCTACCCACGCAGGTTTTCGCCATACGCAGTGCTTTCGCATAGGCATGACCGGTTTCGAAGCCGGCTTCAATCAGCTGACGCCAGATTTCCGGCAGATCGTCTTTCTGTGCGCCAAACATCGCCAGGCGCTGGGAACCGGTGATTTTGGTGTAGAGATTAAATTCACGCGCGATACGACCCACTGCCATCAGCCCTTCCGGGGTGATTTCACCGCCCGGAGAACGCGGGATCACCGAGTAGGTGCCGTCTTTCTGGATGTTAGCGAGGAAGTTATCGTTAGAATCCTGCAGAGGAGTATGTTCCGGCTTCAGAATGTATTCGTTCCAGCAGGAGGCCAGCAGCGAACCGACGGTCGGTTTACAAACTTCACAACCGTAGCCTTTGCCGTGTTTCGCCAGCAGCTCTTCGAAGGTTTTAATGCCTTCAACGCGGATCAAATGGAACAGTTCCTGACGCGAATAAGCAAAGTGTTCGCACAGGTTGTTGTTAACTTCGATGCCCTGTTTCGCCAGTTCCGCGTTCAGTACCTGAGTGACCAGCGGGATACAGCCACCGCAGCCAGTACCCGCTTTGGTTTCGGCTTTCAGCGCCGCAACGGTGTGGCAGCCTTTGTTGATGGCAGCAATCAGGTCGCCTTTGGTGACGTCGAAGCAGGAGCAGATTTGCGCGCTGTCCGGCAGTTTATCAACACCGATAGACGGCTTACCGCTACCAGAGTGCGCCGGCAGAATCAGAGAATCCGGGTTTTCCGGCAGCTCGATAGCATTCAGCACCAGTTGCAGCAGGTTGCCGTAGTCGCTGGTATCGCCCACCAGTACCGCACCGAGCAGGGTTTTGTTGTCTTCGCTGACAATAAGGCGTTTGTAGATCTCTTTGCTTTCGTCGAGGTAAACGTAGCTACGTGCGCCAGGTGTGCGACCGTGCGCATCACCAATACCGCCTACGTCTACGCCCAGCAGTTTCAGCTTGGCGCTAAGGTCAGCACCTTCAAAGGCGTTTTCGCTACCGAGAATATGGTCAACGGCGACCTGCGCCATTTTGTAGCCTGGTGCTACCAGACCAAATACACGGTTGTTCCAGCTTGCGCATTCACCGATGGCGTAGATATCCGGATCGGAAGTCTGGCAGGAATCATTAATGACAATACCCCCACGCGGAGCAACGTCCAGACCACACTGGGTTGCCAGCTTATCGCGCGGACGGATACCGGTAGAGAAGACGATAAAGTCGACTTCCAGTTCGCTGCCGTCGGCAAAACGCATGGTTTTACGCGCTTCGACACCTTCCTGCACAATCTCAAGGGTGTTTTTGCTGGTGTGAACGCGCACGCCCATACTTTCGATTTTGCGACGCAGCTGCTCGCCACCCATCTGATCAAGCTGTTCCGCCATCAGCATAGGGGCAAATTCGATAACGTGGGTTTCAATACCTAAGTTTTTCAGCGCGCCAGCGGCTTCCAGACCTAACAGGCCGCCACCAACAACGGCACCGCGTTTGCTGCGACGGGCGCAGGATTCAATGGCGTTGAGGTCTTCAATAGTGCGATAGACAAAGCAGTCCTGAGTATCAGAACCTTTGATTGGCGGGATCCACGGGTAGGAACCGGTCGCCATGATCAGCTTGTCATAAAAAACGGTGCGCCCGGCGCTGGAGTGAATCACCTTCTCCTGACGGTTGATGGTGATAGCGCGTTCGCCGACCAGAACTTTGATGCCGTGTTTCTCGTAGAAGCCTTCGCGCACCAGCGACAGCTCTTCGGCGGTGTGGTGAGAGAAGTAAGACGAGAGGTGTACGCGGTCATAAGCGATGCGCGGTTCTTCACAGAAAACGGTAATATCAAAGTTGGCCGCATCAGATTTATCAAGAAGATCTTCGATAAAGCGATGGCCGACCATACCGTTACCGATAATTGCGAGTCTGACTTTGCTCATTTTTGCCTCGATTTCTTTTCTATTACCGCCTACCTTAACGATTCAGCAACCCCGCTTATTGATGTAAATCAAATTCACCTTTATATACTCCTTAAGTGGTATATTGCTGATTTGTATAAATTTTCTTAAGTCACGGAATTGTCTGACATTTCATGTTTGTGCAAAAAACAGACAAATTGAACGGGTTTATAGAAATAGATGCACGTAGCAGGGTAAGAGAGGAAAAGGCCGGACGACGATAGCGCCGCCCGGCATGAGCAATTAATGAGAGGTCAGGGTGTTATGCTGACGGTGACGGCTGACGAAACCTAACAGGAAGCACATCACAAAGACGACAGCGTACAGACCGTTTGCTGTAAGCAGTGCCGCCTGCGGACCGCTATGTTCAACAATCGGGCCGGTAACCACAAAGGTCAACATAGTACCGATGGTTCCGCAGGTCAGGACAAAGTTAACCAGTTTTGGCGACGGTACTTTGGTCTGCTGTGAACCCAGGGTGATGATGGTGGTATAGATCGCGCTGGAGAAGAAGCCCAGAGCGAGAATTGACCAAGCCATATGTGCTGGTGTTCCGGTGTTAAAGACGTACATCAGAATCGCAGCCAGACCAGCCAGTACGGTCAGAATACGTTGCAAATCAAAGAAGCGAAGAATAAAGCTGAACGCCCACATGCCGACCATATATGACATCCAGAAGTTACTCACCAGCGTGCCAGCATCATTCAGGCTCATGCCCAGGCCTTTGGCATACTCAGGCACCCAGGAGATAAAACCTAACTGACCGAGGATGTAGCACAGCGCCGCAACTGAGAGAAACAGTACGCCGATCCCCCACTTTTCTTTCGCTACCGGAGCATCCGTTTTTGGTGCATGTTTGCCCAGTGCCGGGAACTCACAGCCGAAGGTCAGAATAAAAATAGCGACATACACCAGCCCGATGCAGGCATAAACCCAGTACCACTCAATGCTGCGCGCCAGTAGAAACGCGGCGATCATTGGGAAAATCATCCCAGCCATACTGAAGAAGGAGTCAGTAAATAACAGGCGGGAACCGCGCTGACGCCCTTCATACATTTGTGTTATCAGGAATGTACCAATCGACATAGTAATGCCGCTGACCACCCCGAGAATGAACATTGCCGCCGAGAACAGCGCCAGGCTGTGGCTGAACATCAAACCGGCAACCGCCAGCACCATCAGGAGAAAGCCAAAACGTAACTGCGTTTTCAACGGGACGATTTCCATCAGCCAGGCGTTGAGGAAGATAGAGATTAAAATGCCGGCGTTGAGGAAGGTGAAGGTGTTACTCATACTGGAAACAGGCAGATTGAAATAATCGGCGATATTTCCCATCACCATCCCGGTGACAATAACCAACGCACCGGTCAGTGCGTAGGAGAGAAAGCTAATCCATGTGAGCTTGATGCGATTGCTGTTAGTCATGATTGGCCTGCGTTCAAAAATAAAATGGCATAGCGGGATATGCCGCGAGCGGGCGATTTTAGGTGATTTTGTGATCTGTTTAAATGTTTTATTGCAATCGGTTGCTAAATTGCATTTTAAGAGGTGATTTTGATCACGGAATAAAAAGTGATCGTCAGGTTACATATATTTCAGATACGTAAAATTAGGTAAAGGGATGGCCTTGTTCTTGAAGGCTATTTAGAATCTCTTCACTTGCTTTTTTTCTGCTCTGTTTGTTAAGGAAATCTCATGTTCAAATCGACCCTGGCGGCGATGGCTGCTGTTTTCGCTCTTTCTGCTCTTTCTCCCGCAGCAATGGCAGCGAAAGGGGACCCGCACGTATTGTTGACAACCTCAGCTGGTAACATCGAACTGGAGCTGGATAAACAAAAAGCGCCAGTGTCTGTGCAAAACTTTGTCGATTATGTGAACAGCGGTTTTTATAACAACACTACCTTTCACCGCGTCATTCCTGGCTTTATGATTCAGGGCGGCGGTTTCACCGAGCAGATGCAGCAGAAAAAACCAAACCCGCCAATCAAAAATGAAGCCGATAACGGCCTGCGCAACACGCGTGGCACCATCGCGATGGCGCGTACCGCTGACAAAGACAGCGCCACCAGCCAGTTCTTTATCAACGTTGCCGATAACGCCTTCCTTGACCATGGTCAGCGTGATTTCGGTTACGCGGTATTTGGTAAAGTGGTGAAAGGCATGGACGTTGCCGATAAGATTTCCCAGGTGCCGACTCATGACGTTGGTCCGTACCAGAATGTGCCGTCAAAACCGGTAGTTATCCTTTCCGCTAAAGTCCTGCCGTAATGATTTCTCGCGCGGGCAATCTTGCCCGCGCTTCTGCTCTCCCGGCGTAACCCAGATTTGCCGCTTATACTTGTGGCAAATGGACACGTTCAGGGAGGCATCAAGTGAAGAAACTCACCGATAAGCAAAAGTCCCGTCTCTGGGAGCTTCAGCGTAATCGTAATTTCCAGGCCAGTCGCCGTCTTGAAGGCGTCGAGATGCCTTTAGTCACTCTTACTGCCGCAGAGGCTTTAGCGCGCCTTGAAGAGCTGAGGAGGCACTATGAGCGATAAATTCGGCGAAGGGCGCGATCCGTATCTTTATCCTGGCCTTGATATCATGCGTAACCGGCTGAACATCCGCCAGCAACAGCGGCTGGAACAGGCCGCTTACGAAATGACGGCGCTGCGTGCTGCGACCATTGAGCTTGGTCCGCTGGTGCGCGGTTTACCGCATTTGCGCACTATCCATCGCCAGCTGTATCAGGATATTTTTGACTGGGCGGGGCAACTGCGTGAAGTTGATATTTATCAGGGTGATACGCCGTTCTGCCACTTTGCTTATATCGAAAAAGAGGGCAATGCCCTGATGCAGGATCTGGAGGAAGAAGGTTATCTGGTTGGCCTGGAGAAAGCGAAGTTCGTCGAGCGGCTGGCGCATTACTATTGTGAAATCAACGTGCTGCATCCCTTCCGGGTGGGAAGTGGTTTGGCACAGCGGATCTTCTTCGAGCAGCTGGCGATTCATGCCGGATATCAACTGAGCTGGCAGGGTATCGAAAAAGAGGCCTGGAATCAGGCAAATCAGAGTGGGGCAATGGGGGATCTCACCGCGCTGCAGATGATATTTAGCAAAGTGGTAAGCGAAGCCGGGGAATCTGAGTAAAATAGCGCGGTTCTTTCGTACCGGAGCCGCCATGATCCTGCTTATAGATAACTACGATTCTTTTACCTGGAACCTCTATCAGTACTTTTGTGAACTGGGGGCGGATGTGCTGGTTAAGCGCAACGATGCGTTGACGCTGGCGGATATCGACGCCCTTAAACCACAAAAAATTGTCATCTCACCCGGACCCTGTACGCCAGATGAAGCCGGGATCTCCCTTGACGTTATTCGCCACTATGCCGGGTGCTTGCCGATTCTTGGCGTTTGCCTCGGTCATCAGGCAATGGCGCAAGCATTTGGCGGTAAAGTTGTGCGCGCCGCAAAGGTCATGCACGGCAAAACCTCGCCGATTACACATAACGGTGTGGGCGTATTTAAGGGGCTGGCAAATCCACTTACCGTGACACGCTACCATTCGCTGGTGGTGGAACCTGACTCATTACCTGTGTGCTTTGAAGTGACGGCCTGGAGCGAAACCCGCGAGATTATGGGGATTCGCCATCGCCAGTGGGATCTGGAAGGTGTGCAGTTCCACCCGGAAAGTATTCTCAGCGAACAAGGACATCAACTGCTGGCTAATTTCCTGCATCGCTGATTTCTGATTGCTATTAAGTGATTTTTTATGCATATTTTGTGATTATAATTTCATATTGGTTTATGCGTAACAGGGTGATCATGAGATGGCAATTGAACAAACAGCAATTACACGCGCGACTTTCGATGAAGTGATCCTGCCGATTTATGCTCCGGCAGAGTTTATTCCGGTAAAAGGTCAGGGCAGCCGAATCTGGGATCAGCAAGGCAAGGAGTATGTCGATTTCGCGGGTGGCATTGCAGTTACGGCGTTGGGCCATTGCCATCCTGCGCTGGTGAATGCGTTAAAAACCCAGGGCGAAACTCTGTGGCATATCAGTAACGTTTTCACCAATGAACCGGCGCTGCGTCTTGGGCGTAAACTGATTGAGGCGACGTTTGCCGAACGCGTGGTGTTTATGAACTCCGGCACGGAAGCTAACGAAACCGCCTTCAAACTGGCGCGTCATTACGCCTGTGTGCGTCATAGCCCGTTCAAAACCAAAATTATTGCCTTCCATAACGCTTTTCATGGTCGCTCGCTGTTTACCGTTTCGGTGGGTGGGCAGCCAAAATATTCCGACGGCTTTGGGCCAAAACCGGCAGACATCATCCACGTGCCTTTTAACGATATCCACGCAGTGAAAGCGGTGATGGATGATCACACCTGTGCGGTGGTGGTTGAGCCGATCCAGGGCGAGGGCGGCGTGACGGCAGCGACGCCAGAGTTTTTGCAGGGCTTGCGCGAGCTGTGCGATCAACATCAGGCATTATTAGTGTTTGATGAAGTGCAGTGCGGGATGGGGCGGACCGGCGATCTGTTTGCTTACATGCACTACGGCGTGACGCCGGATATTCTGACCTCTGCGAAAGCGTTAGGCGGCGGCTTCCCGATTAGCGCCATGCTGACCACGGCGGAAATTGCTTCTGCATTTCATCCTGGTTCTCACGGTTCCACCTACGGCGGTAATCCTCTGGCCTGTGCAGTAGCGGGCGCGGCGTTTGATATCATCAATACCCCTGAAGTGCTGGAAGGCATTCAGGCGAAACGCCAGCGTTTTGTTGACCATTTGCAGAAGATCGATCAGCAGTACGATGTGTTTAGCGATATTCGCGGTATGGGGCTGTTAATTGGCGCGGAGCTGAAACCACAGTACAAAGGTCGGGCGCGTGATTTCCTGTATGCGGGCGCAGAGGCTGGCGTAATGGTGCTGAATGCCGGACCGGATGTGATGCGTTTTGCACCGTCGCTGGTGGTGGAAGATGCGGATATCGATGAAGGGATGCAACGTTTCGCCCACGCAGTGGCGAAGGTAATTGGGGCGTAAATACGACGCATCAGGCAAAAGATGTCGGATGCGGCGCGAACGCTGTATCCGATGGTTTAGCCTGCATTACGCCTTCGAATCCCGCAACTTGCGACTCAGCCAAATCCCGTGATGCGGTCGCTGACGCCATGCCATCGACGAAATGGTGTGCATGGTGTTCAGATGACCAATAACCCGCTGTAAATGCTGCTCCAGCGTACCTGCCGCGCCTTCGTGCGGCTGCATCTCCGGCGCATCCATGATATTGGCATCGCCAGAACTACCCGGTTCGTCATACTCCAGTCGCTGCTGACAACGCTGAATGGCGATTTCACAAGACTGTAAATACTCTTGTGCCAGTTCAGGTGGCAATGCCCGGTGTTCCCGCGCCAGCGTGGTCATGGCATTAATATGCTCAACAATAAACTGGCTGTGCGTTACCCACAGTTTCATATCTGCCAGATAATGGCTGTTAAACGCCGGTTCCTGCATCGCCTGATTCAATGAGTTATACAGAGTGTTATGCGCCTGATTTACCCGCATTCGCTGCCAGGCCAGTGGCGTAGGTTGCGGGTCCTCGCTCAGAATCAAGCGAATCGCTTCCTGATAGGCTTCTAAAGCGTCATGGGCGTTCTTACGCAATAACCCGCTCTGCCACTGCGGCCACAGCCAGACAGTACCGCCGAAAGCAATTAAACAACCAATAATGGTATCGATAAGACGTGGAAGGATGTACTGCTCACCGTTCAGCCACAACAGTTGCAGGGTATACACTGCGGTAATGGTAAAACCGACCGTCGCCCAGCCGTAGTTTTTGCGCAATATCAGGTAGCTGGCGAGGGTGGTAATCAGCATCAAGGTCAGGGTGTAACCTTCGGGAATTTTAAAGTGCAGCGCCACGCCCGCAATGATTAACCCAACCACGGTTCCCACGGAGCGATTCACAATCCTCAGACGGGTTGCGCCATAGCCATTTTGCGTCACCAGCAATACCGTCATCAGGATCCAGTACGACTTCGGCAGATGTAGCGCGGTGCCCATCAGGCTGGCAACGCTTAACATCACACTGAGTCGTCCGGCATTGCGTAGCGCCGGAGACTTTAGTGACAGATAACTTTTCAGCGCCGGAAGTAACGGCATTCGCCGCTGTTTATCGGCCAGTAAGTCACGCGCATAGAGCGGTTTTTGGGTGCGCAGCACGCGGGCAATGCGGCTGAAGTGCCAATAGCAGAATTGCCCAACCGGATTATCCGGATGCTGGCGGGCGATTTTTTCCAGTGCGCCAATTTGCTTTTCCATCGTAAAACGCGTCGGCAGGCGATGGTAAAGAATGTCATCAGCCAGCACGCGCAGGCGAGCGGCGACGGTTTGCGCATTCCAGCGGATAACTTCCTCCGCATGGCTACGCTCGACCAGTTTTTGCACCTCTTCCGGCTGATGCAAACTGACCGAAATATGTTCCTGCAAATCCAGCGCCTCCTGGAAAATACGCAGCATCCGCTTGTAATCGGTATTATTTTGCGCGGAAAGCATATGCATTTGCTGATAGCACTGGGTAATTAGATCGACCGCTTTTTGCTGGCGCACCAGCAGCGGCGGCAGCGCTTTTTCAGGGTCGGTGTGCTGGGTAAGCAGGCTGTATTTGGCTTCACAATAATCTGCCAGTTCACGGTACAGCAGACTTAGTGACTCGCGCAGCGGTTGTTCGCGCCAGATCCAGAACCAAAACCAGTTAAACAATCCGTACCAGAGAGTGCCCAACGCATAGATGAGCAACGGTTCCCAGACCGGCATGTATCCCGCCAGACTGAGGGTAAAAATGGCGGCGAGCAGCGATGCGGGAAGCAATTTTGCGTGCAATGGCCCCAGCTCAGCAGTGACGCCAAGTACCAGCGTTAATCCGGTCAGCAAAAAGGGCAGGGGAACATCTTTTGCCAGTAGAAGCTGTGTCAGCAAGCTACAGGTGGCAAACAGCGACGCACCAATGATTAAGCGTTTGAAAAAACGTTTATGAGGCGTATCAAGGCCCGCAATATTGCAACAGGCAGGAACGAGGGAGAAGAGCAGACCGAATCGTAATTCGCCAAGCATTAACCCAACGGCCACGGGCAAACATAGCACCAGCGTTTGTCGCAGTGCATAGTTGATATCGGGGTGATAAATCAGTCTGCACCACATCGGGGGAAACAAAATGGCGCGCTACTCAGTAACGCGCCACTCCGACGGGATTAACGAGTGCCGTAAACGACGATGGTTTTACCGTGTGCGGAGATCAGGTTCTGATCTTCCAGCATCTTCAGAATGCGTCCCACGGTTTCACGAGAACAGCCGACTATCTGACCAATTTCCTGACGGGTAATTTTGATTTGCATACCGTCCGGGTGAGTCATAGCATCCGGTTGTTTTGCCAGGTTCAGCAGAGTCTGTGCAATGCGGCCCGTCACGTCGAGGAACGCCAGGTTGCCCACTTTCTCTGAAGTGACTTGCAGGCGACGCGCCATCTGTGCAGACAGACGCATCAGAATGTCCGGGTTTACCTGAATCAATTGGCGAAATTTTTTGTACGAAATTTCAGCCACTTCACAGGCGGTTTTCGCACGTACCCATGCGCTACGTTCCTGGCCCTCTTCAAACAGGCCCAGTTCGCCAATAAAATCACCCTGATTCAGATAGGAGAGGATCATTTCTTTACCCTCTTCGTCTTTGATCAGCACTGCCACAGAGCCTTTAACGATGTAGTACAGCGTTTCCGCTTTTTCACCCTGGTGAATAAGCGTGCTCTTGGATGGGTACTTATGAATGTGGCAATGAGACAAGAACCATTCGAGAGTCGGGTCTGTTTGCGGTTTGCCAAGCACCATGCGCGGTTATCCTCTGTTATAAGCTTTCTCCAGAGCCAGATAACGCCGCTGTCTCTGGATTGCCGAAATATGCTTCCCGCTACCTGGGAAGGGGCTATCAACTGTACTGCACGGTAATGTGACGTCCTTTGCATACATGCAGTACATCAATGTATTACTGTAGCATCCTGACTGTTTTAGCATAGCTTTCGCTTTGTGTCTCCTGGTGTCTCGCTTCAGCATGACCCAGGTCGCCTTCCGTTGCGCGATTTGGTTAGTACGCGTACTCTGTCAGGAAAATTGACGCAGTGGAGTAGCAAAAATGCAAGCGCGAGTGAAGTGGGTCGAAGGGTTAACTTTTCTGGGCGAATCCGCCTCTGGTCACCAGATTTTAATGGACGGCAACTCAGGCGATAAAGCACCAAGTCCGATGGAAATGGTGTTGATGGCGGCGGGTGGTTGCAGTGCCATCGATGTGGTTTCTATTCTGCAAAAAGGGCGTCAGGATGTGGTCGATTGTGAAGTAAAATTGACCTCTGAACGCCGCGAAGAGGCACCACGCCTGTTTACGCACATTAATCTGCATTTTATCGTCACCGGTCGCGACCTGAAAGACGCAGCGGTTGCGCGTGCGGTAGATCTCTCTGCCGAGAAATATTGTTCAGTGGCGTTGATGCTGGAAAAAGCGGTGAATATTACTCACTCGTATGAAGTGGTTGCCGCGTGATTTAACTATCCCGTTGTGAAGCCGGATAGTATTTTATCCGGCGTAATAGCAGAGTTACTCGATTTTCTTCCCTTCCATCAATCGTTGCACCAGCGGCAGCATAATTAATTCCATTGCCAGACCCATTTTGCCGCCAGGCACCACTAACGTATTGATGTGGGAAATGAATGAGCCTTGCAACATCGCCAGCAGCCAGGGAAAATCGATCCCTTCCAGATTACGAAAATGGATCACCACAAAGCTTTCATCCAGCGACGGGATACCTTTTGCCGCGAACGGGTTTGAAGTGTCGACGGTGGGAACGCGCTGGAAGTTAAGATGGGTGCGGGAAAACTGCGGTGTGATGTAGTTGATATAGTCTTCCATTGAACGCACTACCGAGTCCATCACTGCTTCTCGTGAGTGCCCGCGCTCGCTGGTGTCGCGGATCAGTTTTTGAATCCACTCAAGGTTAACGATAGGCACCACGCCGACCAGTAAGTCCACATGCTGCGCAACGTTATGCTGTGGCGTGACGACGCCGCCGTGTAAACCTTCATAAAACAGTACATCAGTGGGTTCCGGTAAAGGTTGCCATGGGGTGAATGTCCCCGGTACCTGATTCCACGGTACGGCTTCGTCGTAGGTATGCAGATATTTGCGAGATTTCCCTTTGCCGCTCTGACCATATTCAATGAAGGTTTGTTCCAGCAGGCCAAAGTCGTTCGCTTCGGGGCCGAAGTAGCTGATATGCCGCCCGGCGTCGCGCGCTTTGCGGATCGCCATGTCCATTTCCGGGCGGGTGTAACGGTGAAAACTGTCGCCTTCCACCTCAGCTGCATGCAGATTTAACTGCGCGAATATTTTACGAAACGCGAGGCTGGTGGTGGTGGTCCCCGCGCCGCTGGATCCTGTTACCGCAATGACCGGATGTTTGGCAGACATAGTAACTCCATGACTTAGCTATCATTATTATCTCGTCCGCCGACGGTTGCAGGTTATTCGCGAAACTGACTGCGCGGCATAATATTGACCGTTTCGTGCAGCTCCGACCATACCAGCACCGCTTCTCCGCACTGTAGCTGGCGTTTGACGTCGGCGACTTTCTGTTCAAGTGTACGCTCATGTTCACCATAATCGGTGCCTTCACGTAACACAAAGCTTTCAATTAAATTTTCCAGCGTTTCGGGGGAGAGGTCTTGCCACGGAATCAACATGATTTCGCCTCCAGATACGTTGTTAACCAGTCAGGAATGCGTGACTCCAGCCACATTTGCGGATGAAGTAATGTACCGCCAATAAAGCCAACATGACCGCCATGTTCAGTCAGTTGATACTCCACCTGCGGGGGGAGACTTTCCGGTTTCGGGATCACCTGATGATCCATAAACGGATCGTCTTTGGCGTGAATAATCAGCGTCGGTTTGGCGATCCGGTTCAGCATCGGCATGGCGCTACACTGACGATAATAGTCGATAGCGTCGGCGTAGCCGTGAATTCTGGCGGTGATGAGATCGTCAAATTCACGGATGCGACGTACCGATTTTAACTGCGCGAGATTAATCGGCAGCGTTCCGGGGTAGGCAGCCAGCTTGCGTGCGGCATTGGCTTTTAACAGGTTCAGCAAGTAACGCTGATAGACGCGGGAAAAGCCCTTTTCCATATGATAGCTACAGGCTTCCAGCATAAACGGCGCAGAGACAATCACCGCCGCATCAATCGGGAGATCATTGCCTTCTTTTGCCAGCAAACAGGCCAGCATATTACCGCCGAGCGAATAGCCGACGGCAGCCGTTGGCGCATGACCAGACTCGCGTTGCAGCCAGCGTAAAAACCAACTGGCGTCTTCGGTTTCGCCCGAATGGTAAATGCGGTGCATACGGTTTGGTTCACCGCTGCATCCGCGAAAATGCATCACCACGCCCAGCCAGCCGCGCTTTTGCGCCGCCTCAACCAGACCGTGAGCGTAAGGGCTATTGAGACTGCCTTCCAGCCCGTGAAATACCACTAAACGCGGTTTATGACGCGCCTGTGCAGGGTCTTCACTCCACGCGAGATCGACAAAATCGCCGTCGGGCAACTCCAGTCGCTGCCAGTGCGGGGTGAATTTCACCTTGCGACGAAACAGACGCGGCAGCATGGTTTGTAGATGACAATTGCTAAAGCCGCGCATAGGGGTGAATTCAGCACTGCTGCTGAATTCATTGGCATCGGTCGTCGTTATCTGCGCCATCAGTTGCTTTGGCCTTCCAGCAGCATCTGCTCAAGCTGCTCCTGGGCTTCCAGCCACGCCATTTCGCACTCTTCCAGGCCGGATTTGGCGCTGGCTTGCTGTTGCAGGCAGGCGGTCAGTTCTGCTTTACGGCTTTGATCGTACAGTTCGCTGTCACCGAGTTTCTCTTCCGCCTGTGCCAGCTGTGCGTTCAGCTTTTCCATCTCTTTTTCCAGACGGGCGATCTCTTTACGCAGCGGTTGGGTTTGCGCACGCAGCTCCGCTTCCCGACGCTTCTGATCTTTACGTGCCTGGGCGCTGTTTGCGTTCTCTTTTGGCGCTTCGTCGGTCTGGTTTTCCTGTTTTTGTACGTCGCTCAACCACTGTTGATAATCTTCCAGATCGCCGTCGAACGGTTCGACTTTACGATCGTGAACCAGGTAGAGATCGTCAGTGGTGGAACGCAGCAAATGACGGTCGTGCGAGACGACAACCAGCGCGCCTTCGAACTCGATTAATGCTTCAGTCAGTGCCTGACGCATGTCGAGGTCAAGGTGGTTAGTCGGTTCGTCGAGCAGCAGCAGATTCGGACGCTGCCAGACAATTAATGCCAGCACCAGGCGGGCTTTTTCCCCACCGGAGAAGCGGCGCGTTTCTTCCGTCACTTTATCGCCCTGGAAACCAAAGCCGCCGAGGTAATCACGCAGTTTTTGCTCCAGCTCCTGCGGCGCTAAACGTGCCAGATGTTGAATAGGCGATTCGTCGGCGCGCAGGTATTCCAGTTGATGCTGGGCGAAGTAGCCGAGCTTGATCCCTTTCGCCAGACCAATTTCACCGCTGACTGGCTCAAGTTCACCGGCTAACAGTTTGATTAATGTCGATTTACCCGCGCCATTGCGGCCTAACAGACCAATGCGCGAGCCGGGCACCAGGTTCAGTTTAATCGAGTCGAGAATAATGCGATCGCCATAGCCTGCGCTGACCTTTTCCATCTTCAGTAACGGATTTGGCAGGCTTTCCGGCGCGCGGAAGCTAAAACGGAACGGGTTGTCGACGTGCGCGGGGGCAATCAGCTCCATACGCTCCAGCATCTTAATGCGGCTCTGGGCCTGCTTCGCTTTGGTGGCTTTGGCACGGAAACGGTCGATATAACTTTGCAGATGCGCCACGCGTTCCTGCTGGCTTTCGTACATCGCTTGTTGCTGCGCCAGACGGGTGGCGCGCTGCACTTCAAACGAACTGTAGTTGCCGGTGTACTCGAACATGCTTTGTTGTTCGATATGAATAATTTTATCAACGATCGGATCGAGGAAGTCGCGGTCGTGAGAGATCAGGATCAGCGTGCCCTGATAGCTCTTCAGCCATTTTTCCAGCCAGATAACGGCATCGAGATCGAGGTGGTTAGTCGGTTCGTCGAGCAGCAGCAAGTCTGAACGGCAAATCAGCGCCTGGGCAAGGTTAAGACGCATACGCCAGCCACCGGAGAAATCACTCACCGGGCGCTCCAGTTGTTCATTGCTGAAACCGAGGCCGTGCAGCAGGCTGGCGGCACGGGAGCGAATACTCCATGCGTCGATAGCATCCAGCTTGCCATGAATGGTGGCGATGGCGTGCCCGTCGTTACGTTCGTTGGCGTCGTGTAGCTGCGCTTCCAGTTGACGATATTCACGGTCGCCGTCAATGACATATTCCAGCGCCGCTTGCGGTAACGCCGGCGTTTCCTGATTCACCCACGCCAGTTGCCAGCTTCCCGGAAAGGTGTAGCTGCCGCCGTCGGCGCTGATTTCATTTTTCAGCAATGCCAGCAGGGTAGATTTACCACAGCCGTTTTTACCCACCAGGCCGACTTTCTGCCCGGGGTTGATGGTGGCGGTGGCATTATCCAGCAGGACGCGCACGCCGCGACGAATTTGTAACGAGGAGAAAACAATCATAAGGTGCCGTATGTTCAGACTATGTTAACTTATCATTATGATAATGTAATGTATGGGCGAGCTGCCGCACCGGGCGCAATGGTAGCCCAAAACAGCGACTATACACAAAAACCATACCGGGAGGGGGATGATGTCTCAGCCAGCGAAAGTTTTGCTGCTGTATGCCCATCCGGAATCTCAGGACTCGGTGGCAAACCGGGTACTGCTTAAACCGGCCACGCAGCTCAGCAATGTTACCGTGCACGACCTTTACGCGCACTATCCCGATTTTTTTATTGATATCCCCCGTGAGCAGGCATTACTGCGCGAGCACGAGGTGATTGTCTTTCAGCATCCTCTTTATACCTATAGCTGCCCGGCGCTACTGAAAGAGTGGCTGGACCGGGTATTAAGCCGTGGTTTTGCCAGCGGGCCGGGAGGAAACCAACTGGCGGGAAAGTACTGGCGTAGCGTGATTACCACCGGCGAGCCGGAAAGTGCTTACCGTTATGACGCCTTGAATCGCTACCCGATGAGCGATGTTCTGCGCCCCTTTGAACTAGCGGCGGGCATGTGCCGGATGCATTGGTTGAGTCCCATCATTATTTACTGGGCGAGACGGCAAAGCGCACAGGAGCTGGCGAGTCACGCCAGAGCCTACGGTGACTGGCTGGCAAATCCGCTGTCTCCAGGAGGCCGCTGATGGAAGGTTCCGATTTTTTACTCGCAGGAGTGTTGTTTCTCTTCGCGGCGGTGGCTGCGGTGCCGCTGGCATCGCGGCTGGGTATTGGCGCTGTGTTGGGATATTTGCTGGCAGGGATTGCAATTGGCCCGTGGGGGCTGGGTTTTATTAGCGACGTCGATGAGATCCTCCACTTTTCGGAACTCGGCGTGGTGTTCCTGATGTTTATCATCGGCCTGGAGTTGAATCCCTCCAAGCTTTGGCAATTGCGGCGTTCGATTTTTGGCGTAGGTGCGGCACAGGTGCTGTTAAGCGCGGCGTTGCTGGCGGGATTATTGATGCTGACGGATTTCGCCTGGCAGGCGGCGGTGGTCGGTGGCATTGGCCTTGCGATGTCTTCAACTGCAATGGCGTTGCAATTGATGCGTGAGAAAGGGATGAATCGCAGCGAATCCGGGCAGTTAGGTTTCTCGGTACTGCTGTTTCAGGATCTGGCGGTGATCCCGGCACTGGCGTTAGTGCCGTTGTTGGCGGGTTCGGCAGACGAACATTTCGACTGGATGAAGATCGGCATGAAGGTGCTGGCGTTTGTCGGCATGCTGATTGGCGGGCGCTATTTACTGCGTCCGGTATTCCGTTTTATTGCAGCTTCTGGTGTGCGGGAAGTGTTCACCGCCGCGACGCTGCTGCTGGTGTTGGGTTCCGCATTGTTTATGGATGCGCTGGGGCTGTCGATGGCGCTCGGTACGTTTATTGCGGGCGTGCTGCTGGCGGAAAGTGAATATCGTCATGAACTGGAAACGGCTATCGATCCCTTCAAAGGCTTGCTGCTCGGTTTGTTCTTTATCTCTGTCGGCATGTCACTCAACCTCGGGGTGCTTTATACCCATCTGTTGTGGGTAGTGATAGCTGTGGTTGTGCTGGTGGCGGTGAAAATTCTCGTGCTGTATCTGCTGGCGCGATTGTATGGCGTGCGTAGCTCAGAGCGGATGCAGTTTGCTGGCGTGTTGAGTCAGGGCGGTGAGTTTGCCTTTGTGCTCTTTTCTACTGCTTCTTCACAACGCTTATTCCATGGCGACCAGATGGCGCTGTTACTGGTGACGGTGACGCTTTCCATGATGACCACGCCGCTGCTGATGAAGCTGGTAGATAAATGGCTATCCCGCCAGTTTAACGGACCGGAAGAAGAAGTCGAAAAACCGTGGGTCAACGATGATAAACCGCAGGTCATTGTCGTGGGCTTTGGGCGTTTTGGTCAGGTGATTGGTCGCTTGCTGATGGCAAATAAAATGCGCATTACTGTGCTGGAGCGGGATATCAGCGCCGTTAACCTGATGCGCAAATATGGCTACAAAGTTTATTACGGCGACGCCACGCAGGTCGATCTGTTACGTTCTGCGGGTGCAGAGGCCGCTGAGTCTATCGTCATTACCTGTAACGAGCCGGAAGACACCATGAAACTGGTGGAAATATGCCAGCAGCACTTTCCGCATTTGCATATTCTTGCGCGAGCGCGCGGACGTGTGGAAGCGCATGAGTTATTACAGGCAGGGGTGACGCAGTTTTCCCGTGAAACATTCTCCAGTGCGTTAGAGCTGGGGCGCAAGACGCTGGTCACGCTTGGCATGCATCCGCATCAGGCACAGCGGGCGCAACTGCATTTTCGCCGCCTGGATATGCGGATGCTGCGAGAGCTCATCCCAATGCATGCCGATACCGTACAAATTTCTCGCGCCAGGGAAGCCCGACGCGAACTGGAAGAGATTTTCCAGCGTGAAATGCAACAAGAACGACGCCAGCTGGACGGCTGGGATGAATTTGAGTAGAGGGTAAAGATGGCAATCCGAAAACGTTTTATTGCGGGCGCAAAATGCCCGGCCTGTCAGGCGCAGGATTCAATGGCGATGTGGCGCGAAAATAATATTGATATTGTTGAATGTGTTAAGTGCGGACATCAGATGCGAGAAGCGGACAAAGAAGCCCGCGATCACGTTCGCAAAGATGAGCAAGTGATCGGGATTTTTCATCCGGACTAGCGATATGCGCCGAGTTTTTTTAAGCTAGTGAGTACACGGCTGCAGAATTCCGCTACAATCTGCGCCACTATTCTTCCCATGCTCAGGAGATATCATGAAAGTAGCAAAAGACCTGGTGGTCAGCCTGGCCTATCAGGTACGTACAGAAGACGGTGTGTTGGTTGATGAGTCTCCGGTGAGTGCGCCGCTGGACTACCTGCATGGTCACGGTTCCCTGATCTCTGGCCTGGAAACGGCGCTGGAAGGTCACGAAGTTGGCGACAAATTTGATGTCGCTGTTGGCGCGAACGACGCTTACGGTCAGTACGACGAAAACCTGGTGCAACGCGTTCCTAAAGACGTATTTATGGGCGTTGATGAACTGCAGGTAGGTATGCGTTTCCTGGCTGAAACTGACCAGGGTCCGGTACCGGTTGAAATCACTGCGGTTGAAGACGATCACGTCGTGGTTGATGGTAACCACATGCTGGCCGGTCAGAACCTGAAATTCAACGTTGAAGTTGTGGCGATTCGCGAAGCGACTGAAGAAGAACTGGCTCATGGCCACGTTCACGGTGCGCACGATCATCACCACGATCACGACCACGACGGTTGCTGCGGTGGTCATGGCCACGATCACGGTCATGAACACGGTGGCGAAGGCTGCTGCGGCGGTAAAGGTAACGGCGGTTGCGGTTGCCACTAATACCGAAAAAGTGACAAAAAAGCGGGGGAATCCCCGCTTTTTTTACGCCTCAATAATGTGGCGGTGGCGTTTCTTCAGCCTGCGACGCGATGTTCGACGGCTGGCTGGCTTTTAGCTTCTCGGTCAGCAGACGCAGATGATCGCGCAGTTTCGCCATCTCCATTTCATGAGCGGTCACCGTGACGTTCAGTTCTTCAATGGTGATTTCCTGAAAAGCCAGTCGGCTCTCCAGCTCTGCCAGGCGTGCTTCCAATGATAAATCCTGCATGATTCACCTCTTTTGTCGAATGGTCGCCGCGGATTCTACTTAACTTTGCTGCCCGAGACAGCACTCATTTCGCGGTCATCGAAACTAATTTAAACAAAAAGAGTCTGAAAATAGATGATAATAGGGCGTGTCTGTATGTAGATTTGTTCGACAACGCTTTATAGTACCCTTCTGATAATAGTTAACCCTGGGGTGAGATGCCCCGATCCTGGAGATATGGATGAAATCACTGTTTAAAGTAACGCTGCTGGCGACCACAATGGCCGTTGCCCTGCATGCACCGATCACTTTTGCTGCTGAAGCTGCAAAACCTGCTACAACTGCTGACAGCAAAGCAGCGTTCAAAAATGACGATCAGAAATCAGCTTATGCACTGGGTGCTTCGCTGGGTCGTTACATGGAAAACTCTCTTAAAGAACAAGAAAAACTGGGCATCAAACTGGATAAAGATCAGCTGATCGCTGGTGTTCAGGATGCATTTGCTGATAAGAGCAAACTCTCCGACCAAGAGATCGAACAGACACTGCAAGCATTCGAAGCTCGCGTGAAGTCTTCTGCTCAGGCGAAGATGGAAAAAGACGCGGCAGATAACGAAGCGAAAGGTAAAGAGTACCGCGAGAAATTTGCCAAAGAGAAAGGTGTGAAAACCTCTTCAACTGGTCTGGTTTATCAGGTAGTCGAAGCCGGTAAAGGCGAAGCACCGAAAGACAGCGATACTGTTGTCGTGAACTACAAAGGTACGCTGATCGACGGTAAAGAGTTCGACAACTCTTACACCCGTGGTGAACCGCTCTCTTTCCGTCTGGACGGTGTTATTCCGGGTTGGACAGAAGGTCTGAAGAACATCAAGAAAGGCGGTAAGATCAAACTGGTTATTCCACCAGAACTGGCTTACGGCAAAGCGGGTGTTCCGGGGATCCCACCGAATTCTACCCTGGTGTTTGACGTAGAGCTGCTGGATGTGAAACCAGCGCCGAAGGCTGATGCAAAGCCGGAAGCTGATGCGAAAGCCGCAGATTCTGCTAAAAAATAAGCATTAAGAACCGCCGCCTGACCAGGCGGCGGTTTTTTTATTACAGGCCGGATATAATTAGTGCTGGAAAGCGGAACCTCCGCTGTATTAATTTAGTTACCCGCATCATTAATGAGCCTGCCCTGAAAAGTTAACGACAGGCTCCTGAAAAGGAGTGTTTTTTTCATGTCCAGGTCGCTTTTAACCAACGAAACCAGTGAGTTGGATTTACTGGATCAACGTCCTTTCGACCAGACCGATTTTGATATTCTGAAATCCTACGAAGCGGTGGTGGACGGGTTAGCGATGCTTATTGGCTCCCACTGTGAAATCGTTTTGCACTCTTTGCAGGATCTAAAATGTTCAGCCATTCGCATTGCTAACGGTGAACATACAGGCCGGAAGATTGGTTCGCCAATTACTGACCTGGCGCTACGTATGCTGCACGATATGACGGGAGCGGATAGCAGCGTTTCTAAATGCTACTTTACTCGCGCCAAAAGCGGCGTATTAATGAAGTCCCTGACTATCGCGATTCGTAACCGCGAACAGCGTGTAATTGGTCTGCTGTGCATCAATATGAATCTTGATGTTCCCTTCTCGCAGATTATGAGCACTTTTGTGCCGCCAGAAACCCCGGATGTCGGTTCAAGCGTCAACTTTGCCTCTTCTGTTGAAGATCTGGTTACCCAAACGCTGGAGTTCACCATCGAAGAAGTGAATGCCGATCGCAATGTTTCTAATAACGCCAAAAATCGTCAGATCGTGCTGAATCTCTACGAGAAAGGGATCTTCGATATTAAAGATGCGATCAACCAGGTTGCTGACCGCCTGAACATCTCCAAACACACTGTCTATCTCTACATCCGCCAGTTCAAGAGCGGTGATTTCCAGGGGCAAGATAAGTAATGCGTTTTGCCATCGTGGTGACCGGGCCAGCATACGGTACGCAACAGGCGAGTAGTGCTTTTCAGTTTGCGCAGGCGCTGATTGCAGAAGGCCATGAGTTAAGCAGCGTCTTTTTTTATCGGGAAGGGGTCTATAACGCTAACCAATTGACCTCACCGGCAAGCGATGAATTTGACCTTGTGCGCGGCTGGCAACAGTTGAATGCGCAACATGGTGTGGCGCTGAATATCTGCGTAGCGGCAGCGTTACGCCGCGGTATCGTCGATGAAACTGAAGCAGGAAGGCTGGGGCTGGCTTCGTCAAATCTTCAGTCGGGATTTACCTTAAGCGGACTTGGCGCGCTGGCGGAAGCCTCGCTGACCTGTGACAGGGTGGTACAGTTCTGATGAAACGAATTGCGTTTGTTTTTTCTACTGCACCTCATGGTACAGCTGCTGGTCGGGAAGGTTTAGATGCTTTACTGGCAACTTCCGCATTAACTGACGATCTGGCCGTCTTCTTTATTGCTGATGGCGTTTTTCAGCTGCTGCCAGGACAAAAGCCCGATGCAGTGCTGGCGCGTGATTACATTGCCACTTTTAAATTGTTGGGTCTGTACGACATTGAACAGTGCTGGGTTTGTGCGGCTTCACTGCGCGAACGCGGGTTAGATCCGCAGACACCCTTTGTTGTCGAAGCCACGCCGCTCGAAGCAGATGCCTTACGCCGCGAACTCGCCAACTACGATGTTATTTTGAGGTTTTGAGGCGTTTATGCTGCACACATTACATCGTTCACCCTGGCTGACGGATTTTGCTGCGCTGTTGCGTCTACTCAGTGAAGGCGACGAACTGCTATTATTGCAAGATGGTGTAACTGCCGCAGTTGACGGTAACCGCTACCTTGAAAGTCTGCGTAATGCCCCCATTAAGGTCTATGCCCTGAACGAAGACCTTATTGCCCGCGGTTTGACTGGTCAAATTTCGAACGACATCATTCCCATTGACTATACTGATTTCGTCAGACTTACGGTTAAGCACTCCAGCCAGATGGCCTGGTGATGGCGGGATCGTTGTATATTTCTTGACACCTTTTCGGCATCGCCCTAAAATTCGGCGTCCTCATATTGTGTGAGGACGTTTTATTACGTGTTTACGAAGCAAAAGCTAAAACCAGGAGCTATTTAATGGCAACAGTTAACCAGCTGGTACGCAAACCACGTGCTCGCAAAGTTGCGAAAAGCAACGTGCCTGCGCTGGAAGCATGCCCGCAAAAACGTGGCGTATGTACTCGTGTATATACTACCACTCCTAAAAAACCGAACTCCGCGCTGCGTAAAGTATGCCGTGTTCGTCTGACTAACGGTTTCGAAGTGACTTCCTACATCGGTGGTGAAGGTCACAACCTGCAGGAGCACTCCGTGATCCTGATCCGTGGCGGTCGTGTTAAAGACCTCCCGGGTGTTCGTTACCACACCGTACGTGGTGCGCTTGACTGCTCCGGCGTTAAAGACCGTAAGCAGGCTCGTTCCAAGTATGGCGTGAAGCGTCCTAAGGCTTAATGGTTCTCCGTTAAGTAAGGCCAAACGTTTTAACTTAAATGTCAAACTAAACTCGTAGAGTTTTGGACAATCCTGAATTAACAACGGAGTATTTCCATGCCACGTCGTCGCGTCATTGGTCAGCGTAAAATTCTGCCGGATCCGAAGTTCGGATCAGAACTGCTGGCTAAATTTGTAAATATCCTGATGGTAGATGGTAAAAAATCTACTGCTGAATCTATCGTATACAGCGCGCTGGAGACCCTGGCTCAGCGCTCTGGTAAATCTGAACTGGAAGCATTCGAAGTAGCTCTCGAAAACGTGCGCCCGACTGTAGAAGTTAAGTCTCGCCGCGTTGGTGGTTCTACTTATCAGGTACCAGTTGAAGTCCGTCCGGTTCGTCGTAATGCTCTGGCAATGCGTTGGATCGTTGAAGCTGCTCGTAAACGCGGTGATAAATCCATGGCTCTGCGCCTGGCGAACGAACTTTCTGATGCTGCAGAAAACAAAGGTACTGCAGTTAAGAAACGTGAAGACGTTCACCGTATGGCCGAAGCCAACAAGGCGTTCGCACACTACCGTTGGTAATCCCTTCGGAGTTTTAGTCACCAGGCGGGCGCTTCCAGTAAGCAGCCCGCTTTGGGCTACTTAAATTGAACGCCTAAAAGATAAACGAGGAAA
The DNA here is from genome assembly GCF_046486065.1 of Escherichia sp. WS547. Taxonomy (NCBI): domain Bacteria; kingdom Pseudomonadati; phylum Pseudomonadota; class Gammaproteobacteria; order Enterobacterales; family Enterobacteriaceae; genus Escherichia; species Escherichia sp. WS547. The sequence goes on along the minus strand of NZ_JBJQMA010000017.1, from coordinate 2,893 downwards.
CAAATGGCTCGTACAACACCCATCGCACGCTACCGTAACATCGGTATCAGTGCGCACATCGACGCCGGTAAAACCACTACTACCGAACGTATTCTGTTCTACACCGGTGTAAACCATAAAATCGGTGAAGTTCATGACGGCGCTGCAACCATGGACTGGATGGAGCAGGAGCAGGAACGTGGTATTACCATCACTTCCGCTGCGACTACTGCATTCTGGTCTGGTATGGCTAAGCAGTATGAGCCGCATCGCATCAACATCATCGACACCCCGGGGCACGTTGACTTCACAATCGAAGTAGAACGTTCCATGCGTGTTCTCGATGGTGCGGTAATGGTTTACTGCGCAGTTGGTGGTGTTCAGCCGCAGTCTGAAACCGTATGGCGTCAGGCAAACAAATATAAAGTTCCGCGCATTGCGTTCGTTAACAAAATGGACCGCATGGGTGCGAACTTCCTGAAAGTTGTTAACCAGATCAAAACCCGTCTGGGCGCGAACCCGGTTCCGCTGCAGCTGGCGATTGGTGCTGAAGAACATTTCACCGGTGTTGTTGACCTGGTGAAAATGAAAGCTATCAACTGGAACGACGCTGACCAGGGCGTAACCTTCGAATACGAAGATATCCCGGCAGACATGGTTGAACTGGCTAACGAATGGCACCAGAACCTGATCGAGTCCGCAGCTGAAGCTTCTGAAGAGCTGATGGAAAAATACCTGGGTGGTGAAGAACTGACTGAAGAAGAGATTAAAGGTGCTCTGCGTCAGCGCGTTCTGAACAACGAAATCATCCTGGTAACCTGTGGTTCTGCGTTCAAGAACAAAGGTGTTCAGGCGATGCTGGATGCGGTAATCGATTACCTGCCATCCCCGGTTGACGTACCTGCGATCAACGGTATCCTGGACGACGGTAAAGACACTCCGGCTGAACGTCACGCAAGTGATGACGAGCCGTTCTCTGCACTGGCGTTCAAAATCGCTACCGACCCGTTTGTTGGTAACCTGACCTTCTTCCGTGTTTACTCCGGTGTGGTTAACTCTGGTGATACCGTACTGAACTCCGTGAAAGCTGCACGTGAGCGTTTCGGTCGTATCGTTCAGATGCACGCTAACAAACGTGAAGAGATCAAAGAAGTTCGCGCGGGCGACATCGCTGCTGCTATCGGTCTGAAAGACGTAACCACTGGTGACACCCTGTGTGACCCGGATGCGCCGATCATTCTGGAACGTATGGAATTCCCTGAGCCGGTAATCTCCATCGCAGTTGAACCGAAAACCAAAGCTGACCAGGAAAAAATGGGTCTGGCTCTGGGCCGTCTGGCTAAAGAAGACCCGTCTTTCCGTGTATGGACTGACGAAGAATCTAACCAGACCATCATTGCGGGTATGGGCGAACTGCACCTCGACATCATCGTTGACCGTATGAAGCGTGAATTCAACGTTGAAGCGAACGTAGGTAAACCGCAGGTTGCTTACCGTGAAACTATCCGCCAGAAAGTTACCGATGTTGAAGGTAAACACGCGAAACAGTCTGGTGGTCGTGGTCAGTATGGTCATGTTGTTATCGACATGTACCCGCTGGAGCCGGGTTCAAACCCGAAAGGCTACGAGTTCATCAACGACATTAAAGGTGGTGTAATCCCTGGCGAATACATCCCGGCCGTTGATAAAGGTATCCAGGAACAGCTGAAAGCAGGTCCGCTGGCAGGCTACCCGGTAGTAGACATGGGTATTCGTCTGCACTTCGGTTCTTACCATGACGTTGACTCCTCTGAACTGGCGTTTAAACTGGCTGCTTCTATCGCCTTTAAAGAAGGCTTTAAGAAAGCGAAACCAGTTCTGCTTGAGCCGATCATGAAGGTTGAAGTAGAAACTCCGGAAGAGAACACCGGTGACGTTATCGGTGACTTGAGCCGTCGTCGTGGTATGCTCAAAGGTCAGGAATCTGAAGTTACTGGCGTTAAGATCCACGCTGAAGTACCGCTGTCTGAAATGTTCGGATATGCAACTCAGCTGCGTTCTCTGACCAAAGGTCGTGCATCATACACCATGGAATTCCTGAAGTATGATGAAGCGCCGAGTAACGTTGCTCAGGCCGTAATTGAAGCCCGTGGTAAATAAGCCTAAGGGTTAATACCAAAGTCCCGTGCTCTCTCCTGAAGGGGAGAGCACTATAGTAAGGAATATAGCCGTGTCTAAAGAAAAATTTGAACGTACAAAACCGCACGTTAACGTTGGTACTATCGGCCACGTTGACCACGGTAAAACTACTCTGACCGCTGCAATCACCACCGTACTGGCTAAAACCTACGGCGGTGCTGCTCGTGCATTCGACCAGATCGATAACGCGCCGGAAGAAAAAGCTCGTGGTATCACCATCAACACTTCTCACGTTGAATATGACACCCCGACCCGTCACTACGCACACGTAGACTGCCCGGGGCACGCCGACTATGTTAAAAACATGATCACCGGTGCTGCTCAGATGGACGGCGCGATCCTGGTAGTTGCTGCGACTGACGGCCCGATGCCGCAGACTCGTGAGCACATCCTGCTGGGTCGTCAGGTAGGCGTTCCGTACATCATCGTGTTCCTGAACAAATGCGACATGGTTGATGACGAAGAGCTGCTGGAACTGGTTGAAATGGAAGTTCGTGAACTTCTGTCTCAGTACGATTTCCCGGGCGACGACACTCCGATCGTTCGTGGTTCTGCTCTGAAAGCGCTGGAAGGCGACGCAGAGTGGGAAGCGAAAATCCTGGAACTGGCTGGCTTCCTGGATTCTTACATTCCGGAACCAGAGCGTGCGATTGACAAGCCGTTCCTGCTGCCGATCGAAGACGTATTCTCCATCTCCGGTCGTGGTACCGTTGTTACCGGTCGTGTAGAACGCGGT
>NZ_JBJQMA010000016.1:0-113287 GCF_046486065.1 Escherichia sp. WS547 | reverse complement strand
TACTGCTGAATTCACTGTCGGCGAAGGTAAGTTGATGACTCATGATGAACCCTGTTCCATGGCTCCAGATGACAAACATGATCTCATATCAGGGACTTGTTCGCACCTTCCTTAGACCCTCCGCATCTTGAGAGTGTTGGTGATAACGCCTGGATGGGAAAGAAATATGGACGGCTGAATAAAGATGCCTGGCGTGATGATTCGCGACAGAGATTTAAAGAAGCCTTTCGGGTGTTGAGGCCGCACGGCGTTCTGATTTTTTAATGGAATGAAACGCAAATACCGGTAAGCCAGATTCTGGCACTGACAGACAGAAAACCTGTTATCTGTCAACGAACAGGGAAAAAACGATAAAACCCACTGGATTATTTTTATGAAAGAGGCATCCAGTGAGTAGATTCGTAAGGCTACAGATACGTATATCTGAATAATTAAATTCAGTTCTGTAAATAAAATTTAATCCTTAACCGGATGGATTTCTGCACCCTCAGAACATCAGGAGGCCGCCCGAAAGGGCGGTAGTGAAATGCGAAAGTTCAAAATTATTATTGAAACGGGAATAGCTGGTGGAGATTTTGAGGATGTATTCGAAGTGGACGATGACGCAACACCTGAGGAAATTCATGACGGAGCATAAGAAATTTTCTTTAACTACTGCAATTACTCATACCACGAAATAAAAGACGATGAGGAAGAACAAAGTGGCTGATTTTTGTTCAGCTAAATATAACATCAGTTTTGAAGAGCGGGATGAACTATTAATGGACTATGGTGAGTTACGCGGTGGAAGTGCTGCTGATGTCGAATCCTAGCGTGATGACTATGAAGCGGGAAAAACTCCGGTCGAAGCATATTGTGATGAGTGGGGCGATGAATGAGCGAGATTAATTATCAGGAAGGGCATGAAACGGCGGGGCAAGCAAAACCAGTGGCATGGCGATATCGCTACGTGAAAAAAGGCGTTACGGACTTTCAGGGGAAGTAGTGGTCTGGTGACTGGAAATATGTACCGAAAAAAGAGGATTGTAACGACAGGCCGAACTATCAAATTCAGGCCTTATTCACTGCCTCACCAGTCCCAGTTACATCAGAAGAACTGGTTAAAGCTGTGCACTTTTATGAACAACTAAAACGCGAAAATCCACCAACATCCGGCAACTAGATTAATGGATTAACTATGTCGGTTAAACGACCAGCCAACTGAAAAAGCGGAAACCTGATTACAGGTTGCCAGATAAGGCAATGAGCTACCTGGCGCGGAACGGACTGATAAGTATGGGGAATGTTTTACGATGAACCTTTAGACTAAAGAGTTTGTAACGCTATGTAAGTGATTTTTTCTGGTTTAGATATTTATATGTCCGGCCAAATTGAGGTGTGTTTAAATGTAATTGCACATTGATTGTAGGAGGAATAATGAAAAACGCATTGCAGTTTTTGTTTGTTGCGTTCTGGTTGTTCGCATCATGTATGCCCATCATCTTCACAGCAAGGTATATGGAAAAAGTTGATGTTTTGATATTAATATTTGGATATATAAATGCCCTTTTTTTAGGGGTGTTCATGGCGGTCATGTGCATTGAATACTGGCGGTAAATACAGCGAACTCCATTGGTTTAGTTGGATATTTACTGTGCTGGACAAAACGGTTTGCGGGGAAATCTTAGTTAAGTAGAATGACTGCGGGTGCTTGAGGCTATCTGCCTCGGGCATGGACACCAACGGCAGATAGAGAAAAGCCCCAGTTAACATTACGCGTCCTGCAAGACGCTTAACATTAATCTGAGGCCAATTTCATGCTAGACACATGTAGGTTAGCCTCTTACGTGCCGAAAGGCACGGAGAAGCAGGCTATTGTTAACACCAAGCTGTAATGTCCCCTTTGAACCATTCTAAAATGTCCCCAGACAATTCTCTGGGGGATTTTTCATGATCAAAGAGACTGTTACGATGAGTCATAAGGAACTCCACCGACTTCAGATTATTCAGGAACAAGCTGCGGCACGCATTGGCATTTCTATTCGGCAGGTTAAACGTCTGGTGCAACGGTATAGAAATGAAGGGCCTTCTGGTCTGGTTTCCCACCGACGTGGAAAGCGTCCTAATAATTCCTTTTCTACTGAATTCAGAGCAACAGTAATTTCACTCCTCAAAGGCCGTTACGCTGATTTTGGACCTACGTTTGCGTGCGAAAAATTGCGCGAGATACACGGTTTATCTTTATCCGTTGAAACTCTCAGAAAGTGGATGATAGAAGAGGGGTTATGGCGTGAACGCCGTCGTAAAATTGCCCGTATATATCAACGCCGCATGCGACGACCATCTTACGGTGAACTGATCCAGATTGATGGCTCACCTCATGACTGGTTTGAAAATCGAGGCCCCAGATGTACACTGATCGTTTTCATTGATGATGCCACCAGTGCGTTGATGGCGTTGCGTTTTGTGCCTGCTGAAACAACCCGGGCTTACATGGAAACCCTCCGGGGTTACCTTAATGATCATGGCGTACCGCTCGCTCTCTACTCTGATAGACACAGTATATTCAGGGTAAATAACCCAGAGCGGGAAGGTGAGCTGACCCAGTTCACTCGTGCGATAAAGACACTGGGCATCGAGCCAATCCATGCCAACAGCCCGCAGGCAAAAGGGCGGGTAGAGCGCGCCAATCAGACACTACAGGACAGGCTGGTCAAAGAAATGCGGCTTCAGAATATCAGTGATATTGAAACAGCAAATGCATGGTTGCCGACCTTTATTGAAGCCTATAACAACCGGTTCGCTACGTCGCCTCGTACTACTGATAATGCTCATCTTGATGTGCACCATTCTGAAGAGGAACTGGGTTATATCTTCAGCCTACAGGCGAAGCGCGTTCTGTCTAAAAATCTCACTTTCCAGTACAAAAGCAGTGCGTTTCAGGTACGCAGTGAGGGCCGGGGATATCGACTTAGGCATTCGGTTGTTACTGTATGCGAGAACTTTGACGGTGAAATTAACGTTCTGTATGACGGGAAAGCGCTGGGTTGGGAAAAGTATGTTGATGGCCCGGAGCCTATACCACTGGATGATGAAAAGAGTGTCCATGAACGAGTGGATAATGCCCGTATTGATTTACGCTCAAAATACTATGTTAAACCTAAAGCTGACCATCCCTGGCTTACGCGCCGAACGCAAAGTCATCAGCAAGTTAAGCCCCCGAAGTTACCTAAAAAGAAGCCTGATCCCGATAAAAAAGATTGAAACCAAGATCGATTCGGTTGAGTGCATATCCATTCATAGGGTAGATTCTTAAGTCGCGTTTCTGGTGTTCATTTTCGGGTGGTTTGTTACTTGTTTTACCGGGGATATGCCAGAAACGCGCTGAGTCAGTCTGGGCGGTGCGCGTAATGAGGCGTTATGGTAAATAGCCTATGCTAATGTCCGCTAAGAGCAAGAAGCGGAAGTTGGCAGTTTTGTGGACTGTCCCCACAAAAGTGACTACAGAAATAGTTGCAATTCATAATTGATCATGGGTTGTCAGTTAAACTCGTGGCGATTTAAATAGACTAATTGGGAGTGCGTCCATTACTTATATCTTGTAATGTTAACTATCAGAAATGATACAAAGATAATATGTCTTTAAAGAAAAGGCTGATGGCGAAAAGTGGCCCGATGAGGGCCACAATACGGCTGTCACTTAGACGTAAATATCAATGGTGCCAGCGGTATTTGTATCGTCTTTTTTCTCTTCTTTTTTATCAGGCTGAACTGTCGCGTCTTCATTCTTTTTCTCTGCCTGCTGCCTTAACAACTGCTCCAGTTGAGCCCAGAGGCTTTCAATTTGCTTCTGTACCAATGCAGCCATTTCTTTTTTCTGCTGTGTCGTCATCCCCTCTTCCGATGAGATTTTCCCAAGCTTTTCAGTCAGCACCTGAATTTGTCTTGTGATTTTGGCTATTTCTGATGTTCCTTCCGGGGCGGAGTTGTTTGAAATAACGGTTGAGGTATTTCCCTGAATTGTGACAGACATAGATTTCTCCTTTTAAAAAAGCACTATCGGCATGCACAAAAAAATCTTTAATCGTATTTCTTGTGTCATTAATTGTTTGATGTTCAGATTGTTTTCCTCGCGGGCTGGCGCGCCTCAGAAAGTAAAGCTTGTTGACAGGGGTAAACGTTCGGCAATAATTTTCTGCCGCATGCGGGTGTTGCATAAAACGTGTTACGTTCCTTTATCGACAGGTCAGGTCACCGCTCACCCGCCGACGAGAAAGCAACACTGACATGCTAAAGCAAAAAATAGATGAATAAGTTGAGTTGTGCATATGTAGCCTGACCGTCACAAAGTATATGGTGTCTGTACCAGTAAGATGATGGCCGGACTCTTTAAAAACGAGCTGACCTGCACAATACAGGATGGACTTAGCAATGGCTGCTCCTGGCACAAAGCGGACAGTGATCACCGTTCTTACGACTACTTTCTGACTTCCTTCGTGACTTGCCCTAAGCATGTTGTAGTGCGATACTTGTAATGACATTTGTAATTACAAGAGGTGTAAGACATGGGTAGCATTAACCTGCGTATTGACGATGAACTTAAAGCGCGTTCTTACGCCGCGCTTGAAAAAATGGGTGTAACTCCTTCTGAAGCGCTTCGTCTCATGCTCGAGTATATCGCTGACAATGAACGCTTGCCGTTCAAACAGACACTCCTGAGTGATGAAGATGCTGAACTTGTGGAGATAGTGAAAGAACGGCTTCGTAATCCTAAGCCAGTACGTGTGACGCTGGATGAACTCTGATGGCGTATTTTCTGGATTTTGACGAGCGGGCACTAAAGGAATGGCGAAAGCTGGGCTCGACGGTACGTGAACAGTTGAAAAAGAAGCTGGTTGAAGTACTTGAGTCACCCCGGATTGAAGCAAACAAGCTCCGTGGTATGCCTGATTGTTACAAGATTAAGCTCCGGTCTTCAGGCTATCGCCTTGTATACCAGGTTATAGACGAGAAAGTTGTCGTTTTCGTGATTTCTGTTGGGAAAAGAGAACGCTCGGAAGTATATAGCGAGGCGGTCAAACGCATTCTCTGAACCAAAGCATGACATCTCTGTTTCGCACCGAAGGTGACACTTCTGCTTTGCGTTGACAGGAGAAGCAGGCTATGAAGCAGCAAAAGGCGATGTTAATCGCCCTGATCGTCATCTGTTTAACCGTCATAGTGACGGCACTGGTAACGAGGAAAGACCTCTGCGAGGTACGAATCCGAACCGGCCAGACGGAGGTCGCTGTCTTCACAGCTTACGAACCTGAGGAGTAAGAGACCCGGCGGGGGAGAAATCCCTCGCCACCTCTGATGTGGCAGGCATCCTCAACGCACCCGCACTTAACCCGCTTCGGCGGGTTTTTGTTTTTATTTTCAACGCGTTTGAAGTTCTGGACGGTGCCGGAATAGAATCAAAAATACTTAAGTAGCGCGCAGGGATAAGAGGGATGGTCCCTTAAAGGGGAGAGCTAATTATCCGGAAGGATTCTGATGATGAACATCGAAGAACTGCGTAAAATTTTTTGTGAAGATGGCCTCTATGCTGTGTGCGTTGAAAATGGAAATCTTGTTAGTCATTACCGCATTATGTGTTTGCGAAAGAATGGGGCTGCGTTAATTAATTTTGTGGATGCTCGGGTCACGGACGGATTTATCTTGCGCGAAGGTGAGTTTGTCACTTCATTACAGGCATTGAAAGAGATCGGAATAAAAGCTGGCTTTTCTGCTTTTTCAGGAGAATAAACTCATCTACAATCTTGCGCGGGGCTGAACTCCCGCTGAGTAACACCGTGCCACCGGAGAAAACCGATGGCACGCAACGCAAAATATTACAATTCTGATAATTCGCCCGTTCTTGCCTGCACGCACGGGCGGTATTCTCACGCATTCAAGTCTGAATGGTTCCAGCACCCTCCATGCACTGCAGAACAGGCCGAATGGCTGATTCATTCTTACCGCAGGCGCGGGTTCGAGGTTAAGAAAGCTCTCAGTCTCGACTATCGGCACTGGATAATCTCTGTCAGGCTGCCTTATTCCGAACGCCCACCACGTGCGTCCCGCACTTTCCAGCAACGGATCTGGAGGTAACGTGCGGGTATTACTTAGACCTGTTCTGGTGCCTGAGCTTGGGCTGGTGGTCCTTAAGCCGGGCCGTGAATCCATACAGATATTTCATAATCCTCGAGTGCTGGTGGAACCGGAACCAAAAAGCATGCGTAATCTGCCATCCGGAGTCGTTCCTGCCGTTCGCCAGCCGCTGGCGGAAGACAAAACATTGCTGCCGTTTTTTAGTAACGAACGGGTGATTCGTGCTGCTGGCGGCGTTGGCGCATTGTCCGACTGGCTATTACGTCATGTTACATCCTGCCAGTGGCCTAATGGCGATTACCATCACACTGAAACAGTCATTCACCGTTATGGTACCGGCGCAATGGTGTTGTGCTGGCACTGCGACAACCAACTGCGTGACCAGACATCGGAATCACTGGAGCTGCTTGCTCAACAAAATCTGACAGCATGGGTGATTGACGTCATCCGTCACGCAATAAGCGGTACGCAGGAGCGGGAATTATCTTTGGCTGAATTATCCTGGTGGGCGGTCTGCAATCAGGTGGTGGATGCACTACCTGAGGCTGTATCGCGTCGTTCGCTGGGATTACCAGCGGAAAAAATCTGCTCGGTGTACCGCGAAAGCGACATCGTACCGGGAGAGCAGACCGCCACCAGCATATTGAAACAACGCACAAAAAATCTTGCACCGTTGCCTTACGCCCACCAGCAACAAAAATCACCACAGGAAAAGACGGTGGTAAGCATCACCGTTGATCCAGAGTCTCCGGAATCTTTCATGAAGCTGCCTAAACGTCGCCGCTGGGTTAAGGAGAAATACACACGTTGGGTTAAGACACAGCCGTGTGCTTGCTGCGGTATGCCAGCCGACGATCCGCATCATCTGATTGGTCACGGGCAGGGCGGAATGGGAACAAAAGCACATGATCTCTTTGTGTTGCCTTTGTGCAGAAAGCATCACAACGAGCTGCATACGGATACAGTGGCATTTGAAGATAAGTATGGCTCCCAACTGGAGCTGATATTTCGTTTTATCGATCGCGCGCTGGCAATTGGCGTACTGGCGTAAGTGGAGAACGAGCATGAACCTTGAAGCCTTACCAAAATATTACTCCCCAAAATCTCCAAAATTGAGCGATGACGCTCCAGCGACAGGCACCGGTTGTTTAACAATTACGGATGTAATGGCAGCGCAGGGGATGGTGCAGTCGAAAGCACCACTTGGGTTGGCCTTATTTCTGGCAAAAGTTGGTGTTCAGGACCCTCAGTTTGCGATTGAAGGCCTGCTAAATTACGCGATGGCACTGGATAACCCGACATTGAACAAATTGAGTGAAGAAATCCGGTTACAGATTATTCCTTACCTCGTGAGTTTTGCCTTTGCTGATTACTCCAGGTCTGCGGCAAGTAAGGCTCGCTGTGAGCATTGTTCAGGTACGGGATTTTATAATGTATTGCGCGAAGTGGTGAAACACTACAGACGCGGGGAATCTGTAATCAAGGAAGAATGGGTGAAGGAACTATGTCAGCATTGCCATGGTAAGGGCGAAGCCAGCACAGCGTGCAGAGGGTGTAAGGGTAAAGGGATTGTTCTGGATGAAAAAAGAACCCGGTTTCATGGCGTACCGGTATATAAGATTTGTGGGCGTTGTAATGGAAACCGGTTTAGTCGTTTACCGACCACGCTGGCACGACGTCATGTCCAGAAGCTGGTACCAGACCTGACCGATTATCAGTGGTATAAGGGGTATGCGGACGTCATTGGTAAACTGGTAACAAAGTGCTGGCAGGAAGAAGCATACGCGGAAGCGCAATTGAGGAAGGTGACGAGATAAATGATTTTTGCTGAAGATGGCGACATGATGTTTGCATTTTTCAAAAAATATGGATAAAATTTTTTCAACGATGGGCTTTGTATACCCGACGTTAAGAAAAAGTAGAAAACCCGCTGATGAGCGGGTTTTGTGCTTTAAATGGGGCAATGGTAATGTTGAATCTCATCCCGGGACTCATGTCTGTTAACTTATTATTTAGCTGGTGACTTGGTTATTTGCCTGATGTTTAAAATGTTTTCTTCCAGTACAATGTCCCTAAACACAATGAGTCTGCTTATTATATTATTAGCAGAGCTATTACGGCCAAAGTACAGCATAAGCTTTTAAAGCCAATCAACCAGTCATCAAGACAGACGGGGTTATTCATAAAAACTCTCCATGTGTGATCCGATGGGGCCTGAAATTAAAGCTTTAATATAGCTCATGAAAGGTAAACATTGGCAGCTGAAGGGCCACGCAGACCATTTATCCGGCAAAATTCCACGCGTAATCCGGTGGTAATTTCTTCTGCATCGCGGAGATTGAGCGCTGAAACATGAAGCTGGACATCGATACGACCATCGGATGGGGTGATAAGACCCTTGCCGCTTTTGCCGTCAAAGGTTTTGACAATTCCTGTCATTTTACGGGACAAAAAAATTCCTTAATACTGATAACTTGGCGCACTATACACACGTTCCTGAAGAAAGCTATAGTTTTTTGATGGGGTTGAAGATGGCTGGATGTCTAAAATAAACATTGCTTCATATGTTCAACTATGCGTTAATGATTGCGTCGGTTTGAAGAACAGACGATATACGAAGTAGTTTACTAAAGCAGTTCTCATTTCAGGTGTTATTCACTTATTCCTTCTTTGAGTCTCTCCAATTAAGTACGAAGTCGTTTCTGTTATGCAAACCATTTATGCCGAAAGGCTCAAGTTAAGGAATGTAGAATGTCAAATAAAATGACTGGTTTAGTAAAATGGTTTAACGCTGATAAAGGTTTCGGCTTTATTTCTCCTGTTGATGGTAGTAAAGATGTGTTTGTGCATTTTTCTGCGATTCAGAATGATAATTATCGAACCTTATTTGAAGGTCAAAAGGTTACCTTCTCTATAGAGAGTGGTGCTAAAGGTCCTGCAGCAGCAAATGTCATCATTACTGATTAAAATTCATCGCTCGTCTGTATACGATAACGAAGAAGGCTGATGCCTGAGTAGAGATACGGACAGAGTAGTGAATATTGGATCTCTTTAATAAAAAGTAAGGAGGTCCAATACATGAAACAATGGCTAGCATATTTGGCAAAATCTTAATCAGGAAAAGTATGCTAACCATTGTGGTGAAGTGCAGGTTTGCTGCATGAATAGTTTTACAGCAGAAGCTAACTGCTGGCATGGCAAAACAAAGTGCGTAAGTGGATGACTCCCACAAAAAGCACCACAATCTCAAACCCGCTCAGGCGGGTTTTTTATTATCTGCTTTAAATATATTATTAAAATATAAAAAATACTTGTTACTAATAAAATCAATCAGGCTACAGCTTTAAGATTTGTCTGGAATACTTTGTTGCAATGAGGGCAGATCAAAAGGGCACCTTTTTGTACTCTTGAAAAACTGTGTTCTGACTCTTGGGTGCAGTTTGGGCAGGAACATTTAACGAGATAATTACGGCGTGATTTTGAGTTTTTACGTTCTGACATAGGCTTTTCCTGTATAAATGGCCGTATACAGTACACTAAATATGAAAACATTTCTCGTATTATTATTTTATATATGACTTTCTTTCAAAATAATTACCCACATTTTTAATGTGTATGTTTTTTTAGCGCCGTTGAGAACAACGTGTGCTGTCAAAACTACCCCGTAGACTCCGATCTTTTCAAACATATTGCACCATCCGTGTACATCGGGGTGAGGATATGAAATCAATGGATAAGTTAACAACAGGTGTTGCCTATGGCACATCGGCGGGTAATGCTGGTTTCTGGGCATTGCAGTTACTCGATAAAGTAACTCCGTCACAGTGGGCTGCAATCGGTGTGCTGGGTAGCCTGGTTTTTGGCCTGCTGACGTATCTGACAAATCTTTATTTCAAGATTAAAGAAGACAGGCGTAAGGCTGCGAGAGGAGAGTAATCCAATGACTCAAGACTATGAACTGGTTGTGAAAGGAGTCCGTAATTTTGAGAATAAAGTTACGGTAACTGTAGCCTTACAGGACAAAGAACGCTTTGACGGTGAAATTTTTGACCTGGATGTCGCCATGGACCGTGTTGAAGGAGCTGCGCTGGAGTTTTATGAGGCAGCAGCCAGAAGGAGCGTCCGGCAAGTCTTCCTGGAAGTAGCAGAAAAATTGTCAGAAAAAGTTGAGTCTTATCTGCAGCATCAGTACTCCTTTAAGATTGAAAATCCTGCCAATAAGCACGAGCGTCCTCATCATAAATATCTATGAACACAAAAATCAGATACGGCCTGTCGGCTGCCGTTCTGGCGCTGATTGGTGCTGGCGCATCTGCTCCTCAGATACTTGACCAGTTTCTGGACGAAAAAGAAGGTAACCACACAATGGCATACCGCGATGGTTCTGGCATATGGACCATCTGTCGGGGTGCCACAGTGGTGGATGGAAAAACCGTTTTTCCCAATATGAAACTGTCGAAGGAAAAATGCGACCAGGTCAACGCCATTGAGCGTGATAAGGCGCTGGCATGGGTGGAGCGCAATATTAAAGTACCACTGACCGAACCACAAAAAGCGGGTATCGCGTCATTTTGTCCCTATAACATTGGCCCCGGTAAGTGTTTCCCGTCGACGTTTTATAAGCGGCTGAATGCTGGTGATCGTAAAGGTGCATGCGAAGCGATTCGCTGGTGGATTAAGGATGGCGGACGCGATTGCCGCATTCGTTCAAATAACTGTTACGGTCAGGTTATTCGTCGTGACCAGGAGAGCGCATTAACCTGCTGGGGGATAGAACAGTGAATCAGATATTCATGGTGATTTTTCTCGTGTTGTCAGGATTTATCGTCGGAAATGTCTGGAGCGACCGAGGATGGCAAAAAAGATGGGCGGAACGTGATGCTGCCGCATTATCACAAGAGGTAAATGCTCAATTTGCTGCTCGAATAATTGAACAGGGGCGAACTATAGCCCGTGATGAGGCTGTTAAAGATGCGCAACAGAAATCTGCTGAAATTTCTGCCAGGGCTGCTTATCTGTCTGATAGTGTTAACCAGTTGCGTGCCGAAGCAAAAAAATATGCCATACGCCTTGACGCAGCGAAGCATACCGCAGATCTTGCCGCTGCCGTCAGAGGCAAAACAACCAAAACCGCCGAAGGAATGCTCACCAACATGCTCGGAGATATTGCAGCAGAAGCTCAGCTTTATGCTGAAATTGCTGACGAACGCTACATCGCAGGAGTGACTTGTCAACAGATCTATGAATCTTTAAGAGATAAAAAGCATCAAATGTAGGGTAATATTAAATCGGAACATTTACATCGCGGAATGTAAAATTTAAATAAAAAGGACTCTTCCATGAGCCAAAATTCCTGAAATCTTAAGGGTAAGATAAAAGGTCTTAATCAGAATGACACGTTTTATTAATAAATAAAGCTATTCTTTCATTGCTGTGTTTTTCTTTACAAAAGTAATCCTTGTTATGGGTGGTTAATCATGCGTTAATGGTGTTCTGGTTTGTTACAAATTTATCTGAAGCAGTCATTGTTATAATTTTATTATTTGTACCTCTTGAGATTTCCTTGTTGGTTTTTCTCTCTGATATTTTTTTTCGGACCATTCTGCCCAAGGGCTAATTTCTTCAAAAGGTAATAATTATGTCTAACAAAATGACTGGTTTAGTGAAATGGTTTAACCCTGAAAAAGGTTTTGGTTTCATCACGCCGAAAGATGGCAGCAAAGATGTGTTTGTCCATTTCTCAGCAATTCAGAGCAACGATTTCAAAACATTAACTGAGAATCAGGAAGTTGAATTTGGTATTGAGAACGGACCTAAAGGTCCTGCCGCTGTTCATGTAGTGGCGCTTTGAGGTAGACAATATTACAAACCATATTCACTTTAGATGCCCGTGTTGTCATGGTTCCCAGTATAGAACATCATCTTTTGATGTTTCTGACATGAATCCTTTCGGGGCAAAATGTATCTTTTGTAAATCAATGATGATTACATTTGATAATATTTCACAATACTTAAATGCCAGCCGTCTGTCGTTGGATTTAAAAAAGTGAAAATGAAGGCTCCTTCGGGAGCTTTTTTGCTTGGTGTCTATTCGATGGATACTCACATACTACGGTAACATCATGAAAAAAATCATAGTTTTTTTTAACTCTGAACCAGCAGTGGTAGTGCCAGCGATGACTGGAGTTAACACCATCATGCGTGAATATCCAAATGGCGAAAAAACACACCTTACTGTAATGGCCGCAGGGTTTCCATCTCTGACCGGAGATCATAAAGTCATTTATGTAGCCGCGGATCGACATGTTACTTCAGAAGAAATTCTGGAAGCAGCAATAAGGCTCTTGATTTGATGCTATTGCATTGATAATTCAGGAAAATTCTCTTTGTCTGTTTGTGTAAAATTTAGACTATCGTATGTTGATTATTGCGATGTTTCATCTTATCTTTTACACGTTTGCACCATATAATCGACTTACTGTGTAACTGGAAAGTCATAACAGACTAAAAGAGGAAATGATGAATATTGAAAACTTAAAAACAAAAGCAGAAGCAGATATTTCTGAATATATAACAAAAAAAATTATTGAACTTAAGAAAAAGACCGGGAAAGAAGTTACCAGTATTCAGTTTACCGCACGGGAAAAAATGACGGGTCTTGAAAGCTATGATGTCAAGATTAATTTAATCTGATGTATTCAATAATAAAATTTATCCATAAACCTCGTTTTTACGGGGTTTTGTTATATTTGAATGGTTCCGAATATCTAAATCACAATTGTTGATGGTTTTTATTAAACCAATGCAGTCCGGCTCAGGAGTGAGAGAAGCCGGACGTTATGGTTTAGAGTGGTAAGATCTGTGTAGTTTTCTGGATGCTTTCAGTAAATAGTAATGAATTATCAAAGGTATAGTAATATCTTTTTTGTTCGTGGATATTTGTAACCCACCGAAAAACTCCTGCTTTAGCAAGGTTTCTTCTGTATTCCTGAAATGTGATCTCTCTGGATTTCAGCTTATTAGAGGTCGTTTCTATAAGATGCCTATCCTTTGAAAATTTGACAGACACAATGTTTTTTAGGCCCTTTAATAACACTGTATTATCATTTTTTAATACAATATGAACATTCTCTGTGGCTAAATAGTAAATGTAATGTGAGACATTGTGACGTTTTAGCTCAGAATAAAACCATTGATAGTTTAAATCGTTTCGAACTTTATCAAATATTTGTTTAAAAATGACTACCTGATCCATAGATAAACCTTCCATGTGATATGAGGGGGCGTAGTCTGCACGATTATCTAAATTGCTTCAATCTGGTCTGACCTGTTTTCTGAGCAATTCAGTAATGTCACTCTTTTCTTTGTTTGCTTCAGAAGAAACTCTTTTTTCTGAGCACAGTCTCCGGCGGCAGGCTTCAATGACCCAGGCTGAGAAATTCCCGGACCCTTTTTGCTCAAGAGCGATGTTAATTTGTTCAATCATTTGGTTAGGAAAGCGGATGTTGCGGGTTGTTGTTCTGCGGGTTCTGTTCTTCGTTGACATGAGGTTGCCCCGTATTCAGTGTCGCTGATTTGTATTGTCTGAAGTTGTTTTTACGTTAAGTTGATGCAGATCAATTAATACGATACCTGCGTCATAATTGATTATTTGACGTGGTTTGATGGCCTCCACGCACGTTGTGATATGTAGATGATAATCATTATCACTTTACGGGTCCTTTCCGGTGATCCGACAGGTTACGGGGCGGCGACCTCGCGGGTTTTCGCTATTTATGAAAATTTTCCGGTTTAAGGCGTTTCCGTTCTTCTTCGTCGTAACTTAATGTTTTTATTTAAAATACCCCCTGAAAAGAAAGGAAACGACAGGTGCTGAAAACGAACTTTTGGGCCTCTGTCGTTTCCTTTCTCTGTTTTTGGCCGTGGAATGAACAATGGAAGTCAACAAAAAGCAGCTGGCTGACATTTTCGGTGCGAGTATCCGTACCATTCAGAACTGGCAGGAACAGGGAATGCCCGTTCTGCGAGGCGGTGGCAAGGGTAATGAGGTGCTTTATGACTCTGCCGCCGTTATAAAATGGTATGCCGAAAGGGATGCTGAAATTGAGAACGAAAAGCTGCGCCGGGAAGTTGAAGAACTGCGGCAGGCCAGCGAGACAGATCTCCAGCCAGGGACTATTGAGTACGAACGCCACCGACTTACGCGTGCACAGGCCGACGCACAGGAGCTGAAAAATGCCAGAGACTCCGCTGAAGTGGTGGAAACCGCATTCTGTACTTTCGTGCTGTCGCGGATCGCAGGTGAAATTGCCAGTATTCTCGACGGGATCCCCCTGTCGGTGCAGCGGCGTTTTCCGGAACTGGAAAACCGACATGTTGATTTCCTGAAACGGGATATCATCAAAGCCATGAACAAAGCAGCCGCGCTGGATGAACTGATACCGGGGTTGCTGAGTGAATATATCGAACAGTCAGGTTAACAGGCTGCGGCATTTTGTCCGCGCCGGGCTTCGCTCACTGTTCAGGCCGGAGCCACAGACCGCCGTTGAATGGGCGGATGCCAATTACTATCTCCCGAAAGAATCCGCATACCAGGAAGGGCGCTGGGAAACACTGCCCTTTCAGCGGGCCATCATGAATGCGATGGGCAGTGACTACATCCGCGAGGTGAATGTGGTGAAGTCTGCCCGTGTTGGTTATTCCAAAATGCTGCTGGGTGTTTATGCCTACTTCATAGAGCATAAGCAGCGCAACACCCTTATCTGGTTGCCGACGGATGGTGATGCCGAGAACTTTATGAAAACCCACGTTGAGCCGACTATTCGTGATATTCCGTCGCTGCTGGCGCTGGCCCCGTGGTATGGCAAAAAGCACCGGGATAACACGCTCACCATGAAGCGTTTCACCAATGGGCGTGGCTTCTGGTGCCTGGGCGGTAAAGCGGCAAAAAACTACCGTGAAAAGTCGGTGGATGTGGCGGGTTATGATGAACTTGCTGCTTTTGATGATGATATTGAACAGGAAGGCTCTCCGACGTTCCTGGGTGACAAGCGTATTGAAGGCTCGGTCTGGCCAAAGTCCATCCGTGGCTCCACGCCCAAAGTGAGAGGCACCTGTCAGATTGAGCGTGCAGCCAGTGAATCCCCGCATTTTATGCGTTTTCATGTTGCCTGCCCGCACTGCGGGGAGGAGCAGTACCTTAAATTTGGCGATAAAGAGACGCCGTTTGGCCTCAAATGGACGCCGGATGATCCCTCCAGCGTGTTTTATCTCTGCGAACATAATGCCTGCGTCATCCGCCAGCAGGAGCTGGACTTCACTGATGCCCGTTATATCTGCGAAAAGACCGGGATCTGGACCCGTGATGGCATTCTCTGGTTTTCGTCATCCGGTGAAGAGATTGAGCCACCTGACAGTGTGACCTTTCACATCTGGACGGCGTACAGCCCGTTCACCACCTGGGTGCAGATTGTCAAAGACTGGATGAAGACGAAAGGGGATACGGGAAAACGTAAAACCTTCGTGAACACCACGCTCGGTGAGACGTGGGAAGCGAAAATCGGTGAACGTCCGGATGCTGAAGTGATGGCAGAGCGGAAAGAGCATTATTCAGCGCCCGTTCCTGACCGTGTGGCTTACCTGACCGCCGGTATCGACTCCCAGCTGGATCGCTACGAAATGCGCGTATGGGGATGGGGGCCGGGTGAGGAAAGCTGGCTGATTGACCGGCAGATTATTATGGGCCGCCACGACGATGAACAGACGCTGCAGCGTGTGGATGAGGCCATCAATAAAACCTATACCCGCCGGAATGGTGCAGAAATGTCGGTATCCCGTATCTGCTGGGATACTGGCGGGATTGACCCGACTATTGTGTATGAACGCTCGAAAAAGCATGGGCTGTTCCGGGTGATCCCCATTAAAGGGGCATCCGTCTACGGAAAGCCGGTGGCCAGCATGCCACGTAAGCGAAACAAAAACGGGGTTTACCTTACCGAAATCGGTACGGATACCGCGAAAGAGCAGATTTATAACCGCTTCACACTGACGCCGGAAGGGGATGAACCGCTTCCCGGTGCCGTTCACTTCCCGAATAACCCGGATATTTTTGATCTGACCGAAGCGCAGCAGCTGACTGCTGAAGAGCAGGTCGAAAAATGGGTGGATGGCAGGAAAAAAATACTGTGGGACAGCAAAAAGCGACGCAATGAGGCACTCGACTGCTTCGTTTATGCGCTGGCGGCGCTGCGCATCAGTATTTCGCGCTGGCAGCTGGATCTCAGTGCACTGCTGGCGAGCCTGCAGGAAGAGGATGGTGCAGCAACCAACAAGAAAACACTGGCAGATTACGCCCGTGCCTTATCCGGAGAGGATGAATGACGCGACAGGAAGAACTTGCCGCTGCCCGTGCGGCACTGCATGACCTGATGACAGGAAAACGGGTGGCAACGGTACAGAAAGACGGACGGAGAGTGGAGTTTACGGCCACTTCCGTGTCTGACCTGAAAAAATACATTGCGGAGCTGGAAGTGCAGACCGGCATGACACAGCGACGCAGGGGACCTGCAGGATTTTATGTATGAAAACGTCCACCATTCCCACCCTTCTGGGGCCGGACGGCATGACATCGCTGCGTGAATATGCCGGTTATCACGGCGGTGGCAGCGGATTTGGTGGGCAGTTGCGGGCGTGGAACCCACCGGGTGAAAGTGTGGATGCAGCCCTGCTGCCCAATTTTACCCGTGGCAATGCCCGTGCAGACGATCTGGTACGCAATAACGGCTATGCCGCCAACGCCATCCAGCTGCATCAGGATCATATCGTCGGGTCTTTTTTCCGGCTCAGTCATCGCCCAAGCTGGCGCTATCTGGGCATCGGGGAGGAAGACGCCCGTGCCTTTTCCCGCGAGGTTGAAGCGGCATGGAAAGAGTTTGCCGAAGATGACTGTTGCTGCATTGACGTTGA
This sequence comes from Escherichia sp. WS547, assembly GCF_046486065.1. Lineage (NCBI taxonomy): Bacteria > Pseudomonadati > Pseudomonadota > Gammaproteobacteria > Enterobacterales > Enterobacteriaceae > Escherichia > Escherichia sp. WS547. The sequence continues at coordinate 96,211 of NZ_JBJQMA010000016.1, read as the reverse complement.
GCGAAAACGCACGTTTACCATGATGATTCGGGAAGGTGTGGCCATGCACGCCTTTAACGGTGAACTGTTCGTTCAGGCCACCTGGGATACCAGTCCGTCGCGGCTTTTCCGGACACAGTTCCGGATGGTCAGCCCGAAGCGCATCAGCAACCCGAACAATACCGGCGACAGCCGGAACTGCCGTGCCGGTGTGCAGATTAATGACAGCGGTGCGGCGCTGGGATATTACGTCAGCGAGGACGGCTATCCTGGCTGGATGCCGCAGAAATGGACATGGATACCCCGTGAGTTACCCGGCGGGCGCGCCTCGTTCATTCACGTTTTTGAACCCGTGGAGGACGGGCAGACCCGCGGTGCAAATGTGTTTTACAGCGTAATGGAGCAGATGAAGATGCTCGACACGCTGCAGAACACGCAGCTGCAGAGCGCCATTGTGAAGGCGATGTATGCCGCCACCATTGAGAGTGAGCTGGATACGCAGTCAGCGATGGATTTTATTCTGGGCGCGAACAGTCAGGAGCAGCGGGACAAGCTGACCGGCTGGATTGGTGAAATTGCCGCGTATTACGCAGCAGCACCGGTCCGTCTGGGAGGCGCAAAAGTGCCGCACCTGATGCCGGGGGACTCACTGAACCTGCAGACGGCTCAGGACACGGATAACGGCTACTCCGTGTTTGAGCAGTCACTGTTGCGGTATATCGCTGCCGGGCTGGGTGTCTCGTATGAGCAGCTTTCCCGGAATTACGCCCAGATGAGCTACTCCACGGCACGGGCCAGTGCGAACGAGTCGTGGGCGTACTTTATGGGGCGGCGAAAATTCGTCGCATCCCGTCAGGCGAGCCAGATGTTTCTGTGCTGGCTGGAAGAGGCCATCGTTCGCCGCGTGGTGACGTTACCTTCAAAAGCGCGCTTCAGCTTTCAGGAAGCCCGCAGTGCCTGGGGGAACTGCGACTGGATAGGCTCCGGTCGTATGGCCATCGATGGTCTGAAAGAAGTTCAGGAAGCGGTGATGCTGATAGAAGCCGGACTGAGCACCTACGAGAAAGAGTGCGCGAAACGCGGTGACGACTATCAGGAAATTTTTGCCCAGCAGGTCCGTGAAACGATGGAGCGCCGCGCAGCCGGTCTTAAACCGCCCGCCTGGGCGGCAGCGACATTTGAATCCGGACTGCGACAATCAACAGAGGAGGAGAAGAGTGACAGCAGCGCTGCGTAATCTCCCGCATATTGCCAGCATGGCCTTTAATGAGCCGCTGATGCTTGAACCCGCCTATGCGCGGGTTTTCTTTTGTGCGCTTGCAGGCCAGCTTGGGATCAGCCGCCTGACGGATGCGGTGTCCGGCGACAGCCTGACTGCCCAGGAGGCACTCGCGACGCTGGCATTATCCGGTGATGATGACGGACCACGACAGGCCTGCAGTTATCAGGTCATGAACGGCATCGCCGTGCTGCCGGTGTCCGGCACGCTGGTCAGCCGGACGCGGGCGCTGCAGCCGTACTCGGGGATGACCGGTTACAACGGCATTATCGCCCGTCTGCAACAGGCTGCCAGCGACCCGATGGTGGACGGCATTCTGCTCGATATGGACACGCCAGGCGGAATGGTGGCGGGGGCATTTGACTGCGCTGACATCATCGCCCGTGTGCGTGACATAAAACCGGTATGGGCGCTGGCCAACGACATGAACTGCAGTGCAGGTCAGCTGCTTGCCAGTGCCGCCTCCCGGCGCCTGGTCACGCAGACCGCCCGGACAGGCTCCATCGGCGTCATGATGGCTCACAGTAATTACGGTGCTGCCCTGGAGAAACAGGGTGTGGAAATCACGCTGATTTACAGCGGCAGCCATAAGGTGGATGGCAATCCCTACAGCCATCTTCCGGATGACGTCCGGGAGACACTGCAGTCCCGGATGGACGCAACCCGCCGGATGTTTGCGCAGAAGGTGTCGGCATATACCGGCCTGTCTGTGCAGGCTGTGCTGGATACCGAGGCTGCAGTGTACAGCGGTCAGGAGGCCATTGATGCCGGACTGGCTGATGAACTTGTTAACAGCACCGATGCGATCACCGTCATGCGTGATGCACTGGATGCGCGTAAATCCCGTCTCTCAGGAGGGCGAATGACCAAAGAGACTCAATCAACAACTGTTTCAGCCACTGCTTCGCAGGCTGACGTTACTGACGTGGTGCCAGCGACGGAGGGCGAAAACGCCAGCGCGGCGCAGCCGGACGTGAACGCGCAGATCACCGCAGCGGTTGCGGCAGAAAACAGCCGCATTATGGGGATCCTCAACTGTGAGGAGGCTCACGGACGCGAAGAACAGGCGCGCGTTCTGGCAGAAACCCCCGGAATGACCGTGGAAACGGCCCGCCGCATTCTGGCTGCAGCACCACAGAGTGCACAGGCGCGCAGTGACACTGCGCTGGATCGTCTGATGCAGGGGGCACCGGCACCGCTGGCTGCAGGTAACCTGGCATCTGATACCAATAAAGAATTACTTAATACACCTGAAGCTTTACCGGTATAAGAGGCAGTTATGGCGACAAAAGAAGAGTTTAACCATTACCAGCCGCTGGGTAACAGTGATCCGGCTCATACAGCAATTGCGCCTGGCGGATTGAGTGCGAAAACGCCTGCAATGACCCCGCTGATGCTGGATGGCACTACCCGTAAGCTGGTTGTGTGGGATGGCACCACCGACGGTGCAGCCGTTGGCATTCTGGCGGTTGCTGCTGACCAGACCAGCACCACACTGACGTTCTACAAGTCCGGCTCGTTCCGTTATGAGGATGTGCTCTGGCCGGAGGCTGCCAGCGACGAGACTAAAAAACGGACCGCGTTTGCCGGAACGGCAATCAGCATCGTTTAATCTTCCCCTTCATCAACAAAGGCCGCCTGTGCGGCTTTTTTTATGGAAATAATTTATGTCTGTATATACAACTGCAGAATTACTGGCATCGACCCAGCATCACTTTAAGTTCGATCCGCTGTTTCTGCGCCTGTTTTTCCGTGAAACCTATCCTTTCACCACGGAAAAAGTCTATCTCTCACAAATTCCGGGACTGGTAAACATGGCGCTGTACGTTTCGCCGATTGTTTCCGGTGAGGTTATCCGATCCCGTGGCGGCTCCACCTCTGAATTTACGCCGGGTTATGTCAAACCCAAGCATGAGGTGAATCCGCAGATGACCCTGCGTCGCCTGCCGGATGAAGATCCGCAGAACCTGGCTGACCCGGCTTACCGTCGTCGCCGTATTATTCGGCAGAATATGCTGGATGAAAATCTGGCGATTGCCCAGGTCGAAGAGATGCAGGCAGTTTCTGCCGTGCTTAAGGGCAAATACACCATGACCGGTGAAGCCTTCGATCCGGTTGAGGTGGATATGGGCCGCAGTGCGGCGAATAACATCACGCAGTCCGGCGGCACGGAGTGGAGCAAGCGTGACAAGTCCACGTATGACCCGACCGACGATATCGAAGCCTACGCGCTGAACGCCAGCGGTGTGGTGAATATCATCGTGTTTGATCCGAAAGGCTGGGCGCTGTTCCGTTCCTTCAAGGCCGTCAGGGAGAAGCTGGATACCCGTCGCGGCTCTCATTCCGAGCTGGAGACAGCGGTAAAAGACCTGGGCAAAGCGGTGTCTTATAAGGGAATGTATGGCGATGTGGCCATCGTCGTGTATTCCGGACAGTACGTGGAAAACGGCGTCAAAAAGAACTTCCTGCCGGACAACACGATGGTGCTGGGGAACACTCAGGCACGCGGTCTGCGCACCTATGGTTGCATTCAGGATGCGGACGCACAGCGCGAAGGCATTAACGCCTCTGCCCGTTACCCGAAAAACTGGGTGACCACCGGCGACCCGGCGCGTGAGTTCACCATGATTCAGTCAGCACCGCTGATGCTGCTGGCTGACCCTGATGAGTTCGTGTCTGTACAACTGGCGTAATCATGGCCCTTCGGGGCCATTGTTTCTCTGTGGAGGAGTCCATGACGAAAGATGAACTGATTGCCCGTCTCCGCTCGCTGGGTGAACAACTGAACCGTGATATCAGCCTGACGGGGACGAAAGAAGAACTGGCGCTCCGTGTGGCAGAGCTGGAAGAAGAGCTTGATGACACGGGCGACACTGCCGGTCAGGAGACCCCTCTCAGCCCGGAAAATGTGCTGACCGGACATGAAAATGAGGTTGTATCAGCGCAGCCGGATACCGTGACTGATACGGCTGATCTGGTCACGGTTGTGGCACTGGTGACGCTGCATACTGATGCACTTCACGCCACGCGGGATGAGGCTGTGGCATTTGTGCTGCCGGGAACGGCGTTCCGTGTCTCTGCCGGTGTGGCAGCTGAAATGACAGAGCGCGGCCTGGCCAGAATGCAATAACGGGAGGCGCTGTGGCTGATTTCGATAACCTGTTCGATGCTGCCATTGCCTGCGCCGATGAAACGATACGCGGGTACATGGGAACGTCAGCCACCATGACATCCGGTGAGCAGTCCGGTGCTGTGATACGTGGTGTTTTTGATGACCCTGAAAATATCAGCTATGCCGGACAGGGCGTGCGCGTTGAAGGCTCCAGCCCGTCCCTGTTTGTCCGGACTGATGAGGTGCGGCAGCTGCGGCGTGGAGACACGCTGACCATCGGTGAGGAAAATTTCTGGGTAGATCGGGTTTCGCCGGATGATGGTGGAAGCTGTCATCTCTGGCTTGGGCGGGGCGTACCGCCTGCCGTTAATCGTCGCCGCTGAAAGGGGGATGTATGGCCATAAAAGGTCTTGAGCAGGCCGTTGAAAACCTCAGCCGTATCAGCAGAACGGCGGTGCCCGGTGCCGCCGCAATGGCCATTAACCGCGTTGCTTCATCCGCGATATCGCAGTCGGCGTCACAGGTTGCCCGTGAGACAAAGGTACGCCGGAAACTGGTAAAGGAAAGGGCCAGGCTGAAAAGGGCCACGGTCAAAAATCCGCAGGCCAGAATCAGGGTTAACCGGGGGGATTTGCCCGTAATCAAGCTGGGTAACGCGCGGGTTGTCCTTTCCCGCCGCAGACGTCGTAAAAAGGGGCAGCGTTCATCCCTGAAAGGTGGCGGCAGCGTGCTTGTGGTGGGAAACCGTCGTATTCCCGGCGCGTTTATTCAGCAACTGAAAAATGGCCGGTGGCATGTCATGCAGCGTGTGGCCGGGAAAAACCGTTACCCCATTGATGTGGTGAAAATCCCGATGGCGGTGCCGCTGACCACGGCGTTTAAACAGAATATTGAACGGATACGGCGTGAACGTCTTCCGAAAGAGCTGGGCTATGCGCTGCAGCATCAACTGAGAATGGTAATAAAGCGATGAAACATACTGAACTCCGTGCAGCCGTACTGGATGCACTGGAGAAGCATGACACCGGGGCGACGCTTTTTGATGGTCGCCCCGCTGTTTTTGATGAGGCGGATTTTCCGGCAATTGCCGTTTATCTCACCGGCGCTGAATACACGGGCGAAGAGCTGGACAGTGATACCTGGCAGGCGGAGCTGCATATTGAAGTTTTCCTGCCTGCTCAGGTGCCGGATTCAGAGCTGGATTTGTGGATGGAGTCCCGGATTTATCCGGTGATGAGCGATGTCCCGGCACTGTCAGATTTGATCACCAGTATGGTGGCCAGTGGCTATGACTACCGGCGCGACGATGATGCGGGCCTGTGGAGTTCAGCCGATCTGACTTATGTCATTACCTATGAAATGTGAGGACGCTATGCCTGTACCAAATCCAACAATGCCGGTGAAAGGTGCCGGGACCACACTGTGGGTTTATAAGGGGAACGGTGACCCTTATGCGAACCCGCTTTCAGACGTTGACTGGTCGCGTCTGGCAAAAGTTAAAGACCTGACGCCCGGCGAACTGACCGCTGAGTCCTATGACGACAGCTATCTCGATGATGAGGATGCGGACTGGACTGCGACCGGGCAGGGGCAGAAATCTGCCGGAGATACCAGCTTCACGCTGGCGTGGATGCCCGGAGAGCAGGGGCAGCAGGCGCTGCTGGCGTGGTTTAATGAAGGTGATACCCGTGCCTATAAAATCCGCTTTCCGAACGGCACGGTTGATGTGTTCCGTGGCTGGGTCAGCAGTATCGGTAAGGCGGTGACGGCGAAGGAAGTGATCACCCGCACGGTGAAGGTCACCAATGTGGGACGCCCGTCGATGGCTGAAGATCGCAGTACGGTGACGGCGGCAACCGGCATGACGGTAACGCCAGCCAGTGCGTCCGTAGTGAAAGGGCAGAGCACCACGCTGACCGTGGCATTCCAGCCGGAAGGCGTAACCGACAAGAGCTTCCGTGCGGTGTCTGCGGATAAAACAAAAGCCACCGTGTCGGTCAGTGGTATGACCATCACCGTGAACGGCGTTGCTGCAGGCAAGGTCAACATTCCGGTTGTATCCGGTAATGGTGAGTTTGCTGCGGTTGCAGAAATTACCGTCACCGCCAGTTAATCCGGAGAGTCAGCGATGTTCCTGAAAACCGAATCATTTGAACATAACGGTGTGACCGTCACGCTTTCTGAACTGTCAGCCCTGCAGCGCATTGAGCATCTCGCCCTGATGAAACGGCAGGCAGAACAGGCGGAGTCAGACAGCAACCGGAAGTTTACTGTGGAAGACGCCATCAGAACCGGCGCGTTTCTGGTGGCGATGTCCCTGTGGCATAACCATCCCCAGAAGACGCAGATGCCGTCCATGAATGAAGCCGTTAAACAGATTGAGCAGGAAGTGCTTACCACCTGGCCCACGGAGGCAATTTCTCATGCTGAAAACGTGGTGTACCGGCTGTCTGGTATGTATGAGTTTGTGGTGAATAATGCCCCTGAACAGACAGAGGACGCCGGGCCCGCAGAGCCTGTTTCTGCGGGAAAGTGTTCGACGGTGAGCTGAGTTTTGCCCTGAAACTGGCGCGTGAGATGGGGCGACCCGACTGGCGTGCCATGCTTGCCGGGATGTCATCCACGGAGTATGCCGACTGGCACCGCTTTTACAGTACCCATTATTTTCATGATGTTCTGCTGGATATGCACTTTTCCGGGCTGACGTACACCGTGCTCAGCCTGTTTTTCAGCGATCCGGAGATGCATCCGCTGGATTTCAGTCTGCTGAATCGGCGCGAGGCTGACGAAGAGCCTGAAGATGATGTGCTGATGCAGAAAGCGGCAGGGCTTGCCGGAGGCGTTCGTTTTGGCCCGGACGGGAATGAAGTTATCCCCGCTTCCCCGTATGTGGCGGACATGACGGAGGATGACGTAATGCTGATGACAGTATCAGAAGGGATCGCAGGAGGAGTCCGGTATGGCTGAACCGGTAGGCGATCTGGTCGTTGATTTAAGTCTGGATGCGGCCAGATTTGACGAGCAGATGGCCAGAGTCAGGCGTCATTTTTCCGGTACGGAAAGTGATGCGAAAAAAACAGCGGCAGTCGTTGAACAGTCAATGAACCGGCAGGCGCTGGCTGCACAGAAAGCGGGGATTTCCGTCGGGCAGTATAAAGCTGCCATGCGTATGCTGCCTGCGCAGTTCACCGACGTGGCCACGCAGCTTGCAGGGGGGCAGAATCCGTGGCTCATCCTGCTGCAACAGGGTGGTCAGGTGAAGGACTCCTTCGGCGGGATGATCCCCATGTTCAGGGGGCTTGCCGGTGCGATCACCCTGCCGATGGTTGGTATCACTTCGCTGGCGGTGGCGACCGGTGCGCTGGCGTATGCCTGGTATCAGGGTGACTCAACCCTGTCCGATTTCAACAAAACGCTGGCCCTTTCCGGTAATCAGGCGGGACTGACGGCAGATCGTATGCTGGCCCTGTCCAGAGCCGGGCAGGCGGCAGGGCTGACGTTTAACCAGACCAGCGAGTCACTGACGGCGCTGGTGAATGCCGGTGTGCGTGGTGGTGAGCAGTTTGAGGCAATCAGCCAGAGTGTGGCGCGTTTCTCCTCTGCATCCGGCGTGGAGGTGGACAAGGTCGCTGAAGCCTTCGGGAAGCTGACCACTGACCCGACGTCTGGGTTGACGGCGATGGCACGTCAGTTCCATAACGTGACGGCGGAGCAGATTGCGTATGTTGCTCAGTTGCAGCGTTCCGGCGATGAAGCCGGGGCATTGCAGGCGGCGAACGAGGCCGCAACGAAAGGGTTTGATGACCAGACCCGCCGCCTGAAAGAGAACATGGGCACGCTGGAGACCTGGGCAGACAGGACTGCGCGGGCATTCAAATCCATGTGGGATGCGGTGCTGGATATTGGTCGTCCTGATACCGCGCAGGAGATGCTGATTAAGGCAGAGGCTGCGTTTAAGAAAGCAGACGACATCTGGAATCTGCGCAAGGATGATTATTTTGTTAACGATGAAGCGCGGGCGCGTTACTGGGATGATCGTGAAAAGGCCCGTCTTGCGCTTGAAGCCGCCCGAAAGAAGACTGAGCAGCAGACTCAACAGGACAAAAATGCGCAGCAGCAGAGCGATACCGAAGCGTCACGGCTGAAATATACCGAAGAGGCGCAGAAGGCTTACGAACGGCTGCAGACGCCGCTGGAGAAATATACCGTCCGTCAGGAAGAACTGAACAAGGCACTGAAAGACGGGAAAATCCTGCAGGCGGATTACAACACGCTGATGGCGGCAGCGAAAAAGGATTATGAAGCGACGCTGAAAAAGCCGAAACAGTCCGGCGTGAAGGTGTCTGCGGGCGATCGTCAGGAAGACAGTGCTCATGCTGCCCTGCTGACGCTTCAGGCAGAACTCCGGACGCTGGAGAAGCATGCCGGAGCAAATGAGAAAATCAGCCAGCAGCGCCGGGATTTGTGGAAGGCGGAGAGTCAGTTCGCGGTACTGGAGGAGGCGGCGCAACGTCGCCAGCTGTCTGCACAGGAGAAATCCCTGCTGGCGCATAAAGATGAGACGCTGGAGTACAAACGCCAGCTGGCTGCACTTGGCGACAAGGTTACGTATCAGGAGCGCCTGAACGCGCTGGCGCAGCAGGCGGATAAATTCGCACAGCAGCAACGGGCAAAACGGGCCGCCATTGATGCGAAAAGCCGGGGGCTGACTGAGCGGCAGGCAGCGTGGGAAGCTACGGAACAGCGTCTGAAGGAACAGTATGGCGATAATCCGCTGGCGCTGAATAACGTCATGTCAGAGCAGAAAAAGACCTGGGCGGCTGAAGACCAGCTTCGCGGGAGCTGGATGGCAGGCCTGAAGTCCGGCTGGAGTGAGTGGGAAGAGAGCGCCACGGACAGTATGTCGCAGGTAAAAAGTGCAGCCACGCAGACCTTTGATGGTATTGCACAGAATATGGCGGCGATGCTGACCGGCAGTGAGCAGAACTGGCGCAGCTTCACCCGTTCCGTGCTGTCCATGATGACAGAAATTCTGCTTAAGCAGGCAATGGTGGGGATTGTCGGGAGTATCGGCAGCGCCATTGGAGGTGCTACCGGTGGCGGCTCATCAGCGTCAGGCGGTACAGCCATTCAGGCTGCTGCGGCAAAATTCCATTTTGCGACCGGGGGATTTACGGGAACCGGCGGCAAATATGAGCCAGCGGGGATTGTTCACCGTGGTGAGTTTGTCTTCACGAAGGAGGCAACCAGCCGGATTGGCGTGGGGAATCTCTACCGGCTGATGCGCGGCTATGCCACTGGTGGTTATGTCGGTGGCACCGGAAGTCCGGCACAAATGCGGTGTTCAGAGGGTATCAGATTTGAGCAGAACAACAACGTGGTGATTCAGAACGACGGTACGAATGGTCTGCCAGGTCCACAGATGCTGAAGGCGGTGTATGACATGGCCCGCAAGGGTGCCCGTGATGAAATTCAGGCACAGATGCGTGATGGTGGTCTGTTCTCCGGAGGTGGACGATGAAAACCTTCCGCTGGAAAGTGAAACCCGGTATGGATGTGGCTTCGGCCCCTTCCGTAAGAAAGGTGCGCTTTGGTGATGGCTATTCCCAGCGAGCGCCTGCCGGGCTGAACGCTGACCTGAAAACGTACAGCGTGACGCTTTCTGTTCACCGTTGGGAGGCCACGGCGCTGGAGTCGTTTCTGGCTGAGCACGGGGGCTGGAAGGCCTTTCTGTGGACGCCGCCTTATGAGTGGCGGCAGATAAAGGTGACCTGCGCAAAATGGACGTCGCGGGTCAGTATGCTGCGTGTTGAGTTCAGCGCAGAGTTTGAACAGGTGGTGAACTGATGCAGGATATCCGGCAGGAAACACTGAATGAATGCACCCGTGCGGAGCAGTCGGCCAGCGTGGTGCTCTGGGAAATCGATCTGACAGAGGTCGGTGGAGAACGTTATTTTTTCTGTAATGAGCAGAACGAAAAAGGTGAGCCGGTCACCTGGCAGGGGCGGCAGTATCAGGCGTATCCCATTCAGGGGAGCGGTTTTGAACTGAATGGCAAAGGCACCAGTACGCGGCCCACGCTGGCAGTCTCTAACCTGTACGGCATGGTCACCGGTATGGTGGAAGATATGCAGAGTCTGGTCGGCGGAACGGTGGTCCGGCGTAAGGTTTACGCCCGTTTTCTGGATGCGGTGAACTTCGTCAACGGAAACAGTGACGCCGATCCGGAGCAGGAGGTGATCAGCCGCTGGCGCATCGAGCAGTGCAGCGAACTGAGCGCGGTGAGTGCCTCCTTTGTACTGTCCACGCCGACGGAAACGGATGGCGCTGTTTTTCCGGGACGTATCATGCTGGCCAACACCTGCACCTGGACCTATCGCGGTGATGAGTGCGGTTATCACGGTCCGGCAGTCGCGGATGAATATGACCAGCCGACGTCCGATATCACGAAGGATAAATGCAGCAAATGCCTGAGCGGCTGTAAGTTTCGCAATAACGTCGGCAACTTTGGCGGCTTCCTTTCCATTAACAAACTTTCGCAGTAATCCCATGACAGAGACAGAATCAGCGATTCTGGCGCACGCCCGGCGATGTGCGCCAGCGGAGTCGTGCGGCTTCGTGGTGAGAGCGCCGGAGGGGGAAAGATATTTTCCCTGCGTGAATATTTCCGGTGAGCCGGAGGATTATTTCCGGATGGCTCCGGAGGACTGGCTGCAGGCAGAGATGCAGGGTGAGATTGTGGCACTGGTCCACAGCCATCCCGGTGGTCTGCCCTGGCTGAGTGAGGCTGACCGGCGGCTGCAGGTGCAGAGTGATTTGCCGTGGTGGCTGGTCTGCCGGGGGGCGATTCACAAGTTCCGCTGTGTGCCGCATCTCACCGGGCGGCGCTTTGAGCACGGGGTGACGGACTGTTACACGCTGTTCCGGGATGCTTATCATCTGGCGGGGATTGAGATGCCGAATTTTCATCGCGGGGATGACTGGTGGCGTCACGGTCAGAATCTCTATCTGGATAATCTGGAGGCCACAGGGCTGTATCAGGTGCCGTTGTCATCAGCACAACCGGGCGATGTGCTGCTGTGCTGTTTTGGTTCATCGGTGCCGAATCATGCCGCCATTTACTGTGGTGACGGCGAGCTGCTGCACCATATTCCTGAACAACTGAGCAAACGAGAGAGGTATACCGACAAATGGCAGCGACGCACACACTCCCTCTGGCGTCACCGGGCATGGCGCGCATCTGCCTTTACGGGGATTTACAACGATTTGGCCGCCGCATCGACCTTCGTGTGAAAACGGGGGCTGAAGCCATCCGGGCGCTGGCCACATAGCTCCCGGCGTTTCGTCAGAAACTGAGCGACGGCTGGTATCAGGTACGGATTTCCGGGCGGGACGTCAGCACGTCCGGATTGACGGCGCAGTTACATGAGGTTCTGCCTGACGGCGCTGTGATTCATATTGTTCCCAGAGTCGCCGGGGCCAAGTCAGGGGGCGTATTCCAGATTGTTCTGGGGGCTGCCGCCATTGCCGGATCATTCTTTACTGCCGGAGCCACCCTTGCAGCATGGGGGGCAGCCATTGGGGCCGGTGGTATGACCGGTATCCTGTTTTCTCTCGGTGCCAGTATGGTACTTGGTGGTGTGGCGCAGATGCTGGCACCGAAAGCCAGAACTCCCCGTACACAGACAACGGATAACGGTAAGCAGAACACCTATTTCTCCTCACTGGATAACATGGTTGCCCAGGGCAATGTTCTGCCCGTTCTGTACGGTGAAATGCGCGTGGGGTCACGGGTGGTTTCTCAGGAGATCAGCACGGCAGACGAAGGGGACGGTGGTCAGGTTGTGGTGATTGGTCGCTGATGCAAAATGTTTTATGTGAAACCGCCTGCGGGCGGTTTTGTCGTTTATGGAGCATGACGAATGGGTAAAGGCAGCAGTAAGGGGCATACCCCGCGCGAAGCGAAAGATAACCTGAAATCCACGCAGCTGTTGAGTGCGATTGATGCCATCAGCGAAGGGCCGATTGAAGGTCCGGTGGATGGATTAAAAAGCGTGCTGCTGAACAGTACGCCGGTGCTGGACAGTGAGGGGAATACCAATATCTCCGGCGTCACGGTGGTGTTCCGGGCAGGTGAGCAGGAGCAGTCACCGCCGGAGGGATTTGAATCCTCCGGTTCCGAGACGGTGCTCGGTACGGAAGTGAAATATGAAACGCCGATCACCCGGACCATCACGTCGGCAAACATCGACCGTCTGCGCTTTACCTTCGGTGTACAGGCACTGGTGGAAACCACCTCAAAGGGAGACAGGAATCCGTCGGAAGTCCGCCTGCTGGTTCAGATACAGCGTAACGGTGGCTGGGTGACGGAAAAAGACATCACCATTAAGGGCAAAACCACCTCGCAGTATCTGGCCTCGGTGGTGGTGGATAACCTGCCGCCGCGCCCGTTCAATATCCGGATGCGCAGGATGACGCCGGACAGCACCACAGACCAGCTGCAGAACAAAACGCTCTGGTCGTCATACACCGAGATCATCGATGTGAAACAGTGCTACCCGAACACGGCACTGGTCGGCGTACAGGTGGACTCGGAGCAGTTCGGCAGCCAGCAGGTGAGCCGTAATTATCATCTTCGCGGGCGCATTCTGCAGGTGCCGTCGAACTATAACCCGCAGACGCGACAATACAGCGGTATCTGGGACGGAACGTTAAAACCAGCATACAGCAACAACATGGCCTGGTGTCTGTGGGATATGCTGACCCACCCGCGCTACGGCATGGGGAAACGTCTTGGTGCGGCGGATGTGGACAAATGGGCGCTGTATGTCATCGGCCAGTACTGCGACCAGTCAGTGCCGGACGGCTTTGGCGGCACGGAGCCGCGCATCACCTGTAATGCGTACCTGACCACACAGCGCAAGGCGTGGGATGTGCTCAGTGATTTCTGCTCGGCGATGCGCTGTATGCCGGTATGGAACGGGCAGACGCTGACGTTCGTGCAGGACCGACAGTCGGATAAGGTGTGGACCTATAACCGCAGTAATGTGGTGATGCCGGATGATGGCGCGCCGTTCCGCTACAGCTTCAGCGCCCTGAAGGACCGCCATAATGCCGTTGAGGTGAACTGGATTGACCCGGACAACGGCTGGGAGACGGCGACAGAGCTTGTTGAAGATACGCAGGCCATTGCCCGTTACGGTCGTAATGTCACGAAGATGGATGCCTTTGGCTGTACCAGCCGGGGGCAGGCACACCGCGCCGGGCTGTGGCTGATTAAAACGGAACTGCTGGAGACGAAGACCGTGGATTTCAGCGTGGGTGCTGAAGGGCTTCGCCATGTACCGGGCGATGTCATTGAAATCTGCGATGATGACTATGCCGGTATCAGCACCGGTGGTCGCGTGCTGGCGGTGAACAGCCAGACCCGGACGCTGACGCTCGACCGTGAAATCACGCTGCCATCCTCCGGTACCACGCTGATAAGCCTGGTTGACGGAAGTGGTAATCCGGTCAGCGTGGAGGTTCAGTCCGTCACCGACGGACTTAAGGTGAAAGTGAACCGGGTTCCTGACGGCGTTGCAGAATACAGTGTGTGGGGGCTGAAGCTGCCGACGCTGCGCCAGCGCCTGTTCCGCTGTGTGAGTATCCGTGAGAACGATGACGGCACGTATGCCATCACTGCCGTGCAGCATGTACCGGAAAAAGAAGCCATCGTGGATAACGGGGCGCACTTTGACGGCGACCAGAGCGGCACGGTGAATGGTGTCACGCCGCCAGCGGTGCAGCACCTGACCGCCGAAGTCACCGCAGACAGCGGGGAATATCAGGTGCTGGCGCGCTGGGACACGCCGAAGGTGGTGAAGGGCGTGAGCTTCCTGCTTCGCCTGACCGTGGCAGCGGATGACGGCAGTGAGCGGCTGGTCAGCACGGCCCGGACGACGGAAACCACATACCGCTTCACGCAACTGGCGCTGGGGCGGTACACGCTGACAGTCCGGGCGGTAAATGCGTGGGGACAGCAGGGCGATCCGGCGTCGGTATCGTTCCGGATTGCCGCACCGGTAGCACCGTCGCGGATTGAGCTGACGCCGGGGTATTTTCAGATAACCGCCACGCCGCATCTTGCCGTTTATGACCCGACGGTACAGTTTGAGTTCTGGTTCTCGGAAAAGCGGATTGCGGATATCAGGCAGGTTGAAACCACAGCCCGCTATCTTGGCACGGCGCTGTACTGGATAGCTGCCAGTATCAATATCAAACCGGGCCATGATTATTATTTTTACATCCGCAGTGTGAACACCGTTGGCAAATCGGCATTTGTGGAGGCTGTTGGCCAGCCGAGTGATGATGCATCCGGCTATCTGGATTTTTTCAAAGGCGAGATAGGGAAAAGCCATCTGGCTCAGGAGCTGTGGACGCAGATTGATAACGGTCAGCTTGCGCCTGACCTGGCTGAAATCAGGACGTCCATTACGGATGTCAGCAATGAAATCACGCAGACCGTCAATAAGAAACTGGAAGACCAGAGTGCGGCAATTCAGCAGATACAGAAGGTTCAGGTTGATACAAATAATAACCTGAACAGCATGTGGGCTGTGAAGCTGCAGCAGATGCAGGACGGACGCCTTTATATCGCGGGTATTGGTGCCGGTATTGAGAACACCCCTGACGGCATGCAGAGTCAGGTGCTGCTGGCGGCGGACAGGATTGCGATGGTTAATCCTGCGAATGGCAACACAAAGCCGATGTTTGTTGGTCAGGGCGATCAGATATTCATGAACGAAGTGTTCCTGAAATATCTGACGGCTCCCACCATTACCAGCGGCGGTAATCCTCCGGCATTTTCCCTGACACCGGACGGGCGGCTGACGGCGAAAAATGCCGATATCAGCGGTAACGTGAATGCGAACTCCGGGACGCTCAACAACGTCACGATTAACGAGAACTGCCGGGTTCTGGGAAAACTGTCCGCGAACCAGATTGAAGGCGATCTCGTTAAAACAGTGGGCAAAGCTTTCCCCCGTGACTCCCGAGCACCGGAGCGGTGGCCATCAGGGACCATTACCGTCAGGGTTTATGACGATCAGCCGTTTGACCGGCAAATTGTTATTCCGGCGGTGGCATTCAGTGGCGCTAAGCATGAGAGAGAGCATACTGATATTTACTCCTCATGCCGTCTGATAGTGCGGAAAAACGGTGCTGAAATTTATAACCGTACCGCGCTGGATAATACGCTGATTTACAGTGGCGTTATTGATATGCCTGCCGGTCACGGTCACATGACACTGGAGTTTTCGGTGTCAGCATGGCTGGTAAATGGCTGGTATCCCACAGCAAGTATCAGCGATTTGCTGGTTGTTGTGATGAAGAAAGCCACTGCAGGCATCACGATTAGCTGAATTTTATAACCCAGATACGGGCGCCAGAAATGGCGCCTTTTTTATTGCAGAAAAGCGAGAGGTAATTATGCGTAAATTATGTGCTGTTATTCTGTCCACAGTAGTCTGGCTGGTCGCCGCTGGTACGCCAGCGAGCGCAGCAGAGCATCAGTCCACACTAAGCGCCGGGTATCTTCAGACCCATACTGATATGCCAGGCAGTGATGACCTGAAGGGCATTAACGTGAAATACCGTTATGAATTTACGGACACGCTGGGGCTGGTGACGTCATTCAGTTATGCCAATGCCAAAGATGAGCAAAAAACGCATTACAGCGATACCCGCTGGCATGAAGATTCAGTGCGTAACCGCTGGTTCAGCATGATGGCGGGGCCGTCTGTACGCGTGAATGAATGGTTCAGTGCTTATGCGATGGCAGGTATGGCTTACAGCCGTGTTTCGACTTTTTCCGGGGATTATCTCCGCGTAACTGACAGCAAGGGGAAAACGCACGATGTGCTGACCGGAAGTGATGACGGTCGCCACAGCAACACGTCTCTGGCGTGGGGGGCTGGCGTGCAGTTTAACCCGACCGAATCCGTGGCCATTGATATTGCTTATGAAGGCTCCGGCAGTGGTGACTGGCGCACTGACGGTTTCATCGTGGGTGTCGGTTATAAATTCTGATTAGCCAGGTAACACAGTGTTATGACAGCCCGCCGGTTCAGGCGGGCTTTTTTGTGGAGTGGATATGGCAGCAGTAAAAATCTCAGGTGTGCTGAAAGATGGTGCGGGAAAACCAATACAGAACTGCACTATTCAACTGAAGGCAAAGCGTAACAGCACCACGGTACTGGTGAACACGGTGGCTTCTGAAAATCCGGATGAAGCCGGACGTTACAGCATGGATGTTGAGTATGGCCAGTACAGCGTCACCCTGCTGGTTGAAGGTTTTCCGCCTTCACATGCCGGGACCATTACCGTCTATGAAGGCTCCAGACCAGGTACGCTGAATGATTTTCTCGGTGCCATGACGGAAGATGATGTCATGCCGGAGGCATTGCGTCGTTTTGAGGCAATGGTGGAAGAAGTGGCACGCAACGCCGAAGCCGCCTCTCAGAGCGCAGCGGCGGCAAAGAAATCCGAAACTGCAGCGGCATCATCGAAGAACGCGGCGAAAACCTCAGAAACGAATGCAGCTAATAGTGCACAGGCGGCAGCGACCTCAAAGACTGCATCGGCAAACTCCGCGACAGCAGCCAAAAAATCAGAAACCAACGCGAAAAATAGCGAGACAGCCGCAAAGACGAGCGAAACCAACGCAAAGTCCAGCCAGACGGCAGCGAAAACCAGCGAAACGAATGCCAAAGCCAGTGAAACTGCGGCAAAAAACAGCCAGGTTGCAGCAGCCCAAAGCGAGAGCGCGGCAGCCGGTTCTGCGACTTCAGCAGCTGGATCAGCAACTGCTGCGGCTAACAGCCAGAAAGCTGCGAAGACGAGTGAAACTAACGCAAAGTCCAGCCAGACGGCAGCGAAGACCAGCGAAACGAATGCCAAAGCCAGCGAAACTGCGGCGAAAAACAGTCAGGATGCAGCAGCCCAAAGCGAGAGTGCTGCAGCTGGTTCTGCAAGCGCGGCGGCTGCTTCTGCCACTGCATCAGCCAACAGTCAAAAAGCAGCAAAAACCAGTGAAACCAATGCAAAGACAAGCGAGACTGCAGCGGCGAACTCGGCGAAAGCATCGGCAGCAAGCCAGACAGCAGCTAAAGCAAGTGAAGACGCAGCCAGAGAGTATGCAAGTCAGGCAGCAGAGCCGTATAAATATGTCTTACAGCCACTGCCTGATGTGTGGATACCGTTTAACGATTCACTGGATATGATTACGGGCTTTTCGCCGTCATATAAAAAAATTGTTATTGGTGATGATGAAATAACGATGCCTGGCGACAAGGTTGTTAAGTTTAAACGCGCATCAACTGCCACATATATCAATAAATCAGGCGTATTTAGTGTTGCTAAAATTGATGAGCCACGATTTGAAAAAGAAGGTTTATTGATTGAAGGACAGCGCACTAACTATTTTGTTAAATCCAATACTCCCGCTGAATGGACGAGTACCAGCAATATCGATAAAACTAATAATGGTGTTGATGAATTTGGTTTTTCATATACCAAAATGCGAACAAAAGATAATATGACAGGACAATCATCTGCACTTAGTCTGCATACATGCAGTGCATCCCGGGGGATTGATGTTAGTGGCGATAATAAGTATTGCACTGTTTCATGCAGGGTTAAAGCTCCTGATAGTCTTCGTTGTCGTTTGCGTTTTGAAAAATACGATGGGTCGGTTTATACATTTTTAGGAGATGCTTATTTAACTTTCGGAACTCTGATAATAGAAAAAACTGGCGGGGCAGCCAATAGAATAGCAGCTACTGCAACTAAAGATCCGGTTACAGGGTGGATTTTCTATGAGGCAACTATAGAAGCTGTTGAAGGTGAAACCTTAATTGGCGCAATGATTCAGTATGCGCCGAAAAAAGGTGGTATAACTGAAGCGGGAGATTATATTTACCTTGCAACACCACAATTTGAAAACGGCGGATGTGCTTCATCTTTTGTTATTACGACAACTGCACCCGCAACCCGCTCCAGTGATATGGTGACGATCCCAACTGAAAATAATATCTATAATAGACCGCTTACG
Organism: Escherichia sp. WS547; assembly: GCF_046486065.1. Lineage (NCBI taxonomy): Bacteria > Pseudomonadati > Pseudomonadota > Gammaproteobacteria > Enterobacterales > Enterobacteriaceae > Escherichia > Escherichia sp. WS547. The sequence goes on along the minus strand of NZ_JBJQMA010000016.1, from coordinate 77,749 downwards.
TGTCTTGTCGAGGTTAATAGAAATTGGGGCGATATTCCTCCTAATGTAGCACCGCGTATTTTTGATTTTTCTGGTGTGCCACCTATTGAGTCAATTACATACGCTTTTAACACAACTGAGAAATATTACGGTCAGCTTTATATGCAAACTTATAAAGCGTCGACAAGTACTTACGTTTCTAGTGTGTTTGCTGGTCGAGCTGATGTTCGAAAATTCATTGGTGGTTTTAATATTTATTCTGATGGTACTAAACGAGTAGTTTCTAACGGTGAGGCTACTAAAACTATGAAAACGGAGTGGACGGGCGTAAAAACACGGACCTTTATTCGAATTGGAGGTCAAGCCACATCGGGAACTCGTCATCTATTCGGCCATTTGAGAAATCTTCGTCTCTGGCATAAAGAATTAACTGATGCGCAAATGGGGGAGAGTATTAAATGAAAGATTTAACACTCAAATTTGCAGACAGGGCCGACTTTTCGGCCTTTATGGAGAGCATTGGCTATTATGATGACGAGTCGATGCAGGATGATATTCTTATTGACGTGATAGGTAATGTGTACAAAGAAACCGGAGAACTTACTGAAGATGGCGAGCCGGTATGTGTTAAGGAGGACGGATATTTTGTAAATGTGCGCATCATTAATGATTCGCAAATATCGTCATTATTCGATGAACACGCGGTTGCTGTTGAGCATCAACTCCGTAGCTGGATGTGAGGAAGAAAAATGGCTACATCGACAGTAATTCCTGATGACATCAAAACGCTAAAGGGAGATGTCAGTAAGGCAAAGGAAGATATTTCCTCAATTAACGTAAAAGTATCAACGCTTCAGACTGATATGGACAGTGCAAAGCAGGATATCAGTACCAGATACACAAAAACAGAAGTGGATAATAAGCTGAAAAACAAAGTGGAAGTGAACGATCTGGAAAGTGGTCGTTATGGCGGAGATTTTTACCCGCTGACTGGCCGTGAAGCGTTTTATTTATGGGGATTGGGCACAACTACAGCGGCGGCAAATCTTTATCTTAATCCTGACCCTGCAATTTCGTCTGTGCTGCGGTCAACATCGTCTATCCGCTATAAACATTCAGTAGAGACGATAGATTCAGAGCACGCCGATCTCATTTTCAGGATGCGCCCTGTGTGGTACAGGTCGCAATGCGAAAATGACAGGCGTGACTGGGGATTCTATGGATTGATTGCCGAGGAAGTAGGAGAAATTGCCCCTCAGTTTGTTCACTGGCGACCAGCCAACGAAGATGATGCACCGGAAACCATTTCCAGCAATGGCCTTGTTGCCGAAGGTGTAATGTACGAACGTCTGGTTGTTCCACTGATTCACCATATCCAGAAGCTGACTGAAAGAGTTGATGAACTTGAGTCAGAATTAAAGTTGTTATCCGTTTCCCGAAGCGATATCGGATAAAGGAGGCGTAATGGATATAACACCTTTCCTTCATGCACTTTGTGCTGTGGCTGCGCAGGTACTGGTTGGTCTTTTTACCGGAAACTGGGCTTACGGGGCGATAGCTGGTTGTACGTTCTTCATTGCGCGTGAACATACCCAGGCAGAATATCGCTGGATTGAAATGTTCGGGCATGGCAAGCGAATGAATATGCCGTGGTGGGGCGGTTTTGATCCGCGTGCGTGGGATGTGGCAAGCCTGATGGATTTTGCTGTGCCGGTGGTGGCGTGTCTGCTGGTCTGGCTGTTGGTTAATCGTGGGTGAAAAAAGGTGAGCTGTATATGCAACGGAGGAAGAAACCTCGTTGCGGGAAGCCTGGAAGAAGTATCGGGTGTTGCTGAACCGTGTTGATACGTCAACTGCACAGGATATTGAATGGCCAGCACTGCCGTAGGGTAAAACATATAAATTCTATAATTAGATGTATCTTTCCATTTACGGCAAGGAAGGGGGCTTGGAAGACGTAAGGCATCTCACACCGAGATTATTTTTTATATGTCAGGTGTCTGAAGTTTTGCTTTGGCTCTTAAAATGGTTTGCCGCGAGGTTTTGAATTCCCGGGCAATGGCACTTATACTTACACCTGACTTAATCCGTTCGAATACCACCTGTTTCTGTTCTTCATTTAACACAGGTGGTCGACCAAAACGTTTCCCTGCGCCCCGGGCTCTTACTATCCCGGAATGAGTGCGTTCAAGTAAAAGGTCTCGTTCAAATTCAGCGACTGCTGAAATTACTTGCATCATCATTTTTCCTGTTGGACTGGTCAGGTCAATGCCCCCCAATGCTAAGCAATGCACTCTGATACCTGTTTCGGTCAGTTGTTCCACTGTTTTCCTGATATCCATTGCATTACAACCAAGGCGATCCAGTTTTGTCACAATCAATTGATCACCACATTTCAGGCGAGCAAGCAACCGGTTAAAACCAGGACGCTCACTGGTTGCTGCTGAGCCGCTAATGTGTTCTTCGATTATTTGCTGAGGTTTGATTTTAAAACCTGCACTTTCGATTTCCCGGCGTTGATTTTCGGTGGTCTGATCCAGCGTTGATATCCGACAGTAAGCAAAAATTCGAGACATAGTGAGACTCTATACGAAATTGGTGTTCATATCATAATGCATCTCAGAAAATAATTTTGATTATTTTTGTGCATGTTTGTATGTACACGTTCGAAAATAAACGAATGCGTATGCAACCCCGTAATTTTGGTGAGACCCAAAATCGATTTTGTGAAAAATGGCTTTAACTCGGTTTGTTTTTCGAGTTCCGGGCGGACTCAAGGAAGAAGAATAGTGTTGCGTGTTATTTTAACCAGATTTCAAGTTGTTTGGTCGTGGAAAAGTGGAGCAAAATGTTGTTAAAGTGGAAAAATGATAAAAAAGTAAGTTTATTATATTACATTTTACCATTTAAATTTTGGTTGTCTTTAAGAACTGATATCGCTGTTTGTAATAATTCTTTGTTATCCAGCCATGATTTTTTCTTTATGTTTCCTTCAATGTAATCAAGCAATGTTCTGGTATTGATAGGTCTTCCCTGTTTTGCTACTTCCACTACAGCATCCCCTAGGATAATTCTGACTTCAGGAAGCTGCGCAGGGAACCACTTTAGGGTGTCTTTTGATTTCATGAATATATTCCTTAAAATATTATTGATTTTCATTGCGATATTGTATGTCTGATTCAGGATATGTTGACTTATACATCGGTTTTGTCTGGGTTATTGGATATGCCAATCCCTAATTTTATTAGAGCATGACTAAAAATGCTGAATATGATAAGGAGCGAAGTGATTATCAGTATGCTGTTCATATAGCCTCGAATTAGTAATGTGTTATATATGATATAGTTGACAATTTTTATCCTGGGTGTTCTTAAAGTTCGTAGATAAACATTGTCGTTTCAGGTATACAGGAATGCTAACAGATGGCAGCAAAAATCAGGCGGTTTATGGCGCAAGCTGAAGTGGCAACTGCAAACTATCTTATGCAGAGACTCTACACGGATTGGGTTTAAAAGTATACATAGATAACAGTTTTTATCTGAAGAAGAAAAATATCAAGGTGATATAGCCTATATGCCTTTGATGCGGAGGAATGAATGTGATGGGAGTGATGTATCTGAATAGTTGAAAAACCGCAGACACGCCTTATGCAAGAACGTGCTGCGGTTGGCTGGTAAATTTTTCGATAGTGCGAGTATTGAATGATTTCCAGCCGTTATTGATTTTACGCGTAACTCCATGAAAAAACTACTTATCTGTTGAGGAGTTTTTTTGGGGCATATATGGGACAGAAATAGGCCCCAGATAGACACTGAGATCGAACTTAGGATGCTTTTTAAAAAATGCAACTATCTGAAAAAACCTAGAAAACGCCAAGGAAACCACAGGATGGGAAAAAACACCTGTGAATTATGGATTTCCAGTTATATTCGCTCGGCGCAGCGTTAGTGTTTCATGAAATATTTTTTCCTGAATCATCAACGGCAATGGCGTTAATTCTGGCAATGGGAACCTACGGTGCAGGTTATGTGGCGCGTATTGTCGGAGCATTTATTTTCGGCAAAATGGGCGACAGAATCGGGCGTAAAAAAGTGCTCTTTATTACCATCACCATGATGGGGATCTGTACCACCTTAATTGGTGTGCTGCCGACCTATGCACAAATTGGTGTGTTTGCGCCAATTTTGCTGGTGACGCTGCGTATTATTCAGGGGCTGGGGGCAGGCGCGGAAATTTCCGGTGCCGGCACGATGCTGGCGGAATATGCACCAAAAGGTAAGCGCGGAATTATCTCCTCATTTGTTGCTATGGGGACTAACTGCGGAACCTTGAGCGCAACGGCAATCTGGGCCTTTATGTTCTTCATTCTCAGTAAAGAGGAACTGCTGGCGTGGGGATGGCGTATACCGTTCCTGGCGAGCGTTGTCGTGATGGTCTTTGCTATCTGGTTGCGTATGAATCTGAAAGAAAGCCCGGTCTTTGAGAAGGTTAACGACAGCAACCAACCGACAGCAAAACCTGCACCTGCTGGTAGCATGTTCCAGAGCAAATCCTTCTGGCTGGCAACAGGGCTGCGTTTTGGTCAGGCTGGTAACTCCGGTTTAATTCAGACTTTCCTTGCAGGCTATTTAGTGCAGACGTTATTGTTTAACAAAGCAATTCCAACAGGTGCATTGATGATCAGTTCGATTCTCGGCTTTATGACCATTCCGTTCCTTGGTTGGTTATCCGATAAAATTGGTCGCCGGATCCCGTATATTATTATGAATACCTCTGCGATTGTGCTGGCGTGGCCAATGCTTTCTATCATCGTAGATAAAAGCTATGCCCCGAGCACCATTATGGTTGCACTGATTGTGATTCATAACTGTGCGGTGCTGGGATTATTTGCTCTGGAAAACATTACCATGGCAGAAATGTTCGGCTGTAAAAACCGCTTTACCCGGATGGCTATTTCTAAAGAAATTGGTGGTCTTATCGCTTCCGGTTTTGGTCCTATCCTGGCGGGTATTTTCTGCACCATGACGGAATCCTGGTATCCGATCGCCATTATGATCATGGCATATTCAGTGATTGGTTTAATCTCTGCGCTGAAAATGCCAGAAGTGAAAGACCGTGATTTAAGTGCGCTGGAAGACGCTGCGGAAGATCAACCGCGTGTTGTCAGAGCTGCGCAACCTTCCATAAGTCTTTAAATCCTCAATCCCTTCTCTTACCGGAGAGGGGATTTTTATTCATATAACAAAACATGTAGCTTGCCATATTTATATTTAAGGAATTGTTATGGGAAATAATTTGTTATCAGCAAAAGCGACACTCCCTGTTTATGATCGTAATAACCTGGCCCCAAGAATTGTTCATTTAGGCTTTGGTGCATTTCACCGTGCGCATCAGGGCGTGTATGCCGATATTCTTGCTACGGAACATTTCAGTGACTGGGGATATTATGAGGTCAACTTAATCGGCGGCGAACAGCAAATTGCCGATTTACAACAGCAAGATAATCTTTATACCGTTGCGGAAATGTCGGCCGATGCGTGGACGGCTCGCGTCGTTGGCGTCGTTAAAAAAGCCTTGCACGTACAGATTGATGGCTTAGAAACCGTGTTGGCTGCGATGTGTGAACCGCAAATCGCGATTGTCTCTCTGACAATCACCGAAAAAGGGTATTTCCACTCTCCGGCGACCGGACAGTTAATGCTCGATCACCCGATGGTCGTTGCCGACGTACAAAATCCCCACCAGCCGAAAACTGCAACAGGGGTGATTGTCGAGGCGCTGGCTCGCCGTAAAGCGGCAGGACTTCCCGCATTTACCGTCATGTCATGTGACAACATGCCAGAAAACGGTCATGTTATGCGTGACGTTGTCACTTCCTACGCGCAAGCTGTTGATGTAAAACTGGCACAATGGATCGAAGAAAACGTGACTTTCCCATCAACAATGGTGGACCGTATTGTGCCCGCAGTGACAGAGGATACGCTGGCGAAAATCGAACAACTTACCGGTGTGCGCGATCCTGCTGGCGTTGCCTGTGAACCTTTCCGCCAGTGGGTAATAGAAGATAACTTTGTTGCCGGACGTCCGGAATGGGAAAAAGCGGGAGCCGAACTGGTTAGTGATGTGCTGCCTTATGAAGAGATGAAGTTGCGCATGCTCAACGGCAGTCATTCATTCCTGGCGTATCTGGGGTATCTTGCCGGATATCAGCACATTAATGACTGCATGGAAGATGAACATTATCGTCATGCAGCGTATGCCTTGATGTTGCAGGAACAAGCGCCGACGTTGAAAGTGCAGGGCGTTGATTTGCAAGATTACGCTAACCGATTAATTGAACGCTATAGCAACCCGGCGCTACGTCATCGAACCTGGCAGATTGCGATGGATGGCAGCCAGAAATTGCCACAGCGGATGTTGGATTCTGTTCGCTGGCATCTGGCGCATGACAGCAAGTTCGATCTGCTGGCGCTGGGCGTCGCAGGTTGGATGCGTTATGTCGGTGGTGTTGATGAACAGGGAAATCCGATAGAAATCAGTGACCCACTGTTACCTGTTATTCAGAAGGCTGTACAAAGTAGTGCCGAAGGGAAAGCGCGCGTCCAGTCATTGCTGGCGATTAAGGCGATCTTTGGTGATGATTTGCCAGACAATAGCTTGTTTACTGCAAAAGTGACGGAAGCGTACTTGTCTTTATTAGCGCATGGTGCGAAAGCGACCGTGGCGAAATATTCCGTGAAGTAAAAAAAGCAATGCCGCCATCGGCGGCATTCACACGCTTAGTTCATGCCGAGACGAATCAGGTCCAGAGGTGCCAGTTTCTCTTCACAACCTTCAACAACTACGGTTTTTCCGCGGCGGATTTGCTCAGCGGTCAGACCTTCAGTATCAATCGACAGGATCTTGCCAGTGTGACCGGTGCCGCTAACCATAACACGGCTGCCAGTGGTGATTGCGTTACGGTTACGATCGTAGGTCGTCATAGGTGTTTTCTCCTTTCTGATTTACAGTCGAAGCCCACGTAACGGGCGCAATATAAATACTCCTGTCGAGTGAAATATTTTTTGTTTTTGATCAAGCTCACATCTTTTTTGATGCATGCATGAGCCATAAGGCGGGGCGAATAGACTCTCACCCCGGATGGGATGAGAGGAAATGAATTACTCTTCGCTAAACCAGTCGCTGTTTTCCTGACGGATCTGGCGCACGGATTCGCTGATTTCCTGCAAATGTTGCGTCATTGCACGTTCTACCGCATCGCCATCACGTTTTTGCAGGGCAGAGAAAATCTCAAGATGCTGGCGTAACAGCATTTCTGGTGGAGAAACGTGGTCGAAACTCATATAGCGCACGCGATCAACGGTCGCTTTCAGGTTCTCAATGGTATCCCACGCCAGTTGACAGTCGGCAATCTGGGTCAGGAGTTGATGGAAGTTGTCATCAAGTTCAAAAAAATCATCCAGTTGCTTGCGCTCTATGGCAATGCGTTGCTGGTGAAGATTTTGTTCCAGTTGGTAGCACTGGCTTTCGGTAATCATGCTCGCCGCCCGACGCGCCACCGCGCACTCAATGGCCTGACGGATAAAACTGCCGTTGCGCACCTGGGCCATGGAAATTTTGTTGACGTAGCTGCCACGCTGCGGACGAATTTGAATCAGGCCGTTTTCCGCCAGTTTAATAAAGGCTTCACGAACCGGCTGGCGTGACACATTGAAACGAACAGAAACTTCTTTTTCCGACAACGGTGTGCCTGGTGCAATCAGGCAATGGACAATGTCGCGACGAAGAATACGATAAATCTGCTGATTGACAGGCTGTGTGGGATTAAGTTGCGTTTCGACGGTCATTCGTTCTTGCTTGTGAGTGAGTTAACTGCATGAGTCTACCACTTTTTTGTGACAAGCAATAACCCGGCAGTTACGCCGGGTATAAAAATTACTGACGGTGGACATTCAGTCCGGCATAGCTTTGGGTAACCGGCATCATTTCCAGGGTATTGATATTGACGTGAGCAGGCAGCGTTGACACCCACCAGACGGCTTCGCTGACATCTTCTGGCGTCAATGCAACGGTATTTTGATAGGTTTTTTCCGCTTTACCGTCATCGCCTTTAAAGCGGACATTGGAAAACTCGGTGCCACCCACCAGACCCGGCTCGATGTCGGTGACGCGCACCGCCGTACCATGCAGGTCCGTACGCAGATTCAGGCTAAACTGACGAACAAACGCTTTCGTCGCACCGTAAACGTTACCACCGGCATACGGCCAGCTGCCTGCCGTTGAGCCAATGTTAATAATATGACCATGATTACGTTCAACCATACCCGGTAAGACGGCGCGCGTCATATATACTAGGCCTTTGTTGTTGGTATCAATCATCGTTTCCCAGTCTTCAACGCTGGCTTTATGCGCAGGCTCCATGCCCAACGCCAGACCGGCATTATTTACCAGGATATCAATATTGCACCACTCGGCAGGAAGCGATGCCAGCATCTCTTCAATAGCGGCGCGGTTGCGAACGTCCAGTTGGGCGATATACAGATTATCTCCCAGTTCGTCTTTTAACTCCTGCAACCGCTCCTGGCGACGGCCAGTGGCGATAACTTTATGCCCTTGTTGAATAAAACGACGAGTAATGCATTCACCAAAACCTGCCGTTGCTCCAGTTACTAAAACGATCATCTCACTGTTCCTCAACGCTTTTGTGTGTCAATAACATAGCACGTGATGCTTAAGAGCGGGTAATACTGGTTTGCAAGATTGCACTCCGTTATCAGTAAGCCTACGCTATGGAACACCTCGCGTTCAGGAGAAGAAAATGACAACAATGAATCCTTTCCTTGTGCAAAGCACACTGCCGTATCTGGCTCCCCATTTTGATCAAATTTCCAATCATCACTATCGCCCGGCATTCGATGAGGGAATGCTGCAAAAGCGGGCAGAAATTACTGCCATCGCGCTTAACCCGCAAACGCCTGATTTCAACAATACTATTCTGGCACTGGAACAAAGCGGAGAATTACTTACCCGCGTTACCAGCGTCTTTTTTGCGATGACTGCGGCGCATACCAATGATGAATTACAGCGTCTTGATGAACAGTTTTCCGCTGAACTGGCGGAACTGGCTAATGATATCTATCTGAACGGTGAATTATTCGCGCGGGTAGATGCTGTCTGGCAACGCCGTGAATCCCTGGGGCTTGATAGTGAATCCATCCGCCTGGTGGAGGTGATTCATCAACGTTTTGTCCTTGCCGGAGCCAAACTTGCGCAAGCTGATAAAGCAAAATTAAAAGTACTGAATACAGAAGCTGCGACCCTGACCAGCCAGTTTAACCAGCGGTTACTGGCAGCAAATAAATCCGGCGGTCTGGTTGTGAACGATATCGCGCAGCTGGCAGGAATGAGTGAACAAGAGATAGCGCTGGCGGCAGAGGCGGCTCGCGAGAAAGGTCTGGATAACAAATGGCTGATTCCGCTGCTGAATACCACCCAGCAACCAGCGCTTGCTGAACTGCGCGATCGCGCGACGCGTGAAAAACTGTTCACTGCGGGCTGGACGCGAGCGGAAAAAAATGATGCCAATGATACCCGCGCTATCATTCAACGTCTGGTGGAGATCCGTGCGCAGCAGGCGAAACTGCTTGGTTTTCCTCATTATGCCGCATGGAAAATCGCCGATCAGATGGCAAAAACACCTGAAGCAGCACTCAACTTTATGCGGGAAATTGTTCCAGCGGCGCGTCAACGTGCGAGCGATGAATTAGCCTCCATACAGGCGGTTATCGATAAGCAGCAAGGCGGGTTTAGCGCGCAGCCGTGGGACTGGGCATTTTATGCCGAACAGGTACGGCGGGAAAAATTTGATCTTGATGAGGTGCAGCTCAAGCCATATTTTGAATTAAACACGGTGTTGAATGAAGGTGTATTCTGGACCGCGAATCAGCTCTTCGGTATTAAGTTTGTCGAACGTTTTGATATTCCTGTCTACCATCCTGACGTTCGTGTGTGGGAAATTTTTGATCATAATGGCGTGGGGCTGGCGTTATTTTACGGTGATTTCTTCGCCCGTGATTCAAAAAGCGGCGGTGCATGGATGGGCAATTTTGTTGAGCAATCAACGCTTAATGAAACGCACCCGGTAATTTATAACGTTTGCAATTATCAGAAACCCGCTGCCGGTGAGCCTGCGTTGTTACTCTGGGATGATGTAATAACCTTATTCCATGAATTTGGTCATACGCTGCACGGCCTCTTTGCCCGCCAGCGTTATGCCACGCTTTCCGGCACCAACACGCCGCGTGATTTTGTCGAATTTCCGTCGCAAATCAACGAACACTGGGCAACGCATCCGCAGGTATTCGCTCGCTACGCCCGGCATTATCAGAGCGGGGCAGCAATGCCTGACGAACTGCAACAGAAAATGCGTAATGCCAGCCTGTTCAATAAAGGGTATGAGATGAGCGAACTGCTTAGCGCCGCACTTCTCGATATGCGCTGGCATTGCCTGGAAGAAAACGAAGCAATGCAGGATGTCGATGATTTCGAATTGCGGGCGCTGGTGGCAGAAAATATGGATCTTCCCGCTATACCGCCACGCTATCGCAGCAGTTATTTCGCCCATATTTTTGGTGGCGGATATGCCGCAGGTTATTACGCTTATCTGTGGACGCAAATGTTGGCCGATGATGGTTACCAGTGGTTTGTTGAGCAGGGCGGATTAAAGCGTGAAAATGGGCTGCGTTTTCGCGAGGCGATCCTTTCCAGAGGTAACAGCGAAGATCTGGAACGCCTGTATCGACAATGGCGCGGTAAGGCACCTCAGATTATGCCGATGCTGCAACATCGTGGCTTGAACGTATAAACACCACCAATGGCTGGCCTGGAGAAATCGCCAGGCCAGCCTGGTTAGAGTAGTAATTGCAGCAGCTGGGCGAGGGCAAACCTCACCGCTAATGCGAATGCCGTTTCGCAGTCGCCAGCAAAATTACTTTTTTTGTATACCCTTCCGTTATAATAATTTTCAAATTTATAAATCTGATTGTTCTGAAATATGTTTAAGACTCTTTAATCTTCTTCTTACTTTAGTGAGTAAAATTCTCTGAATATTTGACAGCTAGTTGCCTGATTTTAAATGCCTTATAACAATTGGCAGTATTCTTATTTGGCAATTATAAAAATAGCAACCAGACTTAATAAGTCAAACCAAACGCAATTAAGGAGTTAGTATGAAATTTCAGGCCATTGTATTAGCAAGTTTTCTTGTCATGCCTTATGCGTTGGCAGATGACCAGGGCGGTTTAAAACAGGATGCAGCGCCACCGCCGCCTCATGCAATAGAAGATGGCTATCGCGGAACCGATGATGCAAAAAAAATGACCGTTGATTTCGCAAAAACCATGCACGATGGTGCTTCGGTTTCACTACGCGGTAATTTGATTTCTCACAAAGGAGAGGACCGTTACGTTTTTCGCGATAAGAGCGGTGAAATTAATGTTGTTATTCCTGCGGCCGTTTTTGATGGACGAGAAGTTCAGCCGGACCAGATGATCAACATTAGCGGCAGTCTGGATAAGAAAAGCGCGCCGGCCGTCGTTCGGGTCACTCATTTGCAGAAATAAAAATAAATTAGCCTGATGGCCTGAACTACTGGGCCATTAGGGTATTGGGTTATGCTATTTGTCATTCTTTTAATTGCGATAATGCAGGCTTAATTTACAGAATTAAACACTTTTTTATCTGCTGATTTTGTTTCAAATCACAATGTTATCTCAGAGATGACTCATAACTTAGGATTTCTATGAAAATATTGACGTAATTTTGCTTTTCTCTCGTTAGAATAGCGCGCACAAGGAACTGTGAAAAAGGAGTGGCAATGATCAAGAAGACAACGGAAATTGATGCCATCTTGTTAAATCTCAATAAGGCTATCGATGCCCACTACCAGTGGCTGGTGAGTATGTTTCACAGCGTGGTCGCGAGAGATGCCAGTAAGCCAGAAATAACGGATAACCATTCTTATGGACTGTGCCAGTTTGGTCGGTGGATTGATCATCTGAGGCCACTCGATAACGATGAATTACCTTACGTTCGGCTAATGGATTCTGCCCATCAACATATGCATAACTGTGGTCGAGAATTAATGTTGGCTATTGTTGAAAATCACTGGCAGGACGCGCATTTCGACGCCTTTCAGGAAGGGTTGCTTTCTTTTACTGCGGCATTAACCGATTACAAAATTTATTTGCTGACGATCCGTAGCAATATGGATGTTTTGACGGGATTGCCGGGTCGTCGGGTTCTTGATGAATCCTTTGATCATCAGTTACGCAACGCTGAGCCTCTGAATCTTTATTTAATGTTGTTGGATATTGACCGATTTAAATTGGTTAATGATACCTACGGGCATTTAATCGGCGATGTAGTATTACGCACCCTGGCAACTTACTTAGCCAGTTGGACGCGCGATTACGAAACGGTTTATCGCTACGGTGGCGAAGAATTTATCATTATTGTCAAAGCGGCTAATGATGAAGAAGCATGTCGTGCAGGTATCAGAATTTGCCAGTTAGTCGATAACCATGCCATCACACATTCTGAAGGGCATATCAACATTACCGTGACAGCAGGTGTGAGTCGCGCATTTCCTGAAGAGCCTCTGGATGTGGTCATTGGAAGAGCGGACCGGGCAATGTATGAGGGTAAGCAAACCGGAAGAAATCGCTGTATGTTTATTGACGAACAAAACGTGATTAACCGAGTTTAAGCTCCGTTTAACATTCATTGAGAAAACTGATGCTACTGTGTCAACGATCCGTTATCAGTGCAGGAAAATGCCTGTTAGCGTAAAAGCAAAACACAAATCTATCCATGCAAGCATTCACCGCCGGTTTACTGGCGGTTTTTTTTCGCCGTCATAAAAATCAGGCCCCTTGTACACAACTGTAACAAGGGGCCGGTTAGGTGAGGGATTATCTCCGTTCATTAGTCATCCCATTTGTGGCTGAAATACGCGGCCAGAAAACCAGAAAATAAAATTATTCCCAGTACGGCCATAAAAACATTCATATTACCCAGCATTATTTGCCTCCGTTTATGGTGTGGTGTGTTTCCTCGCTTACCTTAATTTTCATCTCAATGAGAAAGATATTAGCAGAGATAACCTAAACGAAGGCTGAATTAAATTTTTATTGTGTTCGACTTAAATCAACAAAGCGCGGGCTGCCCCCACGGTCTTGCACGAATTCCTTTTAACATCAGCACCCACGCAGCAATAATCACCAACGTTAAGATGATAAACAGCGAGGAAGGCGGCAGGTTGGTTAGCACTACGCCACTCACTAATGGGTTAATCGCGGCACCAAGCCAGCCTAAAGACTGAGCGGAAAAATAGCTGGCTTTCATTCCTGGCGGCGCAATATGGTCAATCAACATATACTCGCCCGGCGCATAAATGATTTCACCGACAGTAAATACCGCAGCTGACATACCCCACAATAGCAGGCTGTTGCCGGAAAAAATAAAACCAACCAGACCGATGACGAAACAGAGGGTGCCTGCTGTCATCAGCGCGCGGATGTTAGCCGGGTTAAGGCGGCGGCCCACGGAATATTGCAACGTAACTACCATGGCAGCATTAACCGGAAGAACAACCGCAACCACCTTTTCGGCAAAATCCCCATCAGCAATCACCATCACATATTGTGAAATGCACGAGGCAAATGCGCCGCTAACAAAGGAAGCCAGAAAACCAGAGCAGGTAAACCACAACAGTGCTTTATCTTGTAATAAAACTTTCGGCGACCAGGCACTGCCTGTTTCCGTGGCGATGATTTTCTCGCTGCGCTTTACCCAAATTTGAATGAAAAGCATGGGAAACGCGGAACAGATAGCTGCCAGCCAAAAGGGCAGATTGATGCTCTGCATCACCAACAGCGTGCCGAGCGGCGGACCGATGGTCCAGCCAATGTTGAGCATGGTGTAGTTGATTGAGAAGATTTTCGTTTTGCTGGTGGACGAAAGATTGTCGGCAAACCAGGCTTTCAACACGGTAGCAAAAACGGAATAGGCGCAGTTAATGAGGGCAAAAAAGAGCACCACCAGCGTCACGTTATTCACTAAAGGAATGGCAATAAAACCGCTGGCGAAGGCGGTAATTGCCAGTAACATATAGCGTTTCTTGTCGAACTTATCCGCCAGGATACCAAAACCGAGGCTAAAAACGACGCCAATAGTGAGCGCAATTGTCATCGCATAACCGATTAGATCGACACTCAGGTTGTACTGGCGACTCAAGTAAATGGTCATAAACGGCAGCGTAGCGCCGCGTCCGATGGTTAATAACAACGACGAGGCAAGAAGGGCGCTGGTAGAGCGTCGGAGGGATAAGTTCATTTGTCTGTCCGGCAGTGCGTTTCGTTATGTTTTGTTTTAGAGATGTAAAGAAATAGCATGGCAAAAATCCGAAGTATAGCGACTTATTTGCGCATTAATGCCGTCGTAATCGGCGACTAACGAATCAACTGTTAAAGAAAAGTAAATTCAGCTAAGTTGATTGCTTACAAAAGATGAAATTCAGAGGCGGTAGAATGTCGCGAAAAGATGGGGTGTTGGCGCTACTGGTAGTGGTCGTATGGGGGCTGAATTTTGTGGTCATCAAAGTGGGGCTTCATAACATGCCACCGCTGATGCTGGCCGGTTTGCGCTTTATGCTGGTCGCTTTTCCGGCCATCTTTTTTGTCGCACGACCGAAAGTACCGCTGAATTTGTTGCTGGGGTATGGATTAACCATCAGTTTTGCGCAGTTTGCTTTTCTTTTTTGTGCCATTAACTTCGGTATGCCTGCTGGACTGGCTTCGCTGGTGTTACAGGCACAGGCGTTTTTTACTATCGTACTTGGCGCATTTACTTTCGGTGAGCGGCTGCATGGCAAACAATTGGCGGGGATTGCCTTAGCGATTTTTGGCGTACTGGTGTTAATCGAAGATAGTCTGAACGGTCAGCATGTGGCGATGCTCGGCTTTATGTTGACCCTGGCGGCAGCATTTAGTTGGGCGTGTGGCAACATCTTCAATAAAAAGATCATGTCGCACTCAACGCGCCCGGCGGTGATGTCGCTGGTAATCTGGAGCGCATTAATCCCAATCATTCCCTTCTTTGTTGCCTCGCTGATTCTCGATGGTTCCGCAACCATGATTCACAGTCTGGTCACTATCGATATGACCACCATCTTGTCTCTGATGTATCTGGCGTTTGTGGCGACAATTGTTGGTTATGGGATCTGGGGGACGTTACTGGGACGCTATGAAACCTGGCGGGTTGCACCGTTATCGTTACTGGTGCCCGTAGTAGGACTGGCAAGTGCGGCACTATTGTTGGATGAACGCTTAACGGGTCTACAATTTTTCGGTGCGGTGCTCATTATGACCGGGCTGTATATCAATGTATTTGGCTTGCGGTGGCGTAAAGCGGTAAAGGTTAGAGGCTAAACCATACGCACAGAATGTGATGCCAGCACTCTGTGCGTATGCTTTTATCGCGGGAAAAAGTACTTTACCTGGAACTCGAAAATATTGCTGTAAAGTAACGAATAATCCAGCGGAATAGAGTTACTGTCCACAGCCTGGGTCTGAATTTTAAGTATGGGATCCCGTGGGCTGATCCGTAAAATACTGGCGATTTCTGGGGTAGGAAAAGTAGGGGAGAAAGTTTCAAAGGTGCCAATGATTTTGATCCCGCATTCGTTCTCAATATACGAAAATTTGGATTTTTGCATATGTGCTACGGTTAAATCAGGAAAACGTGCCACTGACATCCACGTTTCTTCTAATTGTGCTGCATTATCCTCAATGAATCGCAGTCTCTTTATGTAATAAACCTGCTCACCAGTCACTAAATTCAGCTCAGTCGCAATAGGGGGAGAAGCATCCTGCACTTCAAATTTCATAATCTGACTTCCTGCCTCCTTGCCGCTTTTATGCGCAATTTCACTGAAGCTGTTCATGTGATCAATGTGTGCAACAAAATTCTTTTTTTGAATATATGTTCCTGAACCATGCTTTCTATGAATAATTCCTTCGCCTTCCAGCAAGGATAATGCCTTACGCAGGGTATTACGCGAAACATTATAACGAACAGCGAGTTCAGCTTCTGACGGCAACAAATCACCAACATGCCATGAATAGCCATTGATCTCGGATTTAAGTAAGCGGGCAATCTTTTGAAAAATCACTTTTGCACCTTTTAAGAGCCATTGAAAACAAGGAGTTGAGTCCTGATTGGTTTATCGTATGGCCGAGTCGTTTAATTATCACCCTGATGTTGAACAACTTTATCACTGTATTACTGTGATCAGTGTACCAGGATGTATAGCTACTGCGGGATATGATATTTACACAATGTAATCTGTTATATACCAGTAAGGGAAAATATGAAAAAAATATTGTTAGTTTGCGCTGCGGGCATGTCAACCAGTATGCTGGTTAAACGTATGATTGATCATGCTAACGCTATTTCACTTGAAGTTAATATTTCCGCATTGGCGATTGCAGAGGCTAAAGGGAAAATTAAAAATAACGAAGTTGACGTTGTTTTACTTGGCCCGCAAGTTCGCTTTCAGAAACCAGAGATTGAAGCTGTTGCACAGGGGAAAATGCCTGTAGCTGTTATCGAGATGAAAGACTATGGCACCATGAACGGACAGGCAGTTCTTGAATTTGCGATGAAACTACTGCAAGAGTAAGAATCTAATATTATTAAACTATTACCTGAACTAACTTTTCACACATCATAAAATGGATATGGCATACATGCTTTATTGGGATGTATAAATATCCAGAACAACAGGTATAAAAAAATGGGATTAATGACCTCATTCGAACGTGGAATGGAACGTTTTCTTGTTCCAGTTGCTATAAAGTTAAACTCACAAAAACATGTTGCAGCGGTGAGAGATGGATTCGTTTTTACGTTTCCAATTATCATGGCAAGTTCATTAATTATATTAATTAACTTTGCCATATTATCGCCAGACGGTTTTATTGCCGGATTACTGCATCTGAATAGCATTTTCCCCAACCTTGAAAAAGCACAAGCTATTTTTACTCCGGTAATGAATGGTTCTGTAAATATCATGTCAATTATGATTGCTTTCCTGGTCGCCAGAAATATGGCGATTAGCTATGAGCAAGATGATCTTTTATGCGGATTAACGGCAATAGGAGCATTTTTTATTGTTTATACGCCATATCAGATGATAGATGGGCAAGCATTCCTGACGACCAAATATCTCGGCGCACAGGGGTTGTTTGTTGCTGTTATCGTTGCATTAATCACCAGTGAAATATTTTGTCGCTTAGCTCGAAACCCAAAAATCACCATAACGATGCCGGCAGCTGTACCTCCTGCGGTATCGCGTTCATTTAAAGTTTTATTGCCAATATTTTTTGTCATGGTGTTCTTTTCCGCACTTAATTATTGCCTGACACTGATATCCCCGGCAGGATTAAACGATCTCATTTACAAATTAATCCAGACGCCGCTCAAACATATGGGAACGAATATCTTTGCGGTAATTATCCTGGGGGCTGTGGGTAATTTCCTGTGGGTGCTGGGGATCCACGGACCTAATGCCACCTCGGCAATTCGAGAAACTGTTTTTTCTGAGGCTAATCTGGAGAATCTCTCCTGGGCCGCTCAACACGGCACTACCTGGGGCGCGCCATATCCGATTACCTGGACTTCTATTAATGATGCATTCGCCAACTGCGGCGGTTCAGGTATGACGTTGGGGTTATTGTTGGCTATTTTTATCGCGTCTAAGCGTGCGGAATACCGTGATCTGGCAAAAATGTCGTTTATCCCCGGTATTTTCAATATCAATGAACCGATAATGTTCGGCCTTCCTATTGTACTTAACCCCATCATGATGGTGCCGTTTATTCTGGTTCCCATTGTTAACTGTGCCATTGGTTACTTCTTTGTTTCGATGGAAATTATTCCACCGGTTGCTTATGCCGTGCCCTGGACTACGCCCGGACCTTTAATTGCTTTCCTCGGAACCGGGGGAAACTGGCTGGCGTTACTGGTGGGTTTTTTATGTTTAGGTGTGGCGACAATGATCTATTTACCTTTTGTTATTGCCGCCAACAAGGTCAATAACATGACAACTAACGGATAATCCCATTTACACAGGAAGGAGATGTTGATGTTTGCAGATGAAGAACTTGTTATGGAGTTACTGATCAACGCGGGACAGGCACGTTCTGATGCGATGGAAGCCATACGTTGTGCCGGGCAAAAAGACTGGCAGGGCGCAACTCAGCTAATGGCCAGTTCGGAATTAGCCTGTCTTCAGGCACATAAAATTCAGACCGCGTTAATTAGTCAGGATGAAGGTTGTGGCAAAATAGTAGTTAATTTAATTCTGGTTCATGCACAGGATCATTTGATGAATGCAATATTATGCCAGGATTTAGCCAGGGAAATTATTTCATTAAGAAAAGAGCTCCATGCCTGATTTTTTCCTCCAGTGCGATAGCTGGAGGAAATTATTACACTCTTAAGGATAAGTCATGAATATAAAGACGCTTAACGTCAGCCTTTTGTCTTTTTCTATTATTACAGCATTGTTTCCGTTGAACGCGTTGGCAACAAAATTAACCATTGAGCAGCGCCTTGAACTGCTTGAAAATGAATTGTCGCAAAATAAACAAGAGCTGAGAGCAACACAGAATGAACTGGGGGTATATAAATCCCGACTTTCGACCTTACAAAAAAGTATTACGGAAAATAAATACAAATCAGCCTCACTTGCTGAAATATCAGCGACATCTCCCGTCGCTGATAACATCAAAAATGAAAACGGTGAACAGAACTCGTCTGCCGCAGCGCATACTATAAATGGATCGCAGCAAGTTGCCGTTATTGAAAGTAAAGGCGACAAAACCACTATCGAAAGCGTGACCCTGAAAGATATCAGTAAATATATAAAGGATGATATTGGGTTCAGCTATCAGGGGTACTTCCGCTCAGGCTGGGGTACCGGAAATCATGGCTCACCACAAACTTATGCAGCGGGTTCTCTGGGACGTTTTGGTAACGAGATGAGCGGTTGGTTTGACTTAACCTTAAATCAGCGTGTTTATAATCAGGACGGTAAAACGGCAAATGCGGTCGTTACCTATGATGGCAACGTAGGTGAGCAGTATAACGATGCCTGGTTTGGTGACAGTGCCAATGAAAATATCATGCAGTTCAGTGATATTTATCTGACAACGCGAGGTTTTTTACCCTTCGCGCCAGAGGCAGACTTCTGGGTAGGCAAACATAAACTCCCGCAATATGAGATCCAAATGCTGGACTGGAAAACCTTAACCACGGATGTCGCTGCGGGTGTGGGGATTGAAAACTGGGCACTTGGTGTAGGGCTGTTTGATATGTCCTTAAGCCGTGATGATGTCGATGTTTACTCTCGTGATTTTACGCGTACCAGTCAGATGAATACCAATTCTGTGGATGTTCGTTATCGCAATATCCCGTTATGGGATGATGCAACATTATCATTAATGGCTAAATATTCCGCACCAAATAAAACGGATCAACAACAAGATAATGAAAATGACGACAGTTATTTTGAAATGAAAGATAGCTGGATGCTGACTTCTGTTTTACGGCAAAACCTGCAACGCGATACGTTTAATGAATTTACGTTACAGGTTGCCAATAATTCCTATGCCAGCAGTTTTGCCAGTTTCTCAGATGCCAGTAACACGATGGCGCATGGTCGCTATTACTATGGTGACCATACCAATGGGATCGCCTGGCGTTTAATCTCTCAGGGCGAGATGTATCTTACTGACAATATTATTATGGCTAACGCGCTTGTCTATTCCCATGGCGAAGATGTTTATAGTTATGAAAGTGGCGCTCATAGTGATTTTGACAGTATTCGCACCGTAGTAAGACCGGCCTGGATCTGGAATACATGGAATCAGACGGGGCTTGAATTAGGCTGGTTTAAGCAACAGAACAAAACACAGCAGGGTGTAACACTAAATGAATCGGCTTATAAAACGACACTCTGGCATGCATTGAAAGTGGGTGAAAGCATTTTAGGTTCACGACCAGAAATTCGCTTCTATGGAACGTATATCAATATTCTGGATAACGAATTATCTAATTTTAAGTTTAATGAGAACAGCAAAGACGAGTTTATGGCCGGCATCCAGGCGGAAGTCTGGTGGTAATCTATTTTAGTTAAGGAGTTGTGTATGTCAGGATTTAAAAAAGGTTTTTTATGGGGCGGCGCGGTAGCCGCGCATCAGTTGGAAGGTGGCTGGAATGAAGGAGGAAAAGGCATCAGTATCGCTGATGTGATGACTGCTGGCGCTCACGGTGTGCCGCGTGAAGTGACAGAAGGCGTTATCGACGGACTTAATTATCCCAATCATGAAGCAATTGATTTTTATCATCGCTATAAAACAGATATTCAGTTATTTGCCGAGATGGGATTCAAATGCTTTCGAACTTCCATTGCCTGGACACGAATCTTTCCGCAAGGTGACGAACAGGAGCCGAATGAAGAGGGTTTAAAATTTTATGATGATCTGTTCGATGAATGCCTGAAGCAGGGAATGGAACCTGTGGTGACGCTTTCGCATTTTGAGATGCCTTACCATCTGGTGACAAAATATGGTGGCTGGCGAAACCGTAAACTGATCGACTTTTTTATCCGCTTCGCATCAACGGTCTTCACGCGCTATAAAGAAAAAGTAAAGTACTGGATGACGTTTAACGAAATCAATAATCAGGTGAATTTCAGCGAAAGCCTGTGTCCATTTACTAATTCCGGTATCTTGTATTCGCCAGAGGAAGATATCAATGAGCGCGAACAAATAATGTACCAGGCGGTACATTACGAGTTAGTTGCCAGTGCCCTGGCGGTACAGACTGGAAAATCGATCAATCCTGAATTTAATATCGGCTGTATGATCGCCATGTGCCCCATCTATCCTCTGACGTGTGCACCCAACGATATGATGATGGCCACGAAAGCGATGCATCGTCGTTACTGGTTTACTGATGTTCATGCGCGTGGATATTATCCGCAACATATGCTGAATTACTTTGCCAGGAAAGGATTCAACCTCGATATCACACCAGAAGATAATGCGATTCTTGCCAGAGGTTGTGTCGACTTTATCGGCTTTAGCTACTACATGTCTTTTACGACACAATTTTCGCCAGATAACCCGCAACTGGATTATGTTGAGCCACGAGATTTGGTCAGCAACCCTTATATCGATACATCCGAATGGGGATGGCAAATTGATCCGGCAGGGCTACGTTATTCACTCAACTGGTTCTGGGATCATTTCCAGTTGCCGCTGTTTATTGTCGAAAATGGATTTGGTGCGGTTGACCAGAGACAAGCTGACGGCACGGTGAACGATCACTATCGCATTGATTACTTTGCTTCCCATATTCGGGAAATGAAAAAAGCCGTTGTTGAAGATGGTGTTGACTTAATTGGCTACACACCGTGGGGCTGCATTGACCTGGTTTCTGCCGGAACAGGGGAAATGAAAAAGCGCTACGGAATGATTTACGTCGATAAAGACAACGAAGGGAAGGGAACGCTGGAACGGATACGTAAAGCGTCGTTTTACTGGTATCGGGATCTCATCGCCAACAATGGCGAAAATATTTGAGACTTCAGGAAGATATTACGGAGATATCAGGCTCTGTGATCAGAGCCTGACAATAACTACATAGCGTGTTGATTATAATAGGGCACGCCGAGCGCATCCGACTTATCACTGCCAGTACCCATGTGATTTAAATCAAACGGTGGTTGTTCCTGCGATGGGGGAACAACCACGACATTGGCACAGGAAGTAACAACCGGCTGCGTGGTTTGTTCCGCAATGCCCTGCGTGGAAAAGAGAATAAACGCAGCTGCTATTGCGGATAAAAGTGGTTTCATGATTGCCTCAGTGACGTTGTCACGTTATCAACTAGCTGTTGTAATGATTTAATGGATGTAAAAAGCGCGATTCGCCCTGCATATTGGTCATCCGGTATTTATGTGGCGGAACATCAAAGTAATTTTTGAAGGTTCGGGTCAGAGTTTGTTGCGACTCGAAGCCATATCGTTCTGCCAGATAGAGTATCGGCTCGTTACTTTCCTTCAGCTTTTGCGCGATTTCCGTCATCTTACGGCTGCGGATGTATTGGCCTAATGAATGACCGGTTTCTTTTTTAAACATCCGTTGCAGGTGCCATTTAGAGTAACCCGAACGCTCTGACACTTTCTCCAGTGACAGTGGCGATTCCAGGTTGTCCTCGATCCAGTCCAAAATGCTATGAATGGTAATAGCGTCAGTATTGCGTCTGGACATCGTCATACCTCTTTTTTTGTTTACGGCAGGACTTTCTTAAGCAAATGCTCAAGTGTTGCCACTTCGTCCGCCGTCAGGTTTTTTGTTAATTCTTGATGCAGGTCCTGGCCAACTAATTGATGACATTGTTCACATATTGCCGCGCCGCTGGTGGTAAGTTTTACCAGTACGCCGCGCTTGTCATTCGGGTTCGGCAACCTTTCCACCCAGCCTTTACAGACCAGGCGATCCAGCATACGGGTCAGCGCCCCCAGGTCGACCGATAACACTCTTTTCAGTTCAACCGGAGTAATACACGCCGCGCAGCGGATAGAGCAGAGCACCTTAAACTGTGCCGCGGTAATATCCAGCGGAGACAGATACTCGTTAAGCAGGCGATCTTTCTTCTGATTAACCATATGGATTAAGCGACCCAATGGAATAATTTCATTGAACAGATCGCTGGTACTTTTCACATTAGTTGCCCTGGCAAGTAATTAGTTGCAGGGGATAATATTGCCCAGGCAAGTATAAGTCAAATGAATGAATTGACCGATGCCACGTTTTGCTAAATCGGTTCAAGTTTTGGTCAATGCGATGCAAGGCTAGCTAAAGAGTGACACTTTATCGTTGTTTACCCCTTATACTTTTCGCTGATAACCCAGATACACAGGATAACAACCACCAATGTTAGATTTATTTAAAGCAATTGGCCTGGGGCTGGTGGTGTTACTACCGTTAGCTAACCCATTAACAACTGTCGCGTTATTTCTTGGCCTGGCAGGCAACATGAACAGTGCCGAACGTAATCGTCAGTCGTTGATGGCCTCGGTGTACGTCTTTGCCATCATGATGGTGGCGTATTACGCCGGGCAACTGGTGATGGATACATTTGGCATTTCGATTCCCGGTCTGCGAATTGCAGGCGGCTTAATCGTCGCGTTTATCGGTTTTCGGATGCTTTTTCCGCAACAGAAAGCGATTGATTCACCGGAGGCGAAAAGCAAGTCGGAAGAGCTGGAAGATGAACCCAGTGCCAATATTGCCTTTGTACCACTGGCAATGCCAAGTACCGCCGGTCCGGGAACCATTGCAATGATTATTAGCTCGGCGTCCACAGTGCGTCAGAGTTCAACCTTCGCTGATTGGGTACTGATGGTTGCGCCGCCGCTGATCTTTTTCCTGGTGGCGGTTATTTTGTGGGGAAGTCTACGCAGCTCTGGCGCAATTATGCGGCTGGTGGGTAAGGGGGGCATTGAAGCGATCTCCCGTCTGATGGGATTCCTGCTGGTATGTATGGGTGTGCAGTTTATTATTAACGGCATCCTGGAAATCATTAAAACGTACCATTAAAAAAGGCCCGAATGGGCCTTTCAACTATTGCGTCTGTTCTTCGAGTGTCACTGGCCAGCGGCGAAATATAATGATTGACCATATTAACGCGGCAAAAGCAGGCACCGCGCCCACATAACCAATCATCGACATTGACCAGTGCAGACTCACCTGATTACCTACCAACGCACCCGCCCCGATTCCAATATTAAATATCCCGGAGAATAGCGCCATCGCGACGTCGGTGGCATCTGGTGCCAGCGCCAGCACTTTAACCTGCATACCAAGCCCGATGATCATCATCGCGATCCCCCAGAAAATACTTAGCACCCCGAGGTGTATTTCACTGTTCGCCGCAGGTAGCAGCAGTGCGAGGCACACCAGCAACAACGCAATCGCCGTACTCACCAACGCAGACGCATACTGATTACCCAGTTTACCGAAAATCACGCTGCCAATAATGCCCGCACCACCGAGTAATAACAGTAATGCCGTGGCAAAGTTGGCGCTGAATCCCGCAATGTTTTGCACAAAAGGCTCGATATAGCTGTATGCCGTGTAATGGGCGGTGACAACCACCACAGTTAACAAATAAATGCTCATTAATGCCGGGCGGCGGAACAATAGCGGGAGGCTTTTCAATGAACCGGAATGCTCACTGGGCAGCAAGGGAAGTAACTTAATCAGGCACAAAAGGGTAATAAACGCCCCGATACCAATCGCGAAGAAGGTCATTCGCCAGCCAAAATACTGCCCCACAATGCGCCCGAGAGGTAAACCTAATACCATCGCCAGTGCAGTACCGGTGGCAATTAAACTCAATGCCTGTGCTCGCTTCCCGGCCGGAGCCATACGGATCGCCAGAGACGCCGTAATCGACCAGAAAATCGCATGTGCAAAAGCCACACCAATGCGACTGATCACCAGAACGGTAAAACTCCACGATAAAAACGACAGTACGTGGCTGGCAATAAACACCACAAACAGGCAGATCAGTAATTTGCGCCGTTCAACCTGGCTGGTCATTAACATAAAAGGCAATGACATTAGCGCTACTACCCATGCGTAAATGGTCAACATAATGCCGACCTGAGCGGTTTGCATGTGAAAACTTTGCGCAATGTCAGAGAGCAGGCCAACTGGGACAAATTCGGTGGTGTTGAAGATGAAGGCGGCGACTGCCAGCGTAACGACCCGTAGCCACGCCACTTTGCGGGAAACAGTGTTTGTTGTCATAACAGATTATCGGGTGAGTTGCGAAAAAGTGATGAAATGATCTTAAAACGGTTAATGATGTGAATACAATGCATTTGTGATCTGGATCGCGTTTTCCGTTTCTCTGACGCTGATTCGTTCACGCGTCAGAGAGTCGGTCACATCACGGTTTAATGACGTTCAGGGAGGTCTGGCGTTTTGGAGGTTGCGGGTATAGGTGGTCTGACAGGGGAGCGAGGCCTGTTTTTCACCAGGTCTTCATGAGTAACTTTTGGCGGCGTTTCATTTTTTACAAAAAGTTTGAGGGTCTTGCGCGCCATATGTTTGATAATTTTATCATCACTTAATGATGCTGGCATCAACACGTCAATCAAATCACTTTCATTGGGATTCATAAATTGGTGATAGTGCAATAACATATTGGCGAAAAATAAAAACAAGTCCTGAAAATGTGGAAAATCTTGTTCTGCTAAAAGGGATAAAAAGCAGATGCAGACTTCGGGTAGTACATGTTTGTTAGAACCTAGTGAATCCATCAGACTTTGCAATAAATCCTCTTTTAATTCGCTGTCCGTTATGTCGAGAATAGCGGTGAGCAAGTTAGGTTCTTTATTCCCGAACCATCTGTGAACCTCAGAGTTATTCCATAATCGGGGGAGTATGACAAAATTACCGCGAGAGATAAAATTCAGGACAAGCAAATCAAACTGGCGTAAGTAATCTGCAGCGGTATGGTGATCCGGATGCAGGGGTTCAATATGTGGCGTATGCGCTCTTTTGATAGGAACACCAGGGTTGATCATTGGAAATTGTTCAATAAAATCATTCAGAAACAGAAAGAGCACACGCTCGACGCCGGTCTGAAATACGCGCCCCATAGTGACAGGCTTTGGGTTGGGAGCGCAAAAAATATTAATTTCCCCATCATGGCGGAAATTATCTAAATAAATAGGGCTTAAATTTATCACTACCTGAAATTCAATATTTTCTTTGTGTCTTCCATTCCTGTCAGGATAAGTGAGTTTAAATTGAACTTTTTCATTGTATAGCGTGTCGTTACCCCGGAAAGAGGTTCTCTGAATATATGATAAGTTATCAAGCTTATTAAATATCTTTTTTGTGGCTGAGCTGATATTTAAAGACGTACGCCACTCTTCATCACATATTATTGTACTTAGCGCATCAATAAAATCCTTTAAAACTTCTTTTACCTGAGGTGCAATATTACGAACGGGAAAATCATCAGGAAGAGATATGTAATTGCTGATGCTTACTGGCGTAACCATATTTGCCCCATATAGTCATAAGTCATCGGAGCATCACTATATAGAGCATATTAGCCGCAAGAACTATCAAAAATAGCTCATTGCTAACTCTGTTTTGCCGAGTCAGACACATCCAGTAGTTGAATAAATGCCTCAAGCGGACGCGTTTTTGCACCGCGACGCCAGACCAGCCATGTTGTTAACCAACGCCATTGCTCAGCTAACGGCCACGCCTCAACCTGGTGATGCCCCGGCATACTTTCCAGCATAGAGCGTGGAATAAGCGCAATGCCTGCTCCTGCGACCACACAGGCCAACATCCCGTGATACGACTCCATCTCGTGAATAGTTCCCGGAGCGGCACCGTCAGCATGAAACCAGCTCTCGAAGTGGCGACGATACGAACAATTGGCGCGGAAGGCATAAATGTTACTGCCATTAACCTGACTGGCGCGGGTTACTGGCGCATGTCCTTGTGGCGTGACGATCATCAGCTCCTCGCGGTACACCGGTATCCCGTCAATGGCAGTATGGTTAATGGGCCCATCAATAAACGCTGCATTCAGTTTTCCCTCCAGCACACCTTCCAGCATAGTGCCGGAAGGGCCGGTGGAAAGTGAAAACTGAATTTTGGGATAACGACGGTTAAATTGCGCCAGCGTGGCCGGAATGCGCACTGCAGCGGTGCTTTCCAGCGAACCAAGAGAAAATAAACCTTGCGGCTCATCGCCAGCGACAACGCTCCGCGCTTCATCCACTAACGCGAGAATTTGTTGGCTATAGCGTAAAAAGTTATGCCCGGCAGGCGAGAGACGTAAACGCTGATTCTCGCGAATAAACAGATCAACCCCCAGTTCTGTTTCCAGCTGGCGTAGACGGGTAGTGAGATTCGACGGCACGCGATGCACTTTTGCTGCAGCCTGGGTAATGCTGCCAGCTTCGGCAACCGCGTTGAACATCTCCAGTTGGGTCAGATCCATAATATTCTCGATTCGTGAATAAGTGGCTTAATATTATTCATTTTAAAGCAAGAGTAAATCTGCGTATCTTTTTACCATAACTCATAAAGGAGATACCCCGATGACCATTACTCCGGCAACTCATGCAATTTCGATAAATCCTGCCACCGGTGAACAACTTTCTGTGCTGCCGTGGGCTGGCGCTGATGATATCGAAAACGCACTTCAGCTGGCGGCAGCAGGCTTTCGCGACTGGCGCGAGACAAATATAGATTATCGTGCTGAAAAACTGCGCGATATCGGTAAGGCTCTGCGTGTCCGTAGCGAAGAAATGGCGCAAATGATCACCCGTGAAATGGGCAAACCAATCAACCAGGCGCGCGCTGAAGTGGCGAAATCGGCGAATTTGTGTGACTGGTATGCAGAACATGGTCCGGCAATGCTGAAGGCGGAACCTACGCTGGTGGAAAATCAGCAGGCAGTTATTGAGTATCGACCGTTGGGGACAATTCTGGCGATTATGCCGTGGAATTTTCCGTTATGGCAGGTGATGCGTGGCGCGGTTCCCATCATTCTTGCAGGTAACGGCTACTTACTTAAACATGCGCCGAATGTGATGGGCTGTGCACAGCTCATTGCCCAGGTGTTTAAAGATGCGGGTATCCCACAAGGCGTATATGGCTGGCTGAATGCCGACAACGACGGCGTCAGTCAGATGATTAAAGACTCGCGCATTGCTGCTGTCACGGTGACCGGAAGTGTTCGTGCGGGAGCGGCTATTGGCGCACAGGCTGGAGCGGCACTGAAAAAATGCGTACTGGAACTGGGCGGTTCGGATCCATTTATTGTGCTTAACGATGCCGATCTGGAACTGGCGGTTAAAGCGGCGGTAGCCGGACGTTATCAGAATACCGGACAGGTTTGTGCAGCGGCAAAACGCTTTATCATCGAAGAGGGAATTGCTTCGGCATTTACCGAACGTTTTGTGGCAGCTGCGGCAGCCTTGAAAATGGGCGATCCCCGTGACGAAGAGAACACTCTCGGACCAATGGCTCGTTTTGATTTACGTGATGAGCTGCATCATCAGGTGGAGAAAACCCTGGCGCAGGGTGCGCGTTTGTTACTGGGCGGGGAAAAGATGGCTGGGGCAGGTAACTACTATCCGCCAACGGTTCTGGCGAATGTTACCCCAGAAATGACCGCGTTTCGGGAAGAAATGTTTGGCCCCGTTGCGGCAATCACGATTGCGAAAGATGCAGAACATGCACTGGAACTGGCTAATGATAGCGAGTTCGGCCTTTCAGCGACCATTTTTACCACTGACGAAACACAGGCCGGACAGATGGCGGCACGTCTGGAATGCGGTGGGGTGTTTATCAATGGTTATTGTGCCAGCGACGCGCGAGTGGCCTTTGGTGGCGTGAAAAAGAGTGGCTTTGGTCGTGAGCTTTCCCATTTCGGCTTACACGAATTCTGTAATATCCAGACGGTGTGGAAAGACCGGATCTGACGCGACATATTCAGCTCTGATATACTCGCAGGTCTTTTCAGACCTGCGGTCCAGGAGTAGAAAGTGGCAGTCGCCATGGATAATGCAATTTTAGAAAACATCTTGCGGCAAGTGCGGCCGCTCATTGGTCAGGGTAAAGTCGCGGATTATATTCCGGCGCTGGCTACGGTAGACGGTTCCCGATTGGGCATTGCTATCTGTACCGTTGACGGACAGCTTTTTCAGGCCGGAGACGCGCAAGAACGTTTTTCCATTCAGTCTATTTCCAAAGTGCTGAGTCTCGTTGTCGCCATGCGTCATTACTCCGAAGAGGAAATCTGGCAACGCGTCGGCAAAGATCCGTCTGGATCACCGTTCAATTCTTTAGTGCAACTGGAAATGGAGCAGGGTATTCCGCGTAATCCGTTTATTAATGCCGGTGCGCTGGTGGTCTGCGATATGTTGCAAGGGCGATTAAGCGCTCCTCGGCAACGTATGCTGGAAGTCGTGCGCGGCTTAAGCGGTGTGTCTGATATTTCCTACGATACGGTGGTAGCGCGTTCCGAATTTGAACACTCCGCGCGAAATGCGGCTATCGCCTGGCTGATGAAGTCGTTTGGCAATTTCCATCATGACGTGACAACCGTTCTGCAAAACTACTTTCATTACTGCGCTCTGAAAATGAGCTGTGTAGAGCTGGCCCGGACGTTTGTCTTTCTGGCTAATCAGGGGAAAGCTATTCATATTGATGAACCTGTGGTGACGCCAATGCAGGCGCGGCAAATTAACGCACTGATGGCGACCAGTGGTATGTACCAGAACGCGGGGGAGTTTGCCTGGCGGGTGGGACTACCGGCGAAATCTGGCGTTGGTGGCGGTATTGTGGCGATTGTTCCGCATGAAATGGCCATCGCAGTCTGGAGCCCGGAACTGGATGATGCCGGTAACTCGCTTGCGGGTATCGCCGTCCTTGAACAATTGACGAAACAATTAGGGCGTTCGGTTTATTAATGCAGTCTCTCGATCCACTCTTCGCGCGTTTATCCCGTTCAAAATTTCGCTCTCGCTTTGGTTTGGGTGTGAAAGAGCGTCAGTATTGTCTGGAGAAAGGCGCGCCAGTCATCGAACAACATGCGGCGGATTTTGTCGCTAAACGTCTTGCTCCGGCATTACCGGCTAACGACGGTAAGCAAACCCCCATGCGCGGGCATCCGGTGTTTATCGCTCAGCACGCCACTGCAACCTGTTGTCGCGGTTGTCTGGCTAAGTGGCATAACATTCCGCAGGGTGTTTCGTTAAGCGAGGAACAACAACGTTATATCGTGGCGGTAATCTATCACTGGTTGGTTATACAGATGAATCAGCCATGATAATTGCGGAAAACGATAAAATAGCATTCCCAGGATATCTTTATTTGCCGCCGCTGTCAGCGAACATGCTATCCTTTATAAGAATTTACTTATTACGTTGAGATAATTGCCACCCGCAATTGTATGGACAGATAATTAATGCATGTACAGCCCATTTCAACTTTCCGTTTGTTCCAGGAAGGTCATCTGCTACGTAATAGCATCGCTATTTTTGCGCTAACCACGCTGTTCTATTTCATTGGTGCAGAGTTACGGCTGGTTCACGAACTTTCTCTTTTCTGGCCGCTGAATGGCGTAATGGCGGGGGGGTTTGCCCGCTATGTCTGGCTTAATCGACTGCATTACTATGCGATCAGTTATGTGGCAATGCTGGTTTATGATGCCATAACCACCGAATGGGGGCTGGTTTCACTGGCTATCAATTTCTCCAATATGATGTTTATTGTTACCGTCGCCTTACTGGTCGCGCGGGATAAGCGTCTGGGGAAAAATAAGTATGAGCCGGTAAGTGCCTTACGGCTATTTAATTACTGTCTGATTGCCGCATTATTATGCGCTATTGTCGGGGCGATTGGTTCGGTCAGTATTGATAGTCTGGATTTCTGGCCTTTGCTTGCCGACTGGTTCAGTGAGCAATTCTCAACGGGCGTGTTGATCGTGCCTTGTATGCTGACGTTGGCAATTCCTGGAGTGCTGCCGCGCTTTAAAGCAGAACAGATGATGCCCGCTATCGCGCTTATTGTGTCGGTTATTGCCTCGGTAGTCATTGGCGGAGCGGGGAGTCTGGCGTTCCCGCTGCCTGCATTAATCTGGTGTGCAGTGCGCTATACGCCGCAGGTAACATGTCTGTTGACCTTTGTCACCGGTGCGGTTGAAATCGTACTGGTGGCAAATTCAGTGATTGATATCTCGGTCGGTTCGCCGTTCTCCATTCCGCAAATGTTCTCCGCACGTCTCGGTATTGCCACGATGGCGATATGCCCAATTATGGTTTCTTTTAGCGTGGCAGCGATCAATTCGCTAATGAAGCAAGTTGCGCTGCGAGCCGACTTTGATTTTCTGACTCAGGTTTACTCACGGTCCGGTCTTTATGAGGCGCTGAAAAGTCCATCGCTGAAACAGACACAACATCTGACTGTCATGCTGCTTGATATCGACTATTTCAAAAGCATTAACGATAACTATGGACATGAATGTGGCGATAAAGTGTTAAGCGTGTTTGCCCAGCATATTCAGAAGATTGTCGGTGATAAGGGGCTGGTGGCGCGAATGGGCGGCGAAGAATTTGCTGTTGCAGTGCCGTCGGTGAATCCTGTCGATGGTCTGCTAATGGCGGAAAAAATCCGTAAAGGCGTTGAACTGCAACCGTTCACCTGGCAACAAAAAACGCTTTATCTCACGGTAAGTATTGGCGTCGGTAGTGGTTGCGCATCGTACCGAACGCTGACCGATGACTTTAATAAATTGATGGTCGAAGCCGATACATGCCTGTATCGCTCGAAGAAAGATGGGCGCAACCGTACCAGCACTATGCGTTACGGTGAGGAAGTTGTCTGACATCTTTATTCATTCACAGCGATTTTAACGGAATGTGTTCTACCACTTTATTGAGCGAATAAAAGGCGTAGTTCCTCGATTAAACCATGATCCGCGCCACACTTTTCTCATAAAACTGCTCATTAATCATCAGGAGTTGATCAAAACAGGGGTTCGGCGTAT
Organism: Escherichia sp. WS547; assembly: GCF_046486065.1. Classification (NCBI taxonomy): domain Bacteria; kingdom Pseudomonadati; phylum Pseudomonadota; class Gammaproteobacteria; order Enterobacterales; family Enterobacteriaceae; genus Escherichia; species Escherichia sp. WS547. The sequence continues at coordinate 46,042 of NZ_JBJQMA010000016.1, read as the reverse complement.
TAAAGTTTGCTAACCTGTCGTACCAATTCAAACAGGTTGTATGACTAATCAGAAGGGAACCCATTGTGAAAACACTAAATCGTCGCGATTTTCCCGGTGCACAGTATCCAGAACGTATCATTCAGTTTGGTGAAGGTAACTTCCTGCGCGCCTTTGTTGACTGGCAAATCGATCTCCTGAATGAGCACACCGATCTGAATTCTGGCGTGGTCGTTGTTCGTCCGATTGAAACTTCATTCCCGCCGTCACTGAGCACGCAGGATGGTCTGTATACCACCATTATCCGTGGTCTGAACGAGAAGGGGGAAGCGGTCAGCGACGCGCGTCTGATTCGCTCTGTTAATCGTGAAATCAGCGTCTACAGTGAATACGATGAATTCCTGAAACTGGCGCACAACCCGGAAATGCGCTTTGTTTTCTCTAACACCACCGAAGCGGGTATCAGCTACCATGCGGGCGATAAATTCGATGACGCGCCAGCGGTAAGTTATCCGGCAAAACTGACCCGTCTGCTGTTCGAACGTTTTAGCCATTTCAACGGAGCGCAGGATAAAGGTTGGATCATCATCCCGTGTGAGTTGATCGACTACAATGGCGACGCGTTGCGTGAACTTGTGCTGCGCTATGCGCAAGAGTGGGCACTACCAGAAGCATTTATTCAATGGCTGGATCAGGCTAACAGCTTCTGTTCTACGCTGGTGGACCGTATCGTTACCGGCTATCCGCGTGATGAAGTGGCTAAACTGGAAGAAGAACTGGGTTATCACGATGGTTTCCTCGACACCGCTGAACACTTTTACCTGTTTGTGATTCAGGGGCCGAAATCCTTAGCGACTGAGCTGTGCCTGGACAAATATCCACTCAACGTGCTGATTGTTGACGATATTAAACCGTACAAAGAACGCAAAGTGGCAATCCTCAACGGTGCGCACACCGCGCTGGTGCCGGTGGCGTTCCAGGCAGGGCTGGATACCGTAGGTGAAGCGATGAACGATGCCGAAATTTGCGCATTCGTTGAAAAAGCCATCTACGAAGAAATTATTCCGGTACTGGATTTGCCTCGTGATGAACTGGAATCTTTCGCCAGTGCAGTCACCGGACGTTTCCGTAACCCGTACATCAAGCATCAGCTGCTGTCTATCGCGCTCAACGGTATGACCAAGTTCCGCACCCGCATCCTGCCGCAACTGCTGGCAGGGCAGAAGGCAAACGGCACACTTCCGGCGCGCCTGACTTTCGCATTAGCGGCATTGATTGCGTTTTATCGCGGTGAGCGTAATGGAGAAACATATCCGGTACAGGACGATGCACACTGGCTGGAACGTTATCAGCAACTCTGGAGTCAGCATCGTGACCGTGTTATCGGTACCCAGGAACTGGTAGCGATTGTTTTGGCAGAAAAAGACCACTGGGAGCAGGACCTGACGCAAGTGCCTGGTCTGGTCGAGCAGGTGGCTAATGACCTGGATGTGATTCTCGAAAAAGGAATGCGCGAAGCTGTACGTCCGTTGTGCTAATACTCTGAACCCGGTTTCGACCGGGTTTCTTATTTCACTATATTAGTTACAACATCCTATGTGCCTTTATCATTAACGGGTGCCATATGCCACACCTGTAAATGTTGTAAGCTTGTAGGTAATTTGTAAGTAGTGTCTTGAGAATGTGATCGTAATCACGTTTAATAGGGCGACTTTTCCACGCCTGAAGATAACCATGATTGTTCGTCCACAACAACACTGGCTGCGCCGTATTTTTGTCTGGCACGGTTCAGTATTATCCAAGATATCCTCGCGCTTACTACTCAATTTTCTCTTTTCTATCGCTGTTATTTTCATGCTGCCCTGGTACACGCATTTGGGCATTAAATTCACCCTCGCACCGTTCAGCATTCTCGGTGTCGCCATCGCCATTTTTCTTGGTTTTCGTAATAATGCCGGTTACGCCCGTTACGTTGAAGCGCGAAAACTTTGGGGGCAGTTGATGATTGCCTCGCGGTCGTTACTGCGCGAGGTAAAAACGACATTGCCGGATTCGGCAAGTGTAAGGGAGTTTGCCCGGCTGCAAATCGCCTTCGCCCACTGTTTACGCATGACATTACGCAAACAGCCACAGGCGGAAGTGCTGGCTCATTATCTCAAGACGGAAGATCTTCAGCGTGTACTGGCTTCGAACTCTCCAGCTAACCGCATCTTGTTAATAATGGGGGAGTGGTTGGCGGTTCAGCGACGCAATGGACAACTTTCAGATATCCTGTTTATTAGCCTCAACGATCGGCTTAATGATATTTCAGCGGTTCTGGCAGGCTGCGAGCGCATTGCCTATACGCCAATTCCCTTTGCCTACACCCTGATTTTGCATCGTACCGTTTATCTGTTTTGTATCATGCTGCCGTTCGCGCTGGTCGTGGACCTGCATTACATGACGCCTTTTATCTCTGTGCTGATTTCCTACACTTTTATTTCGCTGGATTGTCTGGCGGAAGAACTGGAAGATCCCTTCGGTACTGAAAACAATGATTTACCGCTGGATGCCATCTGCAACGCTATTGAAATTGACCTGTTACAGATGAACGATGAAGCAGAAATTCCGGCAAAAATTCTTCCCGATCGTCATTACCAGCTGACGTAAGATTTACTCCGTACGCCGGGCAACAATAAACAGACGCGGAAATGCCAGCAGTATCTGTCCGTTCTCTTGCAGTGGATACTGCTCTTCCAGCATCTGATGGTAGCGCGTAAGAAAATGCTGCTGTTCGCTCTCGGTCAGATCCTGTAACCACGGACGTAATCCAGTGGCGGTCACCCAATCGATAATCGCCTGGTGCGACGGCATCTGGTGATAGTAAGTGGTTCGCCAGATATCGACCTCACATCCGGCTTCGCTCAAAATATCGTAGTAAGCATGAACGCCAGCCAGCGGCTCACGCCCGCGATCCGGATAATTTTGTTCCCAGGCGACTTCGCGCATGAGCACATGGGTTGGCTCTAGCCAGTTATCTGGCATCTGTACTGCCAACACACCATGCGAATTAAGTAAAGAAACCAGATGAGGGAACAATTCGTAGTGGTCGGGCAGCCATTGCAGTGAGGCATTAGCAAAAATCAGATCGAGTGCCTGTTCCGGTTGCCAGTTGCGGATGTCTGCTTCCACGAACTGGCAGTCTGGCAAAGCACTGCGCGCTTCAGCAATCATCGCCGGAGACGAGTCGATGCCTGTTATCCTGGCCGCAGGCCAACGTTGATGCAGCAGGGCGGTGCTGTTACCTGGGCCACAGCCAAGATCGGCAACGTATTCGATATTCTCCAGCGGCACTCTGGCAAGCAGCTCCACCGCCGGACGCGATCGTTCAGCGGCAAAGTGCAGATATAAAGAGGGGTTCCAGTCAGACATTTTTTTACTCCCGTCAGCGCGTTACCCCAATTGTAGATAAAATTGATAAATTCGCCTCACGGCATCAACCCATTGAACAGACGTTTTTTACGCGGCCCGGTCATTAAAGCTTCCAGTTTTGCGACACAGGTTTTGTAGTGGGGCGTGGTTTTATGGAACGCCACTGCGTCTTCATCTTTATAAGCTTCGTAGATATAAAAGCGCGAATTCACTTCCGGGTCCTGTAAGACATCGAAGCGCAAATTGCCTTCTTCCTGTACCGAGCCCAGGTGGTTCTGGCGAAAAACTTCGATAAACTCGTCAACCTTGTCTTCATGAACGTTAATTTCAACCAGTGTGACGTGCATGTTTCTTCTCCTTAATCCGCAGTTACTGTTTTTCACTCAGATAGAGTTCATATGCCCGATCAGCCGTTTCGTTATGGTGTACTACCGCCTGTACGGCTTTCATCATCGCCACCGGATGGTCAGACTGGAAAATATTACGCCCCATATCCACACCAGAAGCGCCCTGATCGATAGCCTGCCAGCACATTTCCAGCGCCTCGCGCTCCGGTAATTTTTTACCGCCAGCAATAACAATGGGTACCGGACATCCGGCAACAATCCGTTCAAAACCTTTTTCGACATAATAGGTTTTGATAATCTGCGCCCCCATTTCAGCGGCGATTCGAGTCGCGAGCGAGAAATAACGCTGATCGCGCACCATATCTTTGCCCACGCCAGTCACGGCCATGGTCGGCATTCCCACTTTCATTCCGGCATCGACCAGCTGAATAATATTTTTGATCGACTGATGTTCATATTCGCTGCCGATATAAACCTGCGCCGCCACCGCGCAACTGTTCAGGCGCACGGCATCATCCATCGATAACGCCACGGCTTCATTACTTAATTCCGCCAGAATAGAGTTCGCACCTGACGCCCGCAGTACCACCGGCTTATTGGTCGCAGGGGGGACTACGCTGCGCAAAATGCCGCGCGTACACATTAATACATCGGCATGTTCAAACAGCGGGGCGATATTTATATCAATGCGTTCAAGTCCGGTAGTCGGCCCCTGAAAATAACCATGATCAAAGGCCAGCATCACGGTTTTACCCGTTTTCGGATTAAATATCCGCGATAAGCGTGACTGCATTCCCCAATCCAGTGCACCGCAACCTTTCAGGGTAAAAGGGATATTTTGTTGCGGTTGATCGGTACGAAAATCTTTACCATCTTTAATATCGTCTAAATCTGCCATAACGTACTCCGGTTAAGTAATGCACATCAGAAATCGTATTTGCCGATATTCTCTTTGTTGAATATCACGCGCTCCGGTAACAGTACGATGCCATTACCATCCGCTTCGTAGTCATAGCCCTGAACGCTGTTTGGCGAGACTTCCACCTGACCTACGCCCTGAATATCCAGCTTGTCGCCCGTTTTCATTGATCCTTTTTTCAATAATTCATCCGCGACATAAACTGAAATTTTGCCTTGCTGAACCACATCCCACAGGCCAAATTCTTTCACCGTGCCGCGTTCCACATACGGACGCATCACGTTTGGCGTACTGAATCCGACAATCGCAACTTTGTCATTTTTCAGGTTTTCTGCGGCTTGTGCGGCAGCGGGCAGGGCGTTGGCGTCGGGGGCGATAATGGCGTCGAGATCGCTATACGCTTTTAATATTCCTTCTGCGGTTTGTAATGATTTAGTGGCATCGTTATAGCCAAACTGCGTAGTGACAATTTCCCAGCCAGGATGCTCTTTGGCGATTTTAGCTTTCGCTTCTTTCACCCACTGGTTTTGGTCCGTAACGGTGGGGCTTGAGTAGAAAAACGCGACTTTGGCTTTGTCTTTATTCACCTGACGCGCCGCCATATCCACCAACATACCTCCCAACTGGGCGGGCGTTCCCTGATTAATGTAGTAAGAGCGGCACTCCGGTTTAGTATCAGAGTCCCAGGTCAGCACTCTCACACCACGTTGCATGGCGCGTTTCAGTGCCGGACACAAGCCATCAGGCGAAACCGCAGAAACGATAATGGCGTTATAACCTTGATTGACAAAGTTATTAATCAACTGTACCTGACCAGAAACACTGGGTTCTGTCGGCCCGTCGTAGGTCACATCAACGCCCAGCTCTTTACCCGCTTGTTGTGCGCCGTTGCCACCGCTGGTAAAAAATCCCACGCCAACCAGTTTGGGAATAAATGCAATACGCTCTGCGGCCTGCACATTCATAGAGATTGCGGCAATGCCAAGCGCGCTAAGTAAGGCGATTTTCTTAAAGCGATGAAGTGTCATGAAGATATCCTTTATGGCAATGGGTTATTGGCCCGACGCGCCAGCCACTCTTTAATTTGCTGGCGATGCAGGCTAACGGAACGACCTACGACAACGACGATAAGTAGCGCACCGGAAAGGGCGCTGGACACCTGATTTGGCACTCCTGCCATTTGCAAACCTTGTTGCAAATATCCCACTAGTAAAACCGCAATGGCGGTGCCGATAATGGAACCGGAACCACCATAAATATTGGCACCGCCAAGCACCACGGCGGTGATGGCGGGCATCAGAAACGACGCACCGAGATCGGAACGTGCTGAACCAAAATACGACACCAGCAGCACAGCGGCGACCGCAGACGCCAGCCCCGTCATGGCATAGAGCGCACATAAGGTACGGTTAACTGGAATCGCGCTATAAAGCGCCACGCGCGGGCTTTGCCCAATCAAAAACACGTTACGTCCGGCATGGGTTTTATGCAGCCAGAGCCAGAAAACGAGGAGACATATCAGGAAGATAATCAGCGGAACAGGGAGTCCCAGCACATCCAGGTTAGCGAAATCTGTAAACGCCATCGGGAATCCACCAATACCTTCGTACCCCGTCGCTCCGGCCATCCCGGAAAGCAGCAGGGCGCTTCCGGCAAACAGATACAGCGTGCCAAGCGTAATCACCAGCGGGTTAACTTTGGTATAGATAATTAATCCGGCGTTGATCAACCCGCACAATGCGCCGAGCAGTAAGGTCAGAAGAATCGCCAGCGGCATCGGCACACCACTTTGAAACAGTACGCCCAATGCAATGGCGCAGAGGCCGATAGTCGAACCAAACGAAATATCGATCCCGCCACTGACAATCACCATCGTCAGCGGTAGGGCGACAATGCCAATGCAAATAAAGTCACTGGTGCTGAACAGCAACATATTGAGATCTAACATCCGCGGGTTAATTGCACCAAATGCAACAATCTCAATAACGAGCAGTGCGGCAAGAGCCAGTTCCCAACCGTAGCGAATACGCATTACGCGGCCTCCCGTTTTTTACCTGACGAAGCGGGTTTAACGGATGGCGGTGGCATCATAAAGCGGGCATATTTTTGCCGCCGCAGATTACGTTCCAGCGCACAACGCAGGCGTCCATCAAACACCAGCACCGCCAGCAGAACCATGCCCGCGATAAAATCATTCCACCATGCCGGAATGCGCAACAGCACCAGTACACTATCGATCTGCGTCAGGAACCATGCGCCGAGTACCGCACCGATGATCGCGCCGGAACCGCCGAGCAAACTAATGCCGCCCAGCACGCAGGCTGCAATTGCTTTCATCTCCAGCCCGGTACCGGTCTGGTTGGGGATAAAACCAATCTGCGAAGCAAACACAATTCCCGCCAGTGCCGCCATGCAGCCGTTCAACGAAAATGCCACAATGCGAATGGCTTCCGTACGAACGCCCAGTTGACGAGCGCCCTGTAAATTATCGCCCGTGGCATAAAAACTGCGTCCAAACGCCGTCTTCGCCAGCAGCCAGGCCATAAATGCCATCAGAATTATCGTCAACCAACCAATCGCGGAAACGCCAAACAGCAGCGGGGCGGAGAGTTGTTTCAGTTCGGCGGGTAATCCCTCAATCCATTTACCGCCAGTCCACAGCAACATGATGCCTCTGTACAACCCTAACGTGCCAAGGGTGGCGACAATGGCAGGGATCTTTAGCCACGCGACCAGGACACCGTTGAAAAATCCCGCGAGCAAACCAAGCAGTAAAGTCGCGACACAAGCAACAGGTAGTGAATACCCCGCGTTCAGTAACATTCCCAACAGCACTGCGCACATTCCGGTAATCGAACCTACCGAAACATCGATATTGCGCGTGAGCATCACCAGCGTCGCGCCCATTGCCAGTAGGATCAGGATTTGCGCGCTGCTATAAACCATGGTCAGCGTTTGCATACTTAAATACTGGCGGTCGAGAAAACCGGGTAATACAAACAGCAGCACCACCGCCAGCAGTGCCGTGATTTCACGGTTGTTCTGAATAAATTTCAGCATGACGCCTCCTGACGCTGACTATCGCCGAAGGCAACGCGCATAATGGTCTCGACATTAATATCGCGCCCGGTCAGTGCAGAGTGGGCAATTTCGCCCTGATGCATCACATACACGCGATCTGCCATCAGTTCGATCTCTTCGAGATCAGAGGAGATAAGCAGCACAGCCACATTCTGTGCGGCGATGCTGCGCAACAGTTGGTAGATATCATTACGCGCCGAGACATCCACGCCGCGCGTCGGCTCATCGACAATCAATACTTGCGGCGAAGCTTCCAGGCATTTGGCAATCAGGATTTTTTGCTGGTTGCCACCGGATAATGTCCGTGCAGCTTGTTCCGGTTGGTTAAATTTAATATTCAGCGCCCGACGATAACGTTCCAGGGTGGCATTATCTTTCGCGGTTTTCGCCCAGAATCCACGAAGGTTATGAGTAAGGGCGCAGACGTTCCACGCCAGTGAAGCATCGAGATTAAGTCCGGATGACTGGCGATCTTCCGGCAGATAAACCAGACCGCGCAGTAAACGTTCTCCGGTGGATAATCTATTGATCTCTTTACCATTCAGCATAATGCGTCCGCCACGCAAAGTACGCAGACCATAGAGCGTCTCGGCCAGTTCTGTGCGTCCGGCACCCACCAGCCCAGCCAGACCCAGAATTTCTCCGGCATTAAGCGTCAGGCTGACATTCCTGAAACCTTCGCCGGTCAGATTTTCCAGTGTCAGCACCGGCGTTCCCGCGGTATGTTGTGGGCGGTTGCCAGGTAATTCCAGCCATAATTTTTGGCTGGCAGAGAGCGATTTTTCCCGTAGCGCTGGCGTAATGGCCTGAATAATGTCGTCGGTAGACAGTTCGATGGTTTTGCCGCTTAAGGCGATAGTTCCGTCGCGCATCACGCTAATCCGATCGGCAATCTGGCGAATTTCCGGCAGCTTATGCGAGATAAAAACAATACCCACGCCAGTAGCAAGCAGCTCTTGCAAGCGAGTAAACAAGCGTTCGGTTTCCGCAGGGGTAAGCGAGGCGGTAGGTTCATCGAGGATCAGAATCCGCGAGTCGCGCATCAGCCCGCGGAGGATTTCCACCATTTGGCGATCGGCGACATCCAGCGATCCTGCCAGACTATGCAGATCAAACTGGCAGCCCAGCGCCGCCAGCAAGTTCTTCATTTTCTGCATGGAGAGCTGTTTTTTTGCCAGCCCAAACAGGATGTTTTCTTTTATCGACAGGCTTGGGAAAAGCAGCGGTTCCTGGGGAACGAGATAAATACCCAGCTGATGAGCATGAACTGGCGTTAATCTGGCGTAGTTGTTGCCCCCAATCTCCAGCGTACCGCTATCAGCAGGGGTAATACCGGCAATAATCTTCATTAACGTCGATTTACCGGCACCATTGCCGCCGAGCAGGGCGTGGACCTCCCCCTGATGCAACGTAAAATCGATGCCTTTCAGGACATTGACCCCTGAATACTGTTTATAAACCGAGCGGGCGCAAAGTAGCGGTAACGCGCGGGTATCACTCGTTTGCATATTTCCCCCGTTCAGTTTTGCAGGTGAGTTTTGAACAAATGTATTTCTGCTTTTAATTTGTTCATAACCTTAGGTGGACATTGCACATATTTCCGACGAATAGATCACAATTTATGCTATTTTGATTTTCACGGTTGCGTTTGTTCATACTCGTAGAGTCAAACTGTGGTTGCCATCACAGATATAAATGCGCAAGAACTGAACAATTGCATTAAAGATTTAAATATGTTCAAAGTGAAGAATGAATTATGACAATCAACGATTCGGCAATTTCAGAACAGGGAATGTGTGAAGAAGAACAGGTCGCGCGGATCGCGTGGTTTTACTACCACGACGGGCTGACCCAGAGCGAGATCAGCGATCGTCTCGGGCTGACTCGCTTGAAAGTGTCGCGATTACTGGAAAAAGGGCATCAGTCCGGCATTATTCGCGTGCAGATTAATTCTCGCTTTGAAGGCTGTCTGGAACATGAAACACAATTACGTCGTCAGTTTTCGCTGCAACATGTCCGGGTGATCCCTGGGCTTGCGGATGCTGATGTCGGCGGGCGACTAGGGATAGGCGCGGCGCATATGTTGATGAGTTTACTTCAACCACAACAGATGCTGGCGATTGGTTTTGGCGAGGCAACCATGAATACGCTGCAACGCTTAAGTGGTTTTATTTCGTCGCAGCAAATTCGCCTGGTCACGCTCTCCGGTGGCGTCGGTTCTTATATGACGGGTATCGGGCAGCTTAATGCGGCGTGCAGTGTGAATATTATTCCGGCTCCGCTGCGGGCATCCTCCGCTGACATTGCCCGTACGCTAAAAAATGAAAATTGCGTCAAAGATGTTCTGTTAGCCGCACAAGCAGCGGATGTGGCGATTGTCGGCATTGGGGCTGTGAGTCAACAAGACGACGCAACAATCATTCGCTCCGGCTATATCAGCCAGGGCGAACAGTTAATGATTGGTCGAAAAGGGGCTGTTGGCGACATTTTAGGCTACTTTTTTGATGCAAAAGGTGACGTTGTCACGGATATCAAAATACATAACGAACTGATTGGCTTACCTTTAAGCGCGCTGAAGACTATTCCCGTCCGGGTTGGCGTGGCAGGGGGAGAAAATAAAGCCGAAGCAATTGCCGCTGCAATGAAAGGCGGTTATATCAACGCACTGGTTACCGATCAGGACACAGCAGCGGCGATTTTACGTAGTTAAATTTGCATGACCTTATTACCGGGAATGATGGAGAACGTATAGAGGAACAGACAGAACGCATAAGCCGAGGATAATCTAATGGCTCGACTCTTTACCCCTTCAGAATCAAAGTACTACCTGATGGCGCTGGATGCAGGCACCGGAAGTATTCGGGCTGTGATATTCAACCTGGAAGGCAATCAAATAGCAGTGGGACAGGCGGAGTGGCGGCATCTGGCAGTACCGGACGTTCCTGGTTCTATGGAATTTGATCTCAACAAAAACTGGCAACTGGCGTGTGAGTGTATGCGCCAGGCGCTGCACAACGCCGGCATAGACCCGGAGTATATCGCTGCCGTTTCGGCATGTTCTATGCGTGAAGGCATTGTTTTATATAACAATGAAGGAACACCGATCTGGGCCTGCGCCAATGTGGATGCCAGAGCGGCGCGCGAAGTTAGCGAACTTAAAGAACTGCACAACAATACCTTTGAAAACGAAGTTTATCGCGCCACCGGACAAACGCTGGCTTTAAGCGCTATTCCCAGATTACTTTGGCTGGCGCACCATCGTTCTGATATCTACCGACAGGCGTCGACCATCACCATGATCAGCGACTGGCTGGCCTATATGCTCAGCGGCGAACTGGCGGTGGATCCCTCTAACGCTGGCACCACGGGACTTCTTGATCTAACCACCCGTGACTGGAAACCTGCATTGCTGGATATGGCCGGACTGCGGGCCGATATTCTTTCTCCTGTCAAAGAAACCGGCACATTGCTGGGCGTGGTAAGTTCACAAGCGGCGGAACTCTGCGGTCTGAAGGCGGGCACTCCGGTGGTCGTTGGAGGAGGCGACGTGCAACTTGGTTGCCTGGGGTTAGGCGTTGTGCGTCCGGCACAAACCGCTGTTCTTGGCGGCACATTCTGGCAGCAAGTTGTAAACTTAGCCGCGCCGGTGACAGACCCAGAAATGAACGTGCGCGTTAATCCTCATGTTATTCCTGGCATGGTACAAGCTGAATCTATAAGCTTTTTTACCGGACTCACCATGCGCTGGTTCCGCGATGCTTTCTGTGCCGAAGAAAAACTGATTGCCGAACGTTTAGGCATCGACACCTATACGCTGCTGGAAGAGATGGCCAGTCGGGTGCCGCCTGGGTCGTGGGGCGTAATGCCGATATTCTCCGACAGAATGCGGTTTAAAACCTGGTATCACGCTGCGCCTTCCTTTATTAATTTGTCTATTGATCCGGATAAATGTAACAAAGCGACGTTGTTCCGTGCGCTGGAAGAAAATGCGGCGATTGTATCAGCGTGTAACTTGCAGCAAATCGCTGATTTCTCGGATATTCATCCTTCATCGTTAGTCTTTGCAGGCGGAGGTTCAAAAGGGAAATTATGGAGTCAAATTCTCGCTGATGTCTCGGGATTACCTGTCAATATTCCGGTGGTCAAAGAAGCCACCGCATTAGGATGTGCCATTGCAGCTGGCGTCGGTGCCGGAATTTTTTCATCAATGGCAGAAACCGGAGAACGCCTGGTTCGCTGGGAACGGACGCACACACCAGACCCGGAAAAACATGAACTTTATCAGGATTCACGCGATAAGTGGCAGGCAGTTTATCAGGATCAGCTGGGGCTGGTTGATCACGGGCTGACGACGTCGTTATGGAAAGCGCCTGGGTTATAGTTTCATTGACAGCCACATCATGATGACCGTGGCTGTTAGTTTTTGAGTATTCTTATTTCCCTTCTTTTAGAGCTGGTTTGTTAAATGCCAGCTTGCAGATTCATCGTTCCATCGCCAGTAATATATTCAAGGGGAAATTGCTATTTTTCTTAAAATATTAAGCATAACCCTTATTTTATAGCGAATATTCCTAAAGGCATAAATGAATGAAAAAGAGTTTTAATAGAGTTCTTTTTTAGCAATTAATGCTATTCTTTGTTAAATATGATGATGGTAATTTTCTTATTAAAAGAAACATTTTTCTTATTAAGCAACAATAACTCATGGTTCATTTTTAAATAAAATAAGAACTATGCAATTTTTAATCTATCAATTCGAAAGTATTAGCAAATTAGCCAAATTGACACCTTCCCACCTCCAACCAACACTCAATACAGACCTCTGACAATTTAATAAGTTTCATTTTTAATGTCTGACGACTCATCTCTTTCGTGGCTGTATTGTTTGTATATGGAGCGTTTATATGAATAGAATCTATCGCGTGATATGGAATTGCACCCTACAGGTATTTCAGGTCTGCTCGGAATTAACTCGCAGAGTAGGTAAAACATCGACGGTTAATTTGCGTAAATCCTCTGGACTGACAACGAAATTCAGTAGATTGTCGCTGGGTGTTTTGCTGGCACTAAGCGGTTCAGCGTCTGGTGCGAGTCTGGAAGTTGATAATGATCAGATTACCAATATTAATACTGATATTGCTTATGATGCCTACCTGGTTGGGTGGTATGGCACTGGAGTGCTTAATATTTTGGCTGGCGGTAATGCCTCCTTAACCACTATTACTACCAGCGTCATTGGTGGTAATGAGAACTCGAAGGGCACCGTTAATGTTTTGGGTGGCACCTGGCGATTGTATGATAGCGGAAATAATGCAAGGCCTTTAAATGTGGGCCAATCCGGAACGGGGATGCTGAATATTAAACAGAAGGGGCACGTTGACGGAGGATATTTAAGGATAGGTTCTTCGACAGGAGGCGTCGGGACGGTCAATGTTGAGGGAGAGGACTCGGTTCTGATGACCGAATTATTCGAAATAGGGAGTTACGGTACAGGCTCATTAAATATTACGGATAAGGGTTACGTCACGAGTTCAATCGTCGCCATTGTAGGATATCAGGCGAACAGTAATGGTAAGGTTGTCGTTGAAAAGGGTGGCGAGTGGCTAATAAAAAATAATGATTCCTCAATTGAATTTCAAATTGGCAATCAAGGAACTGGGGAAGCGACTATTCGCGAGGGTGGGCTGATTACGGCTGAAAATACGATTATCGGTGGCAATGCCACCGGTATCGGAACCCTGAATGTGCAGGATCAAGACTCTGTCATCACGGTACGCAGACTCTATAATGGATATTTCGGTAATGGCAAAGTCAATATTTCCAATAATGGACTGATTAATAACAAAGAATATTCATTGGTGGGCGTTCAGGACGGTTCTCACGGTGTCGTCAACGTGACTGATAAAGGGCATTGGAATTTCCTCGGAACGGGCGAAGCTTTCCGCTATATCTATATCGGTGATGCTGGCGACGGTGAACTTAATGTCTCGAGTGAAGGAAAAGTAGATTCGGGAATTATCACTGCGGGGATGAAAGAAACAGGCACAGGCAACATTACTATTAAGGATAAGAACTCCGTTATCACTAATCTCGGAACTAATCTTGGTTATGACGGCCACGGCGAAATGAATATCAGTAATGAGGGGCTTGTTGTCAGCAACGGAGGAAGCTCACTCGGTTATGGAGAAACCGGCGTCGGGAATGTCAGCATCACCACGGGGGGGATGTGGGAGGTCAATAAGAATGTCTATACCACCATTGGTGTTGCGGGTGTCGGAAACCTCAATATTAGCGATGGCGGTAAGTTTGTATCGCAAAATATTACTTTTTTGGGCGATAAAGCAAGCGGTATCGGCACACTGAACCTGATGGATGCGACATCATTGTTCGATACTGTAGGTATTAATGTCGGTAATTTTGGTAGCGGCATCGTAAATGTCAGTAATGGTGCCACTCTTAATTCAACGGGCTATGGATTTATCGGAGGAAATGCCTCCGGTAAGGGGATAGTTAATATTTCAACGGATAGTCTCTGGAATTTAAAAACGTCATCTACTAACGCCCAATTGCTACAGGTCGGTGTATTAGGCGCGGGTGAACTGAATATTACCACCGGAGGTATAGTTAAAGCGCGTGATACACAGATAGCTCTCAATGACAAAAGTAAGGGCGACGTGCGGGTGGATGGGCAGAACTCTCTTCTTGAAACATTCAATATGAATGTAGGGACGACTGGCACAGGTACGTTAACACTGACGAATAACGGTACGCTGAATGTCGAAGGTGGAGAAGTTTACTTAGGTGTTTTTGAACCTGCTGTAGGAACGCTAAACATTGGTGCAGCTCACGGTGAGGCGGCGGCAGATGCCGGATTTATCACCAACGCGACGAAAATAGAGTTTGGCTCTGGCGAAGGTGTTTTTGTCTTTAATCATACTAATAACAGTGATGCCGGCTACCAGGTCGATATGCTGATTACAGGTGACGATAAAGACGGAAAAGTGATCCATGATGCAGGCCATACGGTGTTCAATGCAGGGAATACTTATAGCGGTAAAACGCTGGTCAATGACGGCCTCCTGACCATTGCGTCTCATACGGCAGATGGGGTAACGGGCATGGGTTCGAGTGAAGTAACCATTGCAAACCCCGGTACGCTCGACATTCTCGCATCAACGAACAGTGCAGGAGATTACACGCTGACCAATGCGCTCAAAGGCGATGGCTTGATGCGAGTGCAGCTGTCATCCTCCGACAAGATGTTTGGCTTTACCCATGCAACAGGGACTGAATTCGCCGGTGTTGCCCAACTGAAAGATAGTACCTTCACGCTGGAACGCGACAACACCGCTGCGCTTACTCACGCGATGTTGCAGTCTGACAGTGAAAATACCACATCGGTAAACGTGGGAGAGCAATCCATTGGTGGACTGGCCATGAATGGCGGTACGCTCATTTTCGATACGGATATTCCTGCTGCGACGCTCGCGGAGGGATATATCAGCGTCGATACGCTGGTTGTCGGCGCGGGTGACTACACCTGGAAAGGCCGTAACTATCAGGTAAACGGGACGGGCGACGTGCTTATCGACGTGCCTAAACCGTGGAATGATCCCATGGCGAATAACCCTCTGACGACGCTCAATTTGCTGGAACACGATGATAGTCATGTCGGCGTTCAACTGGTGAAGGCGCAAACGGTTATTGGGTCGGGTGGCTCATTAACGTTACGTGATTTACAGGGCGACGAGGTGGAAGCGGACAAAACGTTACATATTGCACAAAACGGGACAGTGGTCGCCGAGGGTGATTATGGATTCCGCCTCACGACCGCACCAGGTGATGGTTTGTACGTTAACTATGGGCTGAAAGCGCTGAACATCCATGGTGGGCAAAAGCTGACGTTAGCCGAACATGGCGGAGCCTATGGCGCAACGGCCGATATGTCGGCAAAAATCGGTGGTGAAGGGGATCTGGCAATCAATACGGTGCGACAGGTTTCGCTTTCTAACGGTCAGAACGACTATCAGGGGGCAACCTACGTTCAGATGGGGACATTACGTACCGATGCGGATGGCGCGCTGGGCAATACTCGGGAACTGAACATCAGCAACGCGGCCATCGTCGATCTTAATGGATCGGCCCAGACGGTAGAGACATTCACCGGGCTGATGGATTCGACTATTTTGTTTAAAGAGGGGTCGCTGACGGTGAATAAAGGTGGGATCAGTCAGGGCGAACTGACAGGTGGCGGAAACCTGAATGTTACAGGGGGAACGCTGGCTATCGAGGGGCTTAATGCACGCTACAATGCCTTAACCAGCATTAGCTCAAATGCGGAAGTCAGCCTCGATAATACGCAGGGGTTAGGCAGAGGAAATATTGCCAATGACGGTCTGTTAACGCTAAAAAATGTGACCGGCGAACTGCGTAATAGCATAAGCGGGAAGGGTATCGTGAGCGCAACCGCCAGGACAGACGTAGAGCTGGATGGCGATAATAGCCGCTTTGTGGGGCAATTCAACATTGATACAGGCAGCGCGCTCAGCGTCAACGAGCAGAAAAACCTGGGTGATGCTTCCGTTATCAATAATGGCCTGCTCACCATCTCCACTGAGCGTAGCTGGGCGATGACGCACAGTATCAGCGGTAGCGGTGATGTGACAAAACTGGGTACCGGGATCCTGACTCTTAACAAAGATTCCGCGGCGTATCAGGGTACGACGGATATCGTGGGTGGTGAAATTGCTTTCGGTTCCGACTCTGCCATTAATATGGCAAGTCAGCACATTAATATCCATAACAGCGGTGTGATGTCGGGAAATGTCACCACTGCAGGTGATGTGAACGTTATGCCAGGGGGGACACTGCGTGTCTCTAAAACCACTGTCGGCGGTAACCTGGAGAATGGTGGCACGGTTCAAATGAACAGCGAAGGGGGGAAACCGGGGAATGTACTGACCGTTAACGGTAACTATACCGGAAACAATGGCCTGATGACGTTCAACGCGACGCTGGGCGGCGATAATTCGCCCACCGATAAGATGAACGTGAAAGGCGATACCCAAGGGAATACTCGCGTTCGGGTTGATAACATTGGCGGCGTCGGTGCACAAACGGTCAACGGTATTGAACTCATTGAGGTCGGCGGTAATTCTGCAGGTAACTTCGCGCTGACCACCGGAACTGTCGAAGCTGGGGCTTACGTCTACACGCTGGCTAAAGGGAAGGGGAATGACGAGAAAAACTGGTATCTGACCAGTAAATGGGATGGCGTAACGCCAGCGGATACACCCGATCCCATCAATAATCCCCCTGTTGTGGATCCGGAAGGCCCATCAGTTTATCGCCCGGAGGCCGGAAGCTATATCAGCAACATTGCCGCAGCCAACTCGCTGTTTAGCCATCGCTTACACGACCGTCTGGGTGAGCCGCAGTATACAGATTCACTGCATTCTCAGGGTTCGGCAAGCAGTATGTGGATGCGTCATGTCGGGGGGCACGAACGTTTCAGGACCGGTGACGGCCAGCTAAATACTCAGGCTAACCGCTATGTATTGCAGCTAGGCGGCGATTTGGCGCAGTGGAGTAGCAACGCGCAGGATCGCTGGCATCTTGGCGTGATGGCAGGCTACGCCAATCAGCACAGTAATACTCAGAGTAATCGTGTGGGTTATAAATCGGATGGGCGCATCAGCGGTTACAGCGCAGGACTGTACGCGACCTGGTATCAGAACGATGCGAATAAGACCGGCGCTTATGTTGACAGCTGGGCGCTGTATAACTGGTTTGATAACAGCGTCAGTTCCGATAACCGTTCTGCTGACGACTATGATTCTCGCGGTGTGACGGCCTCTGTTGAGGGTGGGTATACCTTTGAAGCGGGAACTTTTAGCGGCAGCGAAGGGACGCTGAATACCTGGTACGTCCAGCCACAGGTACAAATCACCTGGATGGGTGTGAAAGATTCTGACCATACCCGGAAAGACGGAACACGCATTGAAACGGAAGGCGACGGAAACGTGCAAACGCGACTTGGGGTGAAAACCTACCTGAACAGCCATCACCAGCGTGACGATGGTAAACAGCGTGAGTTCCAGCCTTACATTGAAGCGAACTGGATCAACAACAGCAAAGTCTACGCAGTGAAGATGAATGGTCAAACCGTAAGCCGTGATGGTGCGCGTAATCTCGGTGAAGTACGTACCGGGGTTGAGGCGAAAGTAAATAACAACCTTAGCCTGTGGGGGAATGTCGGTGTGCAACTAGGTGATAAAGGCTATAGCGATACTCAGGGCATGCTGGGAGTGAAATATAGCTGGTAAACCGTATAAGCCGCATGTCGAGATGGCATGCGGCTTAAGCCTTCCTTTTATCCGCGATCGCGGATATCGCAGCGTTTATCCCGTACAGCGGATAAGATGTGTTTCCTGATTGACTTTATCCCCACTAAAGGATAAAACTGATAATATCCCCTTGAGCGGATAAATATGCTGTGGACGTATGACATGATGAGCTTTCAGAAGATCTATAGCCCAACGCAATTAGCGAATGCAATGAAACTGGTTCGTCAGCAAAATGGCTGGACGCAGAGCGAGCTGGCGAAAAAAATCGGCATTAAGCAGGCGACAATTTCCAATTTCGAAAACAACCCTGACAATACCACGCTGACGACATTTTTTAAGATTTTACAGTCGCTTGAACTCTCAATGACGCTATGCGACACGAAAAATGCCTCGCCAGAATCAACAGAACAGCAAGATCTGGAGTGGTAATGCCTAAACTTGTCACTTGGATGAACAACCAGCGGGTAGGCGAGTTAACGAAGTTAGCCAATGGCGCGCACACCTTTAAGTATGCACCGGAGTGGTTAGCCAACCGTTATGCCAGACCGTTATCACTTTCGCTGCCATTGCAGAGGGGGAATATCACCTCTGATGCCGTATTTAACTTCTTCGATAACCTGTTACCCGATAGCCCGATTGTACGTGACCGGATCGTTAAACGTTATCATGCCAAATCCAGACAACCGTTTGATTTATTGTCAGAAATAGGGCGAGACAGCGTTGGTGCCGTGACGTTAATACCCGAAGATGAAACCGTAACGCATCCGATAATGGCATGGGAAAAGCTTACTGAAGCCAGACTTGAAGAAGTATTAACGGCTTATAAAGCAGATATCCCTCTGGGCATGATTAGAGAAGAAAATGACTTTCGCATCTCGGTTGCTGGCGCGCAGGAGAAGACAGCGCTGCTCAGAATAGGCAATGACTGGTGCATTCCGAAAGGAATAACGCCGACGACGCACATCATTAAATTACCGATTGGCGAAATCAGGCAGCCCAATGCGACGCTCGATCTCAGCCAAAGCGTTGATAATGAGTATTACTGTCTGCTGCTGGCGAAAGAACTTGGGTTGAATGTGCCGGACGCAGAAATCATTAAAGCGGGGAATGTGCGCGCGTTAGCGGTCGAACGTTTTGACAGGCGTTGGAATGCTGAGCGAACGGTTTTACTTCGCTTGCCACAGGAGGATATGTGTCAGACATTCGGTTTACCTTCATCGGTGAAATATGAATCAGATGGAGGCCCAGGCATCGCGCGGATCATGGCTTTTTTGATGGGGTCCAGCGAGGCGCTGAAAGATCGCTATGATTTTATGAAGTTTCAGGTGTTCCAGTGGTTGATTGGCGCAACGGATGGCCATGCAAAAAACTTCTCCGTATTTATTCAGGCTGGCGGCAGTTATCGACTCACGCCATTTTACGACATCATTTCAGCATTTCCGGTATTGGGTGGCGCAGGAATACACATCAGCGATCTCAAACTGGCAATGGGGGTTAACGCATCCAAAGGCAAAAAAACGGCAATCGATAAAATTTATCCGCGACATTTTCTGGCGACAGCAAAGGTGCTGAAATTTCCGGAAGTGCAGATGCATGAAATCCTGAGTGACTTTGCCAGAATGATTCCGGCAGCACTGGATAACGTGAAGACTTCATTACCGACAGATTTTCCGGAGAACGTGGTGACGGCAGTTGAAACCAATGTGTTGAGGTTGCACGGCCGGTTAAGCCGAGAATACGGTATTAAGTAAGATATGGGGTTTTGGTCGTTGTTAATGAGCAGGACAATCATGACCGCCAACGACTGGATTCTCCCTTGGTTTATGTTTGTCAAAGCTCAGTGAAAATGTCTAATCACTGGCTCATTAGAAATGTCCATATGTTGAAAAGGCCGCTGCGAAAATCCCTCCCGCAACGGCCTCTTTAGCATAACGTCATTATGCGAACCAATTATGGTTTGAGTTTATACTTCTGACCATTAATGATTTTTTTGATTAACTCGAATGCAGCGGGGGAATATTTATGAACACCTTCCTTCCCCGTTTTCACTAGCACATGATAGTTATTATCTGAGGATTTAATATTAAAACCAGTTTCCTTGTGTATTCTTTCTAATACTTTATGGACGTAATGCCAAGATCCCATATCAAGTAATTTTGCAAGTTCAGATATGGTGTAGGGATAGCTTGCGTTAAGTGCTTGCCCATTATTTAACTCTGCAATTCCATAAAGTTTCGCTAACACGTTATCTTGCTCAGCAATGTTCTTAAGCATTTCAAAATCATATGGAAGCTCTTGTTTTACAAGAGATTGAGAGGCAAATGTATAGGTTCTGGCTAATAGCGCCCTGACTAATTTTGGGTTAACACTGATTTCTGGCGTATTTGACGATAGGGCATCATAAATCCAACCGAAATCATTGGCATAGATCACTTTGATTCGGATGCTTTTATTTTCACCAACACCAATCAAAATCTCTTTCTGGTGTGAACCTGTACCTTCACATTCTGGACTAAAGGAAACCAAATAAATATTCGGAATCAAAGCGTTATTTGGCGCAATTATCTCATCAATATCAGACAGGATGGCTTTAATATTCTCATCATTAATACTATAGCCAATGAAGAACAACGGATGCTCGACGAAATATGTTAAAAGTTTTGCACTGATATACTTTTTACGCTTATAAAACTCAACATAGTCTTCATTTGTTATAATGATGCTTTCTGGTTCTTTACTACTGCCGTGAATCTTCATGATTTCACCGTATGTAGTATAGTTAACAGTCACAACATTATGGCCAACTATCGGTTGGTAGTTATCAAATATCTTTTCAAGCAGATCGTCATAGTTTGTTGTAATAATGGCATGGGGCCTTACTTTTTTTAACTTTTCAATTTCTTCAGTGTACTCCATTGCTGAAAAATCAACCGAGTCTGAAAGGTTATTCAACAATGTTGCAATCTCATGCTTGATATATATATCTTTAGAGCTTTTTCCATTGAAATACTGTTCAGGATAACGAGATGTCCCCACATCCCAAGCCCACTCAGCGTATGACTCAGAAAAATCACTTGCTATCATTGGTTTATTGTCATTTCTTGTTTGACTGTAGTAACCATACGGGCGAGTGATTAATGGGCAAGTTTCAGCGAGATACTTTAACAGGTTTTCCCAATCAGGAGCTTTCAAGTAGCGTTGAGATACCCCTGCACCCATAAAGAGAATTGGCTGTACCTGTAAACCTTCAAGACATGATTTGATATCTTCAATTATTTCTGTCTGATATTCAGAGAAGTCCATACTTTAGCCTTTAGGATGTGAGATGCTGGAGTAGTAAATCGCCGCGGAGCGGTTCGGGGTTCTGTGACACCCGAATTTTACCTCGGTTTCCTTTGTATATAATATCATTGAAGTTATTTGCATTTCTCAGAAATCTTCTCTGGCTTTGATTGCTATAGCCGAAAGATAGCGCACACTTCGCCGTTGGTCAGTTAGTACGAGGTTTCCGCCA
Source organism: Escherichia sp. WS547 (assembly GCF_046486065.1). Classification (NCBI taxonomy): domain Bacteria; kingdom Pseudomonadati; phylum Pseudomonadota; class Gammaproteobacteria; order Enterobacterales; family Enterobacteriaceae; genus Escherichia; species Escherichia sp. WS547. Next base: position 24,445 of record NZ_JBJQMA010000016.1, on the reverse strand, counting down.
AGTTCACCTTTTACCAAAGATGGCCTCAGAGCTTCCCTGAAGCTTTATCATGGTTTCAAGTAGGTCATCTTCGTTCAGTGAGCGCTGAGATTTGTTGATGCTAGGCGCGTGCCGTCTGCGGGAAGGCTCATCACCAGAACAAGGTAACGATAGTGAGCGATTATTGTCCCGTTTTCTCTGGACCTGACGGGCAACATCCAACACATGGCCAAGTCTCTTGTTATCTACAATGGCGACGGGCTCAACCTCAGAAAGCCGGTCATAGGTGGAGTAGGGTAGCAGCACGCCATTTAGTCGCAGCTCCTTATGTCCGTCAGGATAATGCCAGACATCAATATACTTGCCGATGGCTCTTCGACTGTACTCGTTGTCCTCAATCAGATAGAGCATTTTATCGTATTGTACAGTCAGATTTTTTGATACCCGGCGAGGCTCTCGCCAGGTAAATTCTGCATCAAGGTCATCGTCTAATGCCAGCGGCCGGTACGCGTTAAAATCATGCAAGGGTTCTTTGGCAAAGCGCCGGTTATAATCCGCCATGTATTCTTCTGCAAATGCATTGGCCGCTTCTATTGTACAGATCCCCTTAAGCCTGAGCTCCTTAACGAGTCGGTCCTGAAGTGTCAAATGAGCACGTTCAACGCGGCCTTTTGCCTGGCTGGTTTCAGCACACAAAGGAGTAATATTAAGGCAGCGCATGGCCCTGGCAAACTGGGTATCGCCGAGACCGGTGGTGGCGTGCTTATTATTGACTCTGAATACGCTGGCTTTATCGCTGTAGAGGATCATCGGTTTACCGTATTCAGTGGTGGTCGCAGCCATCAATTTGTATCAGCTCGCCAGTACAAGGACGCCGGTAACGAGGCTGATGAATTTTCGGTGCGCGTTGTCTGCGGGGGATCCAGAGTCCCGCGTTTATCATGAGACGTCGGATGGTTTCTTTTCCAAGGACCAGACCGTGAACTTCCTCCAGCTTTTCCCGCGCCAGCGTGGGGCCAAAATCACGGTAGTGCTCCCGGATTATACTGAGTGCCTCCAATGAGCCACAAATAGAACATTAGCATTGAGCCTCTATAATTTTGGTGCGCATAATGTATATTATGTTAAATGTGGTGGGTTTGTTCTTAAGTTCATGTGTTCCGCTCTTTCAGTAGCTTAACTGATGAATCAGTCAGCAGCTTTTGCCGTGCAAGCTACGCGGCGGTTCGTACCAGATTGGCCACCTCCATCTCCTGGTTCGCTTTCCCCTCCCCCCGGTAAACCTCACCCAACGTTAATTAATGATGTCAGTATGTGGGCGCTATCCTTGTATGTAAAATCCACTGACGATTACGCCCATCTGTGAAAAAAAACTCACAATGCCATTCGATGCATCTCCATACCGAACGAGGCGTTATCGTCTTTATCGCCCCGTAGTGGATATCAGAAAATCAATCAGGGCCTTCACTCTTTTCGTTTTACCCGCGTTTTTGGGGTAATAGAGATACACTGGCGGGTAGGTTTTCCAGTAGCTCTCCATCACCGGAATAAAGCGCTCCCTGTCCGGCTGTAACTGCCAGACAGGCTCAAACAAGCGCCCAATTCCCAGCCCGTTACGGATCCCGTCTGCCATAACGTCAATATCGTTGCTGATTAACTGCCCCGGCATCTCAACGGTCAACTGCTCACCGCGATCGTTCAGGAGCAGCGGAAGGATGCGGTTGTTGGTGATAAAACGGTAACCAATCAGCTGGTGATGACAGAGATCTGCCGGCACTTCAGGCGTTCCATGTCGGGAGAGATACGCTGAGGATGCATATAATCCTTCACGAAACGGTTTCATTAACGGTCGGGCCACCCCCCCTCCCTCAAGAATATCGCCAAAACGGATCCCCAGATCAAAACGCTCTTTGATGATATTCACGGTACCGTCGTAGACCGAAATTTCTAACTGTATACCCGGATATTGCTGACAGAATTCTGCCATCGCAGGCTTAAGAATTAACAGGTAGGCAAAACGCGAGAGCGTAATTCGCACCATCCCTGAGGGCTCCTGATGCTGGTCGCGAATGCTTTCAAGTGAGTTTTCCAGCGACTCCACCGCCGCAGCGGTCTGTTCCAGCAATAATTGACCGGTTTCCGTCAGCTCTATACGGCGGGTCGTACGCACAAAAAGCGGATGGCCGATATACTCTTCCAGCAGCTTTAGTGCATTGCTGACGGAGGGAGGCGTAATTTCCAGTTTCCTTGCGGCTGCCGAAATATTGCCCTCCCGCGCAATGCTCTGGAAGATGCGAATCTGGTTATAAAGAGCGTTATTCATAATGTTTTCCTAAGCAATTCTCGCCTGATTATTAAGTACAGTCTAAAAATGCTTAAGTCAATGACCCTCTAATCTTCCTGAAATACGCCTCTTATACTTTAGTCTCTTTCTACTACGACCTGAGTTCAGGAGACTATGATGCGAATTTTATGTCTGGATATCCCTGCCCCTGGAGCATCGCTGGAGAAATATGCTCCGCACCTCAACGCTGAAGCGCTGCACGCCTGGGGATTGTATAAATCAGGCTTCATCCGCGACATCTACTTCCGTCAGGACAGACCTGGCGTCGCTATTTTTCTTGAATGTGACTCTGTCGATGAAGCGATGAACGTTATGGCCGAATTCCCGTTGGCAAAAGCAGGCTTACTAAGCTTCGAGTGTATACCGCTTGGCTCCTTTATTAACTGGGAAAATCTCTTCGCCGATGAATTTAAAAATAAAGAGTGAGGACCGATATGAAACCTGCATATAAACCAGTGCTATGTGTCGTTTCCAGCCATCCGATTAAAGGCGCATCCGGTGTACCAACCGGTTTTTTCCTGGCCGAGCTGACTCATCCGCTGAAAGTACTGGAAGATGCCGGAATAAAAACAACAATAGCCAGTATTCGCGGGGGGCAGCCACCGGTGGATGGATTTGACCTCAGCGACCCTGTTAACGCCTGGTACTGGAACGAAACCGATTTTCAGCAGCGCCTGGCAACAACACCTGCGTTATCCGAGCTGAAAGGTGCCGATTACAGCGCAGTTTTCTTTGCAGGTGGTCATGGGACCATGTGGGATTTCCGTGATAATCAGGATGCCCAGCGTATTATCCGCGAAGTGTATGAAAGTGATGGGATTGTCTCAGCCGTCTGCCACGGGCCTGCGGCATTGGTTGACGCAAAACTCAGTAGCGGCGAATACCTGATAAAAGGGAAAAATGTGGCGGCCTTTACCAACAAGGAAGAGGAAGAAGTTCACACAACAGATGTGGTTCCCTTCCTGCTTGAAACCGCACTTCGCGAGCATGGTGCGCTTTATCATGAAGCTCCAAACTGGTCTGAAAACGTGGTTACCGACGATCGCCTTATCACGGGGCAGAATCCCGCTTCAGCACATGGGGTTGGTGTGGCGCTGTTAAATGCACTCCGCCGGACAGCTTAATTAATTCATCGTTACTCACCTTACTTGGCCGGTTTAAGTCAGCCACGATCCGGCCTTTTTTCAGGAGCTGAATATGAAAACACTACCTCCAGTCGCACTAGGTACATGGTCCTGGGGCACAGGCTTTGCCGGCGGCGACACCGTCTTTGGTAATCATCTTTCTGATACTCAGATGGCAGAAGTGTTCACTGCGGCCATGAGTAAGGGCCTCAATCTCTGGGATACCGCAGCAGTATATGGTATGGGGAGTTCCGAGACTGCGCTGGGAGCATTAGTCCGTCAGTTTCCCCGCGAGAACATAATTTTATCCACCAAATTCACGCCGCAGATTGCGGACAAGCAGTCTGCGCAGCCTGTCAGCGATATGCTTGAGGCCAGCCTTGGGCGCCTGGGCGTGGACGCGATTGATATCTACTGGATCCATAATCCCCTCGACGTCGAAAAATGGACGCCAGGACTGATCCCACTTTTACAAAGCGGTAAGGTAAAACGCGTAGGTGTTTCCAACCACAATCTGGCACAAATCAGACGCGCCAATGAAATCCTTAACGCTTCCGGTTATTCCCTCAGTGCAGTACAAAATCACTACAGCCTGCTCTATCGCGCTTCTGAAGAGGCCGGGATCCTTGATTATTGCCGACAAAATAACATCACGTTCTTTGCTTACATGGTCCTGGAGCAAGGCGCGCTCAGTGGTCGTTATGATTCAAATCATCCCATGCCTGCCGGGAGTGGCCGGGCCGAAAGTTATAACGCAGTACTGCCGCAGATAGAAAGACTAACCGCCGCCATGAAAAAAATGGGAGCCGAAAGGAATGCCAGCGTGGCACAGATAGCCATCGCATGGGCTATTGCGAAAGGTACCCTTCCCCTCGTTGGTGCGACTAAAGTCCATCACGTTCTGGACGCCGCCTGCGCTTCAGACATCCAGTTACGCGATGAGGAAATCATCCTGCTGGAACAACTCGCCGCAGAGACCAGAGTGGATACACGAGGCGCCTGGGAAAAACCGATGGTGTAAAGCCCGTCCGGAACAGACTGTCATGAATGACACACACGAACGGGCTGTTCCGGGTGATTCTAATCTGTATCACTTTTACTGCTTTGTATGAATGGTGAGAATATGAAAATCATTTGCCTCGAAGAAAATTATCTCGACAGCGAGTTAGGGCGAGCGTGTATGCCTGTTGCGCTTGAGCAGGCACCTTTCCTTGGCGACTGGGGGAAAACCGTCGCTGATGGTCATAATCCTGACCGACTCCCTGCTTTCCCGCTTTAATAAACTGAATGTGCCACTCTATCTTCATCCCGGGTTACCGCTTAAAAGCGTACAGCAGGCCTACTTCACGGGCTTCAGCGCAGAGGTCAACGCCAGGCTTTCTATGTTTGCCTGGGGCTGGCATCACGAAGCGGGGATCCATTTGTTGCGGCTGATGTTATCGGGCGCATTTGATAAATATCCCAACCTGCAGGTAATCAGTGGCCACTGGGGGGAGATGTTACCCTTCTGGCTCCAGCGTCTTGATGACAGCCTACCACTGGCTGCAACGGGTCTGTCACGCACGCTAACGAGAACCTTCCAGCAACACGTTTACGTTACCCCGTCAGGTATGCTGACACTGCCGCACTTCCAGTTTATCTACGAGTTAATGGGGGCAGAAAGGATCCTGTTCTCCGTCGATTATCCCTATCAGACCCTGGACGGTGTAAAAACCTTTATAGACAGTCTGCCCGTCAACAAGGCTGAAAAAGAGGCCATCGCATTTCGCAATGCAGAACGTTTACTGTGCATCACGGCGTAGTTCACGGGTTCGTGATGACCGGTACAATGAGAACAGTTGACCATTATTAGTTTTTGTCTAAAAGTGAATGAGTCTTTACTGCTCTAAAAAAAATAATGGTGTCACTCTATACTGGGTTAAACATTCACCAAATATATTTAACTCATTGAAATGAAAAATATCCTTATTGTTTCAGGCCATCCTGAGCTTACCCATTCCGTCGCCAATGCCACTATTCTTGATGAAGTGGAGACCGCCCTTCCCGATGTTGAGATTCGTCGTCTGGACAGGCTCTATCCGGATGGCAAATTCAACATCGCGGCGGAGCAGGAAAGCCTGCTCAGGGCCGATGTGATTGTCTGGCAGTTCCCTTTTTCCTGGTATGGGCTGCCAGGATTAATGAAAAAATGGCTGGACGAGGTCTTTGTTCACGGCTTCGCGCATGGCTCAACGGCGAAACTGGGCGGTAAAAAGCTGATCCTCTCCTTTACAACGGGAGCGCCAGAGGAGCTCTATACCGTCGACAGTTTCTTTGGCCATACCATTGAAGAGTATCTTATTCCGTTCGAAACCACGGCAAGGCTGTGCAATCTTGAGCTGCTGGCGCCGGTTTATACCTGCGGTATCAGCTATGCCGACCGGGATGCCGACAAAATCGCGCAGCAAAAAACGCTTGCCCGGGAACACGCTTCAAGGCTTGTCGAACTGCTCAATTCCGTCGTGAATAATCCAGAGGGAGAATAACAATGCAGTATACCCGGCTCGGTAAAAGTGACTTACTTGTTTCCCGCATCTGCATGGGATGCATGGGGTTTGGCGATCCGTCGACGGGTCAGCATAGCTGGACGCTGGACGAAACAGCAAGCCGCGACATCATTCGCTATGGCCTTGAAAAGGGCATCAACTTTTACGATACCGCTATAGCCTACCAGAATGGCTCCAGTGAGCGATACGTTGGCCGGGCATTACGGGAGATGGCGAAACGCGATGATATCGTCCTGGCCACCAAGTTTCTGCCGCGAACCCCCGCACAAATTGCCGGAGGGATCAGCGGAAAAGAGGCAATCGCTCAATCCCTTGACCAGAGCCTGAAGAATCTGGGGATGGACTATATCGACCTCTACATCTACCACATCTGGGATTACAACACGCCCATTATCGACGTGCTTGAAGCGTTACATACCGCTGTTACTGCTGGCAAAGTACGATCTGTTGGTATTTCAAACTGCTATGCCTGGCAGCTGGCGAAGGCGAACGCCCTTGCTGAACGCGAAGGGCTGACGCCCTTTGTTTCCGTACAGAGCCACTACAATCTAATTATGCGCGAAGATGAACGGGAGCTCTTCGGCCTGTGCACTGAGGATAATATCGCAATGACCCCCTATAGCGCGCTGGCCAGCGGCCGCCTCTCTCGTAAAGAAGGCTATACACGGCGAGCCACAGAGGATGACTATGCGCGTGGAAAATATGACAGCACGGCTGAACAGGATCGCAGCATTATTGAGCGTGTAGCCGAACTGGCCGAACGCCATCTGGTGTCAATGACGGAAATATCTCTCGCTTGGCTGCTGACAAAAGTCACATCACCTGTCGTAGGGGCTACAAAAAAAGCTCATGTCGATGGCGCGGTAAACGCAGTAAATCTTCAACTAAGTCCGGAGGAAATTCAGTTTCTGGAAGAAACCTACCAGCCGCATGTTCTGACGGGGGTCATGGCGCAAAATACGCCGCAAACGAAAGATGTTAAGCAGGTCTGGATGCGATAGCCCTTATTCACTTTTCCTCCTCTCGTCTTTGAGAGCGCCAGTAGCGGTCGGTTACGTTCTTACCAGCACCAGTTGATCGAACGTCTTAAACAGTAACGTCAGTAAAAAGATCATCGTGAAAAAGACTTTTATGCTTTTAATTTGCATGCTAATAAGCAGCCCTGTCTTTGCAACAAAACCGGACGCGCCGAATAAGCCGGAGATGAATATCTTCGAGCTCGGCATCAGACCCGATCGGGACAACGACTTTGCAGACGTGGCCAGACAGACGATTTCCGCTTCGGTTGATCATGAAGCAGGTACACTGGCGATGTATGCCCTGCAACGCAGCGACAATTCAGGTCAGGCATTCATGTTCGAACTCTATGAAAATGAGCGTGCTTATCGCAAACATCTCAATGCCGCCCCATACAAAGCATTCGCTGCTCGTGCACCTGACATTATTGACAGGAAGAAGAAAATTACCCTGGAGCCACAGTTTCTGGGCGACAAACACATCATACCGAATGAACGAACTATCAATAATCTGGTGATCGTCGAAGTAAAGCCTGAATTTCAGAGCGAATTTAGAAACATCGTCCTTCCTGAAATGGTCGAGTCGCTCAAAGTAGAGAAAGGCGTGTTAGCCATGTATGCCGGTACAGATTCAGAGACTCCAAAACGCTGGTATTTCTATGAGATTTACGCCAGTGAGGAGGATTATCAACTGCACCGACAAACGCTGCACTTCCTGGATTACCTCAGGCAAACGGCGCATATGAGCGCCAGGAAGGACGCAATCCCGGTAAAACCGGTATTTCTTCGTAACAAAGGCGGAATCAAACAGGAGCCGCAACGTTGACCAGTAAGGATTAACATGAAAAGCGTACTTGCAGCAGCGGCTATGTCGCTTGTTATTTCTGATTTTGCCAATGCTGAGGAAACAAGAGGTAAAGCTATGATGAAAATAGAACCGTCAGCGATTTCGGAAGCTGATATTCGTTCCGTCTCACCGGCTCTCGCGCGCTTTGGTCGCGAAGCTATTACTGAAGATCTGTGGACACGCGACGCCCTCTCACCGAGGGATCGTAGTGTGGTGACCGTCGCCATGCTGATTGCCCGCAACCAGCCTGCCGAGCTTAAGCACTATATTGACGTCGCTCTCGATAGCGGCGTGACGCCAGCGGAATTATCAGAAATCATTACCCATCTGGCGTTCTACTCAGGTTGGCCAAATGCAATGTCAGCCGTCAGCGTGACCAAAGCAGTATTTGAAACTCGTGGCGTCACGGCAGATGCACTTCCTGAAGCTTCTCCGGACCTGCTTCCTCTCAATCAGGAAGCAGAAAAGCAGCGTTCAGAGACAGTGGAAAAAAATGTTGGCCCAATATCTCCAGGCCTGGTTAAATTCACTGCTGATCCACTCTTCCTGGATCTCTGGCAAAGACCCGCGCTGAAACCCCGCGACAGAAGCCTGATTACGGTCAGCGCCTTAATCGCATCCGGACAGAGCGCGCAGATTGGCTATCACCTCAATAGAGCAATGGATAATGGACTTTCTGTTGAGGAAGCTGGTGAGATCGTTACCCAGGCCGCCTTCTATGCTGGCTGGCCAAACGCATTTACCGCTGCTCCGGTTGTGGGAGAGGTGCTAAACAATCGATCATCGAGTAAAAGGTAACATTACCGAACACTAAAACCTGACGCACATCACAACATTAGAACGAACAGTTCATGAACCAATAAGCGTAACATCGAGTGATTTATGGACAGCGTTTAACACAGTTATGAACCAAAACTGAGTTCATAACTGTGAGTTTGAATCGCCATTTGATTAATATCCATTTAAAACAGTTTGTTATGCTGTTTCTGGTGCTGAAGTCAATTATGTATATCCCTCAAACCCAGAATAGTTAAATGGAATTTGAGTGATGCGAAGCGATTTTCCAGTCGTCGTTATTACTTCAGGGTTCCAGAACATAAAGCCTCTCCTCTTTCATGATTGGCCTGTGCATACCGGATATAGGCTGGCTGGTATGCAGGTTTGCCGTTTGCCGCATCTTCCCTGCGTTGAAGAGTCAGGCTGGCAAACCGCGTGCAAATGAACACCCCCACTTTCCATCAACACTTCAGACAGCTTGCGGGAATGAGTCCGCTCCGGTATCAGAAATGGCTACGCCTCAATGAAGCCAGGCGACTGATGCTGAATGAACATTACGATGTCACCACTGCAGCCTATGCTGTCGGTTTCGAAAGCTTATCCCATTTCAGTCGGGAATATTCGCGGATGTTTGGAGAGTCACCTAAGAGAGATATTACCAGGTTAAGAAAGTCTGTCGGTCAGCTTTAATAAACCCTGCACTTATCTGTTTAAAGCAATTCCGTGTTAGTTACACCAGGCAAACATTAACTATGGCTAATGATTTATAGCCATATAAACCATTGGTCGCTCTTGACCTTTCCTGACACTTCCCTTGTTCGCAATAATATTCTGTTTAGTCGCTGTTTATAAATAACATGCATAATGAAATCGTAATGTTATTTAGCGACATAAAATGTCTTTGCAAATACTCTCTACAACAAGTGCTGCAATAAACTTGTTGAGATTAGGTGTCCTTGTAATTTAAAGATATTATCGTTCTTCGTGAAGTGTAATAACCCTGGAAACTATATTCTCAGGGCAATATCCCATCAAGAATGATTCTTGTTTTATAAGCAATAACAGAATGACTTAATTGTTAACTTTCTTTATTCAGCTACTTAAATATAAATTTTGGAGAATTATGAAACTCAAACATGTCGGTATGATTGTCGTTTCTGTGTTGGCGATGTCGTCTGCTGCGGTAAGCGCAGCCGAGGGTGATGAATCAGTAACGACCACTGTTAATGGCGGTGTTATTCATTTTAAAGGTGAAGTGGTAAATGCCGCTTGTGCGATTGATTCAGAATCAATGAACCAAACGGTTGAGCTGGGTCAGGTCCGTTCTTCTCGTCTGGCTAAAGCGGGTGACCTCAGCTCCGCCGTTGGCTTCAATATCAAGCTGAATGATTGTGATACCAATGTTTCCAGTAATGCAGCTGTTGCATTCCTGGGTACTACTGTCACCAGTAATGACGACACATTAGCGCTGCAGAGTTCAGCGGCAGGCTCTGCCCAAAATGTCGGTATTCAAATTTTGGACCGTACGGGGGAGGTATTAATACTTGATGGTGCCACTTTTAGCGCTAAAACTGACTTGATTGATGGCACGAATATATTGCCGTTCCAGGCTCGATATATTGCTCTCGGGCAGTCAGTAGCTGGTACTGCAAACGCAGATGCGACCTTCAAAGTTCAATATCTATAATTCAATCTTAAGGTGGCTATACGTCATCTGAAATTGAAACAGGGTGTGTGTGGCATGGCTACGCACACCCTAGCAACTCAGAAATGTGAATCTCATTATTAATGAGGAGTGGTTTGTATTTGGAGCGCTATGAAAAATCACATAATATCTAAACGATCAATAAACAACAGTAGTTAAATTTACTGTTATTTAAAAAATTTACTTTGTAGCAAGGTTTTCCTATTAAAAGAGAACCAACATTTATTTCAAACGCATTAAGTCTGGAAACCCGGCGACTCGCCAATGTATTAGCAACATTTACCGATTGTCTGATGTAACGGTTTCCCCGCTTATCCTCTTAACACATGGAGAATGCATCAGATGCAAACTACGCGTACCCCCTACTCTATTTCCTTTATGGCGACAGTGTTACTTTTATTGCTCTTTGCTTGCCATAGCACCATTGCCAACGCAGCTGTCGCACTGGGTGCGACGCGGGTAATTTATCCGGCAAACCAGAAACAGGTTTTATTGCCTGTCACGAATAATGATCCTGCCAGTGTCTATCTCATTCAGTCATGGATAGAAAATGCAGGTGACCAAAAAGACACCCAGTTTGTCATTACCCCACCGCTTTTTTCCATGCAAGGTAAAAAAGAGAATACGCTGCGGATAATCAACGCCACTAATCATCAGTTACCAGGCGACCGTGAAAGCCTGTTCTGGGTTAATGTTAAAGCTATTCCTGCTATGGAAAAAGATCAGAAGAATGAGAATACATTACAGCTGGCAATTATTAGCCGCATAAAAATGTTTTATCGCCCCACGAACCTGGCAATGGCACCTGAAGAAGCGCCTGCAATGCTTCGGTTTCGTCGCAGCGGCAGCAAACTCACTCTTATTAATCCAACGCCCTACTTCATTACCGTAACAAATATGAAAGCAGGAAATAGCAATCTCCCAAACACCATGGTGCCGCCAAAAGGTGAAGTATCGGTGGATATCCCGCATGCTGCAACCGGGGATATCAGTTTTCAGACGATCAATGATTACGGTGCATTAACTCCGCGTATTAAGGCAACCATGCAATAAGCCAGTGACCTAATTAATAATAAACTCAATCGGAATTAAAAATGACAGCCTTTCATGCCGCATTTAAGGCATATCGTATGCATCAGGTGTTAATACTGCCTCGCTTTGCACGGCTTACCTTTGCCCTTGGCTTAGCAACTGCGGTTTTTCCCGTTGACGCAGAGTATTATTTTAATCCACGGTTTTTAAGCAATGATCTTGCTGAATCTGTCGATTTATCCGCCTTTACTAAGGGACGCGAGGCACCACCTGGTACATATCGGGTCGACATTTATTTGAACGACGAATTTATGACTAGTCGGGATATTACTTTTATTGCAGATGATAATAACGCAGATCTCATCCCATGCCTGAGTACAGATCTTCTTGTCAGTCTTGGCATAAAAAAATCAGCGTTATTAGACAATAAAGAACATTTGGCAGAAAAACATGTGCCGGACAACAGCGCATGCACACCACTTCAGGATCGTTTGGCCGACGCATCAACTGAGTTTGATGTTGGTCAGCAACATCTGTCACTCTCCGTTCCGCAAATTTATGTCGGCAGAATGGCTCGCGGCTATGTTTCTCCTGATCTGTGGGAAGAAGGAATAAATGCTGGGCTTCTAAACTATAGTTTTAATGGTAATTCTATTAATAATCGTAGTAACCATAATGCAGGAAAATCCAACTATGCATATTTGAATTTACAGAGTGGCATCAACATTGGTAGTTGGCGACTGCGCGATAACTCAACGTGGAGTTATAACAGTGGGAGTAGCAATTCATCTGACAGCAATAAATGGCAGCATATCAATACGTCGGCTGAACGTGACATTATTCCCTTACGCTCACGCTTAACGGTAGGTGATAGTTATACCGATGGCGATATTTTTGATAGTGTGAACTTTCGTGGCCTCAAAATAAATTCAACAGAAGCGATGTTGCCCGATAGCCAACATGGTTTCGCTCCGGTGATTCATGGTATTGCCCGCGGCACCGCACAAGTGAGTGTAAAACAGAATGGATACGATGTTTATCAGACTACTGTCCCACCCGGCCCTTTTACTATTGATGATATCAACTCTGCGGCCAATGGTGGTGATCTGCAAGTAACCATAAAAGAGGCAGACGGCAGTATTCAGACATTATATGTTCCTTATTCGTCTGTTCCGGTTCTCCAACGTGCTGGATATACGCGTTATGCGCTTGCCATGGGGGAATATCGTAGTGGAAATAACCTGCAAAGCTCCCCCAAGTTCATACAAGGTAGCTTGATGCATGGACTGGAAGGAAACTGGACACCTTATGGCGGAATGCAAATTGCAGAAGATTATCAAGCCTTCAACCTTGGTATTGGTAAAGATTTAGGACTTTTTGGTGCCTTTTCTTTCGATATCACGCAGGCCAATACGACACTTGCAGATGGCACCCGTCACAGCGGGCAATCGATTAAATCCGTCTACAGCAAATCCTTCTACCAGACGGGAACCAATATCCAGGTCGCAGGATATCGCTATTCTACGCAAGGTTTTTATAACTTATCCGACAGTGCCTACAGTCGAATGAGTGGTTACACCGTCAAGCCTCCTACCGGAGACAGCAATGAGCAGACACAATTTATTGATTATTTTAATCTGTTCTACAGTAAGCGTGGTCAGGAACAAATAAGCATCTCTCAGCAGCTTGGAAATTACGGTACGACATTTTTCAGTGCCAGTCGCCAAAGTTACTGGAACACGTCACGCAGCGACCAGCAAATATCATTTGGATTAAATGTGCCGTTTGGTGATATTACGACTTCGCTGAATTACAGCTATTCCAATAATATATGGCAAAACGATCGGGATCATTTACTTGCTTTTACGCTTAATGTTCCCTTCAGTCATTGGATGCGTACAGACAGTCAGTCGGCATTTCGTAACTCAAACGCCAGTTACAGTATGTCAAACGATTTGAAAGGCGGCATGACCAATCTATCGGGAGTTTATGGCACTCTGCTGCCGGATAATAACCTGAATTATAGTGTTCAGGTCGGTAACACCCACGGGGGTAATACATCGTCTGGCACCAGTGGTTACAGTTCTCTTAATTATCGTGGAGCTTACGGTAATACGAATGTCGGTTACAGTCGGAGTGGTGACAGCAGCCAGATTTATTACGGAATGAATGGTGGCATTATTGCTCATGCTGATGGCATCACCTTTGGACAGCCGCTGGGCGACACAATGGTTCTGGTTAAGGCTCCTGGCGCTGATAATGTCAAAATAGAGAACCAGACCGGAATTCATACCGACTGGCGTGGCTATGCCATATTACCATTTGCGACAGAATATAGAGAAAATCGTGTCGCTCTTAACGCGAATTCCCTTGCAGATAATGTTGAACTGGATGAAACCGTGGTCACTGTCATCCCAACTCACGGTGCTATTGCCAGAGCAACATTTAATGCACAAATCGGCGGGAAAGTATTAATGACGTTGAAGTACGGTAATAAGAGCGTTCCATTCGGTGCAATTGTCACACATGGAGAGAATAAAAATGGCAGCATTGTCGCGGAAAACGGTCAGGTTTATCTGACTGGACTTCCACAGTCAGGGAAATTACAGGTTTCATGGGGCAAAGATAAAAACTCAAACTGTATTGTCGAGTACAAGCTTCCTGAAGTTTCTCCTGGTACCTTACTGAACCAGCAGACAGCAATCTGTCGCTAAGGAACAATAGATTATGAAATACAATAACATTATTTTCCTCGGTTTATGTCTGGGGTTAACCACCTATTCTGCTTTATCTGCAGATAGCGTTATTAAAATTAGCGGGCGCGTCCTCGATTATGGCTGCACAGTCTCATCGGATTCGCTTAATTTTACCGTAGATCTCCAAAAAAACAGTGCCAGACAATTTCCAACGACCGGTAGCACAAGTCCAGCCGTCCCTTTTCAGATTACGTTAAGTGAATGCAGTAAAGGGACAACGGGGGTTCGGGTTGCATTTAACGGTATTGAGGATGCAGAAAATAATACTCTGTTGAAACTGGATGAAGGAAGCAATACAGCCTCCGGTTTGGGTATAGAAATACTGGACGGAAATATGCGTCCGGTGAAATTGAATGACCTTCATGCCGGGATGCAGTGGATCCCACTGGTACCAGAACAGAACAATATTTTGCCTTACTCCGCTCGTCTGAAGTCAACTCAGAAGTCCGTCAATCCGGGACTGGTGAGGGCTTCGGCAACCTTTACCCTTGAATTTCAATAATCAGAGTCAGATATGAAAAGACTTCACAAGAGGTTCCTGTTAGCTACGTTTTGCGCGTTATTCACAGCAACTCTCCAGGCCGCCGATGTCACTATCACTGTTAATGGTCGGGTAGTCGCTAAACCCTGCACTATTCAAACCAAAGAAGCTAACGTTAATCTCGGGGATCTTTATACGCGCAATCTGCAACAACCTGGTTCTGCATCAGGCTGGCACAATATTACTTTGTCATTAACCGATTGTCCGGTTGAAACAAGTGCAGTGACGGCAATCGTGACAGGTTCAACTGACAATACGGGTTATTACAAAAATGAAGGTACTGCCGAAAATATTCAGATAGAGCTAAGGGATGACCAGGATGCGACGTTAAAAAATGGCGATAGCAAAACGGTTATTGTTGATGAGATCACTCGTAATGCACAGTTTCCACTTAAGGCAAGAGCTATCACGGTGAATGGAAACGCAAGCCAGGGAACGATCGAGGCGCTAATCAATGTGATCTACACCTGGCAATAACGTCGATTCGATTTTCTTAGCCTCCTTTTTAAATCAATTTTTTAACCTTAGGATATATCATGGGTAAAACAATAAGTATGAAGCTTCTGTTCGGTATTTATCTTCTATTAATGGCAGGCAAAGTTTTTGCCTTCAGTTGTAATGTCGATGGCGGGTCAAGTATTGGAGCAGGTACAACCTCTGTTTATGTTAATCTCGACCCTGTAATACAACCGGGCCAGAATCTGGTTGTAGACTTGTCTCAGCATATAAGTTGCTGGAATGATTACGGCGGCTGGTACGACACTGATCATATAAACCTGGTACAAGGCTCAGCTTTCGCAGGCTCTCTACAGTCATATAAAGGATCGCTGTACTGGAATAATGTGACCTACCCCTTCCCGTTGACGACAAATACTAATGTATTAGATATTGGTGATAAGACACCGATGCCATTACCGTTAAAACTCTATATTACCCCAGTCGGTGCGGCCGGTGGAGTTGTCATAAAAGCCGGGGAAGTTATTGCCCGTATTCATATGTATAAAATTGCCACGTTAGGAAGCGGAAATCCGCGTAATTTTACGTGGAATATTATTTCAAATAACAGTGTTGTTATGCCAACAGGCGGCTGCACCGTTGATAGTCGTAATGTCAACGTGAATCTCCCGGACTTTCCTGGAAGCGCAGAAATACCCCTTGGCGTATATTGCTCAAGTGAACAAAAGCTCTCATTTTATCTTTCGGGTGCTACCACTGACAGTGCCAGACAAGTGTTTGCTAACACAGCACCAGATGCAACAAAAGCATCGGGAGTGGGTGTCTCTCTGATGCGTAATGGAAAAATACTGGCTACGGGAGAAAACGTCTCCCTGGGGACAGTAAATAAAAGCAAAGTACCTCTGGGTTTAAGCGCAACCTATGGACAAACAGGAAACAAAGTTTCAGCCGGAACCGTCCAGTCAGTCATTGGTGTCACTTTTATCTATGAATAATTGTGATTTTGACCTTAGTCTATGCGCTCCATTCGCGAAAATTGCGCGGATAATTATTTTGTGAAGGCTATTATCCTACACCTGTAAGAAAATCCGCGCACAATTGAAGCCAGAGTCTTATTTTTTATATTGAAAAACATGTTAATTTAAACACTATGAGAGATGATGCTTAACTTATCGTATTTATACCATTCTATTATTTAACGATAATAGATTAAAAATAGAAAGAGAGTAGTCCCCTACTCTTATATATCCATATTGACGATAATCCCTTTGTATATACTGTGCATCATCGCTATTTCAAATCCTAATAATTCATTTCCACACAGGATAAGTAGATGAAGAAAAAAATTGAATCCTACCAGGGGGCTGCCGGTGGTTGGGGTGCTGTTAAATCCGTAGCGAATGCAGTACGTAAGCAGATGGATATACGCCAGGATGTTATTGCCATGTTTGACATGAATAAGCCAGAGGGCTTTGACTGTCCGGGTTGTGCATGGCCAGATCCTAAGCACAGTGCGTCATTCGACATTTGTGAAAACGGCGCAAAAGCAATCGCCTGGGAAGTCACGGATAAGCAGGTAAACGCCTCTTTCTTTGCTGAGAATACGGTTCAATCATTACTTACCTGGGGAGATCACGAGCTTGAGGCTGCGGGGCGTCTCACCCAGCCTTTGAAATATGATGCCGTCAGCGACTGTTACAAGCCATTAAGCTGGCAACAAGCTTTCGACGAAATTGGCGAACGCCTTCAAAGCTATAGTGATCCCAATCAGGTTGAATTCTATACTTCGGGCCGCACTTCCAATGAAGCTGCCTTTCTTTATCAGCTTTTTGCTCGTGAATACGGGAGCAATAACTTCCCCGACTGCTCCAACATGTGCCATGAACCGACCAGTGTGGGTTTGGCAGCGAGTATCGGTGTAGGTAAAGGGACCGTGTTGCTGGAAGACTTTGAGAAATGCGATTTAGTCATTTGCATTGGGCATAACCCTGGTACAAACCACCCTCGCATGTTGACTTCGTTGCGCGCTTTAGTGAAACGGGGAGCGAAAATGATCGCCATCAATCCTCTACAGGAACGTGGCCTGGAGCGATTTACCGCACCGCAAAACCCGTTTGAAATGCTGACGAACTCTGAGACTCAGTTGGCCAGTGCCTACTATAACGTGCGCATTGGTGGTGATATGGCGTTGCTCAAGGGGATGATGCGCCTGTTAATTGAGCGCGATGATGCTGCAAGCGCCGCAGGTCGGCCCTCATTGCTGGATGACGAATTTATTCAAACGCATACCGTCGGCTTTGACGAGCTACGCCGTGACGTGCTCAATTCCGAGTGGAAAGATATCGAACGTATTTCTGGATTAAGTCAGACTCAAATCGCCGAACTGGCTGATGCATATGCCGCTGCCGAACGCACCATTATCTGTTACGGAATGGGGATCACTCAGCACGAACATGGTACCCAGAATGTACAGCAACTGGTCAATCTGCTGTTGATGAAAGGTAACATTGGCAAGCCTGGTGCGGGTATCTGCCCACTACGAGGTCACTCTAATGTACAGGGCGACCGAACCGTCGGTATCACCGAGAAACCGTCTGCAGAGTTTCTGGCTCGCCTGGGTGAGCGCTATGGTTTCACCCCACCTCATGCACCTGGACATGCTGCAATTGCCAGCATGCAAGCAATATGTACGGGGCAGGCTCGAGCATTGATCTGCATGGGGGGCAACTTTGCTCTGGCAATGCCAGATCGGGAAGCGAGCGCTGTACCGTTAACACACTTAGATCTGACGGTACACGTAGCCACTAAGCTTAACCGCTCTCATCTGCTGACCGCACGGCATAGCTATATTCTGCCGGTTCTGGGACGCAGCGAGATTGACATGCAAAAAAGCGGTGCGCAGGCGGTAACCGTTGAGGATTCAATGTCGATGATTCATGCCTCGCGTGGCGTGTTAAAACCCGCCGGTGTAATGCTGAAATCAGAGTGTGCAGTGGTCGCGGGAATCGCGCAGGCAGCACTACCCCAGAGCGTGGTAGCCTGGGAGTATCTGGTGGAAGATTATGATCGCATTCGCAATGACATTGAAGCTGTGCTGCCAGAGTTCGCCGACTATAACCAGCGCATCCGTCATCCCGGTGGTTTTCACCTGATAAATGCAGCTGCTGAAAGGCGCTGGATGACGCCGTCAGGTAAGGCTAATTTCATTACCAGCAAAGGGCTGTTAGAAGATCCCTCTTCAGCGTTTAACAGTAAGCTGGTCATGGCGACAGTACGCAGCCACGATCAGTACAACACGACGATTTATGGTATGGATGATCGCTATCGAGGGGTATTCGGTCAACGAGATGTGGTCTTTATGAGTGCTAAACAAGCTAAAATTTGCCGTGTAAAAAACGGCGAAAGAGTTAATCTTATTGCGCTTACGCCAGACGGTAAGCGAAGCTCACGCCGCATGGATAGATTAAAAGTGGTCATTTACCCTATGGCTGACCGCTCACTGGTGACCTATTTTCCAGAATCGAATCACATGCTAACACTTGATAACCACGATCCATTAAGTGGCATTCCTGGCTATAAAAGTATTCCGGTTGAATTAGAACCATCAAATTAATTCGCCTCCTCATTTCTTCTGCTGTCATCCGCACAGCAGAAGAATTCCTCATTGACCATTGTCGCGCAATTTACTCACATGTGCTAAATTAAACTGCTCGTTATAAGATATATACCTCCGCCTACAGCTGTAAGAAACTCCGCTCAGTACTGAAGCGCCAGTCCTATTTCCTCTATTCTCCAGCCTGTTATATTAAGCATACTGATTAAGGATGCTTAACGTCATTCGTTTAATAAACACATTTGAAATGCATGCGACCATAGTGAAAAATAAAATCACGCAAAGAGACAACTATAAAAGGATCATGTCTGTAATTGTGGTTGTCTTATTACTGACCCTTACATTGATAGCCATTTTTTCGGCAATTGATCAGCTGGGTATTTCAGAAATGGGTCGCATTGCAAGGGATCTTACACATTTCATTATCAATAGTTTGCAAGACTGAAAATAAACAGCAAATTATAAATATGAAATGTTAAAAAAGTATCGATAAAAACTTTATTGTTTTAAGGAGATAAAATGTCGCTCGTTTGTTCTGTTATATTTATTCATCATGCCTTCAACGCTAACATTTTAGATAAAGATTACGCCTTCTCTGACGGCGAGATCCTGATGGTAGATAACGCTGTTCGTACGCATTTTGAACCTTATGAGCGGCATTTCAAAGAAATCGGATTTAATGAAAATACCATTAAAAAATATCTACAATGCACTAACATCCAGACAGTGACGGTGCCTGTTCCTGCGAAGTTTTTACGTGCTTCAAATGTACCGACTGGATTGCTTAATGAAATGATTGCTTATCTCAACTCGGAAGAACGCAATCATCATAATTTTTCAGAACTTTTGCTTTTTTCTTGCCTGTCTATTTTTGCCGCATGTAAAGGTTTCATTACACTATTAACTAACGGTGTGCTATCCGTTTCCGGGAAAGTGAGAAATATTGTCAACATGAAGCTGGCGCACCCATGGAAGCTGAAAGATATTTGTGACTGCCTGTACATTAGTGAAAGCCTGTTGAAGAAAAAACTTAAGCAAGAGCAAACGACATTCTCACAGATTCTTTTAGATGCCAGAATGCAGCACGCAAAAAATTTGATACGCGTAGAAGGTTCAGTCAATAAAATTGCCGAACAATGTGGTTATGCCAGTACATCTTATTTTATTTATGCGTTCCGCAAACATTTCGGCAACAGTCCGAAGAGAGTTTCTAAGGAGTACCGTTGTCAAAGGCACACCGGTATGAACACGGACAACACGATGAGTGCTTTAGCTATTTGATTATTTGCTAACGAGTAGTCAACCACACACGCTGCGTAAGAATTAAATGGGGCAGCCATTTCCTGCCCCGCGTTGTTTTTAGGCGATATATTTATTGAAATAAATAAGTGACATTCATCACATATTTATGCATTTGCATAACCCGTTGCATGATTATTTATGATCTCAATTCGGCATTTTGTCAGTAAAATACAATAATTTATTAAATATCAATGGATTAGTTGTTTATCATCGAGAAATTACTTAGTAGAACAGAAAGTAATGTCAACGCTTTATGGACTGTTATTTCCCTTTTTTTAGCTAAATCTGCTATCTCTTTATGTGACTAACTTCACTTACATTCACTTATTTCTCTTCGTAAAATTACTTTGGAATTAAGTACAATAAGAAGAGGAACATTTATGAAGTCTGCATTAAAGAAAAGTGTCGTAAGTACCTCGATATCTTTGATACTGGCATCTGGTATGGCTGCATTTGCTGCTCATGCGGCAGATGATGTAAAGCTGAAAGCAACCAAAACAAACGTTGCTTTCTCAGACTTTACGCCGACTGAATACAGTACCAAAGGAAAGCCAAATATTATCGTACTGACCATGGATGATCTTGGTTATGGACAACTTCCTTTTGATAAGGGATCTTTTGACCCAAAAACAATGGAAAATCGTGATGTTGTCGATACCTACAAAATAGGGATAGATAAAGCCATTGAAGCTGCGCAAAAATCAACGCCGACGCTCCTTTCATTAATGGATGAAGGCGTACGTTTTACTAACGGCTATGTGGCGCACGGTGTTTCCGGCCCCTCCCGCGCCGCAATAATGACCGGTCGAGCGCCCGCCCGCTTTGGTGTCTATTCCAATACCGATGCTCAGGATGGTATTCCGCTAACAGAAACTTTCTTGCCTGAATTATTCCAGAATCATGGTTATTACACTGCAGCAGTAGGTAAATGGCACTTGTCAAAAATCAGTAATGTGCCAGTACCGGAAGATAAACAAACGCGTGACTATCATGACAACTTCACCACATTTTCTGCGGAAGAATGGCAACCTCAAAACCGTGGCTTTGATTACTTTATGGGATTCCACGCTGCAGGAACGGCATATTACAACTCCCCTTCACTGTTCAAAAACCGTGAACGCGTCCCCGCAAAAGGTTATATCAGCGATCAGTTAACCGATGAGGCAATTGGCGTTGTTGATCGTGCCAAAACACTTGACCAGCCTTTTATGCTTTACCTGGCTTATAATGCTCCGCACCTGCCAAATGATAATCCTGCACCGGAGCAATATCAGAAGCAATTTAATACTGGTAGTCAAACAGCAGATAACTACTACGCTTCCGTTTATTCTGTTGATCAGGGTGTAAAACGCATTCTCGAACAACTGAAGAAAAACGGACAGTATGACAATACTATTATTCTCTTTACCTCCGATAATGGTGCGGTTATCGATGGTCCTCTGCCGCTGAACGGGGCGCAAAAAGGCTATAAGAGTCAGACCTATCCTGGCGGTACTCACACCCCAATGTTTATGTGGTGGAAAGGAAAACTTCAACCCGGTAATTATGACAAGCTGATTTCCGCAATGGATTTCTACCCGACAGCTCTTGATGCAGCCGATATCAGCATTCCAAAAGACCTTAAGCTGGATGGCGTTTCCTTGCTGCCGTGGTTGCAAGATAAGAAACAAGGCGAGCCACATAAAAATCTGACCTGGATAACCTCTTATTCTCACTGGTTTGACGAGGAAAATATTCCATTCTGGGATAATTACCACAAATTTGTCCGCCATCAGTCAGACGATTACCCGCATAATCCCAACACCGAGGACTTAAGCCAATTCTCTTATACGGTGAGAAATAACGATTATTCGCTTGTCTATACAGTAGAAAACAATCAGTTAGGTCTATACAAACTGACGGATCTACAGCAAAAAGATAACCTTGCCGCCGCCAATCCGCAGGTCGTTAAAGAGATGCAAGGCGTGGTAAGAGAGTTTATCGACAGCAGCCAGCCACCGCTTAGCGAAGTAAATCAGGAGAAGTTTAACAATATCAAGAAAGCACTAAGCGAAGCGAAATAACTAAACCTTCATGCGGCGGAATTTTCCGCCGCCTTATTGAGCGAGATAGCGATGCACGTTACAGCCAAGCCCTCCAGTTTTCAATGTAATCTCAAATGTGATTACTGTTTTTACCTTGAAAAAGAGTCGCAGTTTACTCATGAAAAATGGATGGATGACAGCACTCTGAAAGAGTTCATCAAACAATATATCGCAGCGTCTGGCAATCAGGTCTATTTTACCTGGCAAGGCGGTGAACCCACTCTGGCTGGCCTGGATTTTTTCCGTAAAGTTATTCACTATCAACAACGCTATGCAGGCCAAAAACGTATTTTTAATGCATTACAAACGAATGGCATTTTATTGAGTAATGAATGGTGTGCCTTTCTCAAAGAACATGAGTTTCTGGTTGGTATCTCGATCGATGGACCCCAGGAGCTACATGACCGTTACAGACGCAGTAATTCTGGTAACGGTACTTTTGCAAAAGTGATAGCAGCCATCGAGCGTCTGAAATCATATCAAGTAGAGTTTAATACGTTAACCGTCATTAATAACGTTAATGTCCATTACCCTCTTGAGGTTTATCATTTTTTAAAATCTATCGGCAGTAAACATATGCAATTTATCGAATTGCTCGAAACCGGGACGCCGAATATTGATTTCAGTGGTCATAGTGAGAACACATTCCGTATCATTGATTTTTCTGTGCCTCCTACGGCTTATGGCAAGTTTATGTCGACCATTTTTATGCAATGGGTTAAAAACGATGTGGGTGAAATTTTCATCCGTCAGTTTGAAAGCTTTGTCAGCCGTTTTTTGGGGAATGGGCATACCAGTTGTATTTTCCAGGAGTCCTGCAAGGATAATCTGGTTGTTGAAAGTAATGGAGACATTTACGAATGCGACCATTTTGTCTATCCACAGTACAAAATTGGAAACATTAATAAATCTGAACTCAAAACGATGAACAGTGTACAACTGACAGCGCAAAAAAAACGGATTTCAGCGAAATGTCAGCAATGTGCATATAAACCTATCTGCAATGGCGGTTGTCCTAAGCATCGTATTACTAAAGTAAACAATGAGACTGTTTCTTATTTTTGCGAAGGTTATAAAATCCTTTTTTCAACCATGGTACCTTATATGAACGCCATGGTGGAGTTAGCTAAGAACAGAGTACCGCTTTACCACATCATGGATGTTGCAAGACAAATGGAGAATAATTAATAACGCTCCCTCTTTGCTCCAGTCTTAGCTTCGTTCTTATGGCCTTAACAAGACACCCGACATAAATTACTGTTGGGTGTTTCGTCATCATCATCTTCCCTTGCGAAAATTCTGGCTTACGTGGCATGCGTCAGGGCATTAGCAATACCCTTGATTATCAATAGCATAACCGTAACCATTGAAAATAAATAATTTCTTTATATTTCATAATGTTAAATGACACTTAAATAAATTTCATCAGTAAATCATTGCCATAGATAATCATTGGATGGCACAATCAATTTTCGCTAATGATAACCATTCCCATTACGTTTCGTATGTTGATAGCAAAGTATCTCTGTCTGCTGAAGCCCTTTTGGCTGCGTAAGAATAATAAAACTTCAGTGCTGTTAATCATTATTATCCTCGCCATGATCCTTGGCGTGGTTAAAATTCAGGTCTGGTTAAACGACTGGAATAATGATTTTTTCAATGCGCTAAGCCAGAAAGAAACCGATAAGCTTTGGCAGCTTGTCCTTTGGTTCCCTGCCCTGCTGGGGATCTTTGTATTAATATCCGTAAACAAAACATGGCTAATTAAACTACTGACTATTCGCTGGCGCGAATGGTTAACAGATTACTACCTTAATCGCTGGTTTGCAGATAAAAACTACTACTTCACGCAGATCTACGGTAAGCATAAAAATACAGATAACCCTGACCAACGTATCGCTGAAGACATTCTCTTACTGATCAGCAAAACGCTCAGTCTTTCATTTGGCTTCATCCAGTCACTTAGCATGTTGATCACCTTTACCGTTATTCTTTGGCAAAGCGCGGGTACGCTCTCATTCACTGTTGGTGGAACAGAATGGAATATCCAGGGGTATATGGTCTATACCGTCGTGCTCATTGTGATCGGTGGAACTTTATTTACTCATAAGGTTGGTAAACGTATTCGTCCGCTTAATGTGGAAAAACAACGTAGCGAAGCGACATTTCGAACTAATCTTGTGCAGCATAATAAGCAGGCTGAACTGATTGCGCTAAGGAAGGTGCGAATAAGCGGGGAAATACTTCTCGGCTGACTCAGTCATTTCATTTCTTCATGTTTGAGCCGATTTTTTCTCCCGTAAATGCCTTGAATCAGCCTATT